>JADJWI010000003.1:330057-660115 GCA_016716435.1 Acidobacteriota bacterium | reverse complement strand
GTATTCCTTGAACCAAAAGCTGCCTTTGCGTCCGAGCAGTTTGTTCGCTTCATGTGCCGTATATGACTTTATCGATTGCATTATATCCGAGAGCGAATTCCCTTCTAGCGTTTCGATCAAGATGTGGACATGATTCGGCATTATGACCCAGGCGATCAGCCGGTAGCGCTTTCCATCAAGGTTTAGGAGCGTATCTTGCACAAGGCCCGCGATCCGCGTATCCGCGAGCCACCGCTCGCCGTAGTTCTGGTCAAGATAGATCTCGATCCGCTTGCGAAAACCGGCGTCGGTCACCTCGCCTCTTTTGAGTTCTTCCCGCCAGCGGGCTAAAACCGCCTGCGGCATCGAACCCGCAAGCCGGAAGGTGATGAACTGTGTGCATGCGCCGGGGTCAATGTGCGGAATGTAGCCTCGGCTGTGCCAAACGCGTGGGTCGTACATAAAATCAAATCACCTCAACGACTGGACCGCACGCGTCCCCGCGTGCAAAGGCCGTGATAACGGCCTAGTTCCCTCAACGCTGACGGGCGGTAGCGTCCTTTTGACGCTGGCAGGCGCAGACGCCTGCGGTCCGGTCGTGACAATGCCCCGTCAAAGCGATTCTAGCAATTCTGCCAATTCCTGCGGGATCTCGCAATGAAATGACATCGGCTCGCCGGTCTTGGGGTGGGTGAATAAGAGGCGTTCGGCGTGAAGAAAAAAGCGGCCGGGGGTGCGGATGGCGTTCTTGATATCGACGTCGTTGACGGTGTTGTCGCGGCCCTCGTTGTAGGTGGGGTCGCCGACGACCGGGTGATTGATCGAGGCGAGATGAACGCGGATCTGGTGCGTGCGGCCGGTCTTGATCTCGACCTCAAGCAGCGTGAATTTCTCGAACCGCTGCCGCACTTTCCACATCGTCAGGGCGTTGCGGCCATTGGCGGCGACGGTCATTTTCGTGCGGTGCCATCGGTCGCGGGCCATCGGGCGGTCGATCGTGCCCATATTCTCACGCGGGCTGCCGTGGACGAGCGTGACGTATTGCTTGGCGACGAGGCGGTCACGGAATTGGTTGGAAAGAGCCTCATGCGTCTCTTCCTCTTTGGCGACGACGATCAGGCCGGAAGTGTCTTTATCGAGCCTGTGAACGATGCCGACCCTGTCATTCGTTGCCGAGGCCCGCACGTCATTAAGGGCGTCACTGCCGAGTAGCTCGATACGCCCTTGCTCACGCGCGGGCCTCTGCAAATTGAGGTGCCAGGCGATCGCATTTGCAAGCGTTCCGGTCGCATTGCCGGCTCCGGGGTGGACGACCATCCCGGCGGGCTTGTTGATGACGGCCAGATACTCGTCCTCAAAAACGATATCGAGCGGGATGTCCTCGGGCTCAAAAACGGCCGCCGGTGCTTCGACCAGATCGACATCTATCTCTTCGCCCTCGTGTAACTTATACGATGGCTTCACCGCTTTCCCATTGACCAGCACATCGCCGTCCGTGATCAACCGCTGTAGCCGCGCACGCGACCAGCCCTCGATCCGCGCCGCAAGATACGCATCGAGCCGAACGCCGGCGGCGTCCGCACCCGGCGAGAACACGAGGGAATTGTCCTCCTTATTTTCTATCTCAGTTTGGGTCATCGGGGAGTTCTTGTTTCTAAACAATTGACAATGCGGCGCCCGGAATTGGGAATTGTAAATTGTGTCATTGGAAATTGGTACGGCTACAGATCCGTTTCCGGACGCTGCCGGTAGCGGACGGCGAAGAATGCGATCGACGCCGCGGCGACGACGAGGCTGACGATCTGCGAGGTTGAAAGGCCGGTCATCGCCGTCAGGCCAAAGAGTTCGCCTCGCGGGTCGTCGCGGATGAATTCGATAAGGAAACGGAAGATCGAATAAATGATGCCGTAGGCGATGAGCACCTGGCCGTCAAATTTCTTGTTGCGGTGCAGCCAAACGAGAAAGCCGAAGACTGCCAGCATTGTAAAGCTCTCAATGAGCTGCGTCGGATGCAGGTGGACGTTGTCGGCGATCGGGACGCCGGTGTATTCGTGGCCCTTGTCGCTAAAATGCACGCCCCACCAATTCGTCGTCGGCTTGCCCCAGCAGCAACCGGCGGCAAAGCAGCCCTGCCGGCCGAACGCCTGGCCGAGAGCGAGTCCCGCCGCAAGAGCATCCGCGACCTTCCAGAACGGCAGCTTGTAAAAGCGAATGAGGAATACAACCGTCAAAAATCCGCCGATCAACCCGCCATAATAAACTCCGCCGGAACGCAAGAAATCGAGCGTGAAAAGCTGTACGTTGTCCTCGACAAAAAAGAGCAAGATCTTAGAACCAAGCAATCCGCCGACCAGCGTCCAGAGGCCGAGATCGTATATGCGTTCGCGCGGCAATCCATCGCGGGCCGCCAGCCGCGAAGCCGCAAAGAGCGCGATCAACATACCCGCCGCCAGCCAAATGCCGTAGCTGGTTACCGGAAAATCGCCGATTCTGAAAAGCTCAGGATACATGTGGAGTTTGAAGCCGGTAGCTAGAAGCAAGTAGCCAGAAGCATCGGACAACACAATTCTTAGATATCGGCTTTGATCGCTCGCATATAGCTTCCAAGCATTCTCCCAATTTCGTCGATCAATGTTCTCAAAACAAAAGTGTCACAGTAACCGAGATCGTTTGCAAGAATAAGATAGTATCGGCATTCTTCCAACGAACCTTGAGACATACTGTAAAAGCGCAGCTTATCCGGCTTTGTCGCCTTACCGAAGCCCTCAGCAAAATTTGCGGGTATTGATACCGCCGCTCTTCTTGACTGCGATGTCAATCCATATATCTCGTGCTTGGGAAAACTTTCGGTCTGTCGATAGACCTCCAAAACGAAAGCGTGCGACTTTTTCCAGATTTCGACGTCTTCAAAACTCCGTGAACGCATAAAACGATTCTAGTTCTTAGACCTCAAGCTTCTTGCTTCTTGCTTCTTGCTTCTTGCTTCTTGCTTCTTGCTTCTTGCTTCTTGCTTCTTGCTTCTTGCTTCTTGCTTCTTGCTTCTTGATTCTCGCTTCTCGCTTCTCAAAGCACATATCTCATAACGATCTCACCATGCTCGATCTCGCCGGTGCGTGCGAAGCCGATGCTTTGGTAAAGGCCTTCGGCGGCCGCGTTATCAAGAACAAGGCTCAAAAAAATCTCACTGCATTCCGGCATTGCCCGAAGCTCTTCGATAAGCGCGAGCACCGCGGCTCGGCCGTAGCCTTTGCCCTGATGGGCGGCGTCGACCATCAGCCGTACGATCCAGTATTTGCCGGTCTCGGGGTCGCGGCCGTAGAGCGTAAAACCCACAAGCCCGTCGTCTGCATAAATCGCCCGGGGTTCGAGGTACGGCGAGACCTTTGACTCGGCGATCGAGAAGACGTTTGTCGCAACAAACGTATTCTGGCCCGGCCCGACATCAAGCCCGATGACCGGCCTGAAATTCTCCTCATTTATCGGCCTGAGTTCGATCTTCATTTTGCTGTCGCGTTCTCCGTCGGCGGCTCAGCCTTCTCCTTCTTCGACCAAACCATATCTAGGATCAACAATCCGGCGCCGATGACGATCGCCATGTCGGCGACGTTGAAGGTCGGGTAGTGCCATGAGCCGAATTGTACATCGATGAAATCGACAACGAACCCGAGCCGCACACGGTCGGTAACGTTGCCGATTATCCCGGCAAGTAGAAGAGCAAGCGCGCCGAGGACGCGGTCATCCGAACGCGGCGTTCGCCAAAAGTAAAAGAGCACCAGAACGCCGGCAACGATCGCTACGGCCGAGAGCCCCCAACGTCCGGGATCGCCGTAATCGTCAAACATCGAAAACGCCACACCCGTGTTCTGGGCATAGGCGAAATTGAGAAACCCCGGAATGACCGAGATGTCGTCCCCAAACCGAAGACGGCTGACCGCCCAGGCCTTCGTGGTTTGATCGACCAGAAAAACCCCGCCGGTTATGACGAGGTAAGCGAGTTTCCACAAAAAGTCTGTTTTGTTCACTTTGTGTTCTTCGGCTCGGCGTAAAAGACCTTGCTAACGATCTTCCATTCGCCATCGATCTTGAGCAGCGACATAAAATCGACGAACCTGACGTTCGGGTAGTCGAGTATAATCTTTGCCGTCGCCGCCGTCCCGGCTATCTCAATTCCTTCGATGCTCCGACGCCTGTCCTTTTCATCAGCTGCCGGCTTGCCCGATGCTCCGGCAATATATTCTGCAAATGTGCGTGACGTGAACTTGCCGTCGCGCATCCAGACCATGCTTCCTTCCGTATGGAATGCCTTGCGGAAGTACTCGCCCTGGCCGGTCTCGTGTCCTTTGATGTAGTTCATCAGCGGGACGCGCACCGCATCTTTTTCATCCGATTGAGCGGCCGCGGCCGTAGCGAAAATTGCGAGAACGAAAAATGTGGCCGAAATAGCGTGTTTCATTGCTGAACTCCTTACAGTTTTTAGATTAGTGGACGTTCAGAACTACGAGCCGGCCGCACTCGCGGTTTCATTTTCGTTCATTCCGTGTATGGAAACACGGCCTTTGGTGCCCGGTATCGCCGCCACCAGTCGGCATAGCAAACGTCGGTGCAGCCGATGGCGTTGGTCGTCACCCGCCAGCGCGTGCCCGTCTTTCGCACGAGCGCAAAAAAGTTATTTTCAAAGAAATCGGCTTCCTCGGCCCAAGCCGTTCCTCTCAGGTCCGGCTGCCCGCCATCGGGCGTCTGCAGAGTGCCGCTGACAAATGCCCAGTTCTGATACACGCGAAATTCGTCGGTCACGAAAACGATCTTCTGCTTCATATCGCGCTCGACCGGGACGCGAATGGCATCGAGTATCGCCTTGCGTTCAGCAGAACCGCGTTCGGGCGTCCGGACGCTCTGCGCCGCGGCCGCAACCGCAAGCAGCATCAGCACGGAAAATGTTGCTACGAATCTTTTCATATTGATCTTCCTCTAAGCGGCCGCTGCCTTTTCAATCTCGCGAAGAGCTTCAATGCACCGCTCGCAGACGGTCGGATAGCTTTCAAATTCACCGACGCGGGATGAATAGTTCCAGCATCGCTCGCATTTCTCGCCGTGTGCTTTTTCGATCTTGACGGCAAACGGCTCGCCCTCGTGCACCTCGACCTGTGAAACGATAAATATATACCGAAGCTCGGTGAAATGCTCCATCAAAAACATCGTCGTCGGCTTATCGGTCGTCAGGATGACCTTTGCCTCGAGCGATGAACCGATCACCTTTTCGCCCCTCGCCGTTTCGAGCGATCTCAAAACCTCGTCGCGGATGGCGAAGATGCGTTCCCACTGCGAGAGCAATTCCGCTTCCGCCGCTTCGTCAAGACGCGTTGCGACCGGGAATTCGGCCATATGTACTGAAGCCTCGCGAGTCCCCGGCAAGTTTTCCCATGCCTCGTCGCTTGTAAATGCGAGCAGCGGCGCCATCAGCCGGCAGAGCGAATCGGCGATGCGATAAAGCGCCGTCTGTGCCGAGCGTCGTTCTATCGAACGCGGGGCGAAGATGTAAAGCCGGTCCTTGATGATGTCAAAGTAACGGGCCGAGAGCGTGACGGTGCAGAAATTGTAAAGCGCTCCGTAGGCCGCCTGAAAGTCGTAGTCCTCAAACCCCTTCTGCACCTTTGCCGAAACTACCTCAAGGCTTGCAAGTGCCCATTGGTCGATCGCTAGCATCTCCGATTCCGCGACCGAATCCGCCGCCGGGTCAAAGCCATCAAGATTACCGAGCGCGTAGCGGAGCGTGTTCCGCATCTTGCGATAGGCATCGACGACCCGCGAGAGGATCTCGTCCGAGCATCGGACGTCCTCGGTGTAGTCAACCGCAGCAGCCCAAAGCCGCAAGATCTCCGCCCCCGACTTATCAATTATCTCCTGCGGAGCCGTCACGTTGCCGACCGATTTCGATTGCTTTTTGCCCTCACCATCGACGACCCAGCCGTGGGTTATCACCTGCCGATACGGCGCCGTGCCGTGTGCCGCGATGCCGCAGCTCATCGACGAATTGAACCAGCCGCGGTATTGATCGCCACCCTCGAGATAAACATCCGCCGGAAAGCGGAGCGTCTCGCCGCGAGTCTCAAGCACTGCGACGCACGACGAGCCCGAGTCGAACCAGACGTCGAGAATGTCAGTCTCTTTGCGGAACTCTGTGCCGCCGCATTTCGTGCAAGCAAAGCCCTCGGGCAGGAGTTCGCTCTCCGTCCGTGCGTACCAGGCGTCGGCGGTTTCCTTGGCAAAGATGTCCGCGACGTGATCAACGACACTCGGGTCGGCGACCGTTTCTTCGCAGCCGCTGCAGTAAAAAACGGGGATCGGAACGCCCCACGAACGCTGCCGCGAGACGCACCAATCAGGCCGGCCCTTGAACATATTCGCCATCCGGCCTTCGCCCCACGCTGGATGCCATTTCACTTTCTCGATCTCGGCAAGTGCCTGCTGTCTCAGAGGCTTCGTGCCCGAGCTCCCTTCCTGGATAGGAGCGGCGACCTCGTCCATCGAGATGAACCATTGCGGAGTCGCCCGAAAGATGACCGGATTCTTGCATCGCCAGCAGTGAGGATAGCGGTGCTGATACTTCTCCGAATGGAGGAGCATTCCGCTTTCATCTAGAAACTCGACGATCTTCGGGTTCGCGTCAAAGATCTTCATCCCGCCGAAGTGCTCGACCTCGGCGATAAACCGCCCGGCCGCATCCACCGGATTGTAGATCTCAAGCCCATATGCCTTGCCGATGTGAAAGTCGTCCGCTCCGTGGCCCGGTGCCGTGTGCACGAGTCCGGTGCCGGATTTGGCCGAACCCTTGATTTCAAATCGGACGTCCAGCTCAGTCTCGGCATCGGCCTCGCCGAGCGTTACGTGCTCGCCGTTCATTACCAGCGAGGTGCGGTTGAGCCATGCATGTTTTGCCTCAAGCCGGTCGAGCTTTGAGCCCTTAAAGCGGGCGAGTTCCGCCGAGTTCGTAAAGCTGCACGTCTCCGCCAGCGAACCCTTCAGCTCTGAAGCGACGATATAGACCTCGTCACCGACCTCGACCGCGGAGTAATCAAATTCAGGATGGACCGCGATACCGAGATTTGCCGGCAGCGTCCAGGGCGTGGTCGTCCAGATGACGAAGAACACCTTCTTCCCCGCAAGGGCGGGATCGATCGAGGCCGGATCGGACCTAAGCGAAAACTTCACATAGACCGAAGGCGACGTGTGCTCTTTGTATTCGACCTCGGCCTCGGCAAGCGCCGTCTGGTCGTGAATGCACCAATATACGGGCCGCAGGCCCTTATAAACATAACCGCGTTCGAGAAACCGCCCGAAAAGCCGTGCGGTCGCCGATTCATACTCGGCGGACATCGTCAGATATGGGTTCTCCCATTCGCCGAGGATCCCTAGCCGCTGAAAGTCGCGGGTCTGGTTGTTCATCGCCGTCGAGGCGTGCTCGCGGCAGATACGCCGAAAGGTCGAAACGGGAATGTCGGCCTTGTTCTTACCCTTTTCGGCGAGCTTTCGCTCTACGTGCGTTTCGATCGGCAGCCCGTGGCAGTCGTAGCCCGGAACATACGGCGCATCAAAGCCCATCATCGAACGGCTCTTGACGACGAAGTCCTTGAGTATCTTGTTGAGCGCCGTGCCGATGTGGATATCAGCGTTCGCATAGGGCGGGCCGTCGTGGAGAATGAACTTCTCCCGGCCGCGTCGCGTCTCGGCGATGCGTTCGTAAAGCCCGGCCTCTTTCCACTTCTTGAGCCGGGCGGGTTCGCTCTGCCCAAGATTCGCCTTCTGCCCAAAATTCGTCTTCGGCAGATTTACTGTTTTCTTTAGTTCTAAGCTTTCGGTCATTGTAAAAAATCAAAAAGCCCCAAGCCGTTAAGTTAGCTTGGGACCCTATCAAGGCAAAATTTCGCCACCGCTCAACTCCGGGTTGAACTTAAGTCCCTAATCTCGTGCATATAATGGGCGATGGCCTCCGCATAACAACGCTTAGATTAGCATACAAATCGCGTGAATTTCTAGGAAGGAAACAGCAGGTTTTCGAGGTCTTCTCGTCTTCAATCTCCTAAAAATATTCCTGCCGAATCGTCTCAATGCGTTTCACCATTCTCATTGACCCCGCGAGCCTCATAAATCCGTGGCTCTCATACCACGACGCCAGTCGCTCCGTTCTCGCGTCCAATATCATCGCACGAACACCCACCTTGGCGGCAATGTCGCACACACGCGATTGAGCATCGGTCAACATGCGTTCGCCGTAACCCATTCCCTGATATTCCGAATCAATTCCGAGTTGACCAAGCAGTATGACAGGGATGCCTCGTTTGATCTTTGGCCTGTCGTTCGGGATCTGTTCCTGCGGAATCTGAGTTATCGCGAGTGTGTGATAGCCAATTATCCCCGTAGGATCGTGTGCGGTATTAGTGAGAACCATAGTTCGACTGAGATCAAGTTCCTGATCCTGCAAGGCTTTTTGCCGAAGGAACTGATCGACCGTCTCATCCGAACAGCTGAACGCTTTACGATTGTGAATTCGCGTTAACGGTTCAATCCGCAAATTCATAGACAACGCCTTTCCTCTCTCCACTTTTATACTTCTTTGCAGCTTCAAGTGCCTTTTTCGTTGGGGCAGGAGGGTCGCCAGCCAAAATGTCCAGAAAGGCGCGACGCTCGTTTTCCGAAAGGATCATGGATTCATGAGCCTCCAGCACCTCTTTCGCACGCTCATCTAGTGTCGAAACAGCGAACTCTGTAAGGTCTTGACCCAGAACATTCGCGGCCCGTCTTATTCGAGCCTTGAGGTCGGACGCCAACCGAACATTAAGCCGGCTCTCGCGCGTATTCTTCTTTGCTGTTGTCAAAGCCATATGTGTCAACCCGGTGTGGCAAGTTGCCACACCGATACTCTCACATCAGGAATTCATTTTCAATTCTTATTCTTCTTCGATGGTTACGAGCAGCGGGTATTCGCGGGATTTGGCGAGGTTCATCGCCTTTTGCTGCTTCATGTAGGCGACCTCGTAGGGGAAGACGCCAGCGACGCCGATACCGTTGTAATGGACGCTGAGCATTATCTCCAGTGCCTCGGGCCGCGTTTTCTTAAAAACGTGCTCAAGCACAAAAACGACGAACTCCATCGTCGTAAAATCATCGTTGTGAAGGATGACCTTAAAGAGCTTAGGCTTCTCGAGCTTCGAACGCCGCTCGGTCAGCACATCGCCGTCATGTTCCGGAAATTCTGCCATTTTGCCGCCGCCTTGCATTGAAAGCGGAAAAATAATTATAGACACCGCGGCTAATTTCTGCTAACTTTCGAATGCGCTGTTTACTTAGTATTCAATTTTTGCATTTTAGGGCGATCGGCCCGCTGAAAAAGCGGCCTCATTCCGGCCTTGCCCGGAACCGAAACCGCCAATCAAATGAAACGCACTCCGCTCATCAAACGCGGTCCGCGAGCCGCGGCTCCGGGCATCGCGAAAGACCGCCGAGACGTGCCCACGCGCGAGGCTCTCGATGCGCTCTTCTCCTCGATCGGGCAAAAGCTCCGCGAAGGGCTTTCGAGCGAGGCCGAGCGCATCGTCGTTGACGCGATCGCCGCCTTTGGCCACACGGACGACGACCTCGCGAGCCTGAAACGGCTCCACTCCTTTACGCTCGAGACCGTTGGTCGCTATAAGGAATCGCTCGAGGCGATCCGCCCTTATGAGGACCGCGAAAACCTCGACCGCCTGAGCCAGGAGATCCGCATCCGGGTGATGACGCAGCTCGCCATCGCCTACAACAACCTCGGCGACCACCCGAAGGCGGTTACGCTCCTCAAGGAAACGCTAGAAACGGCAACGTCCGCCGAGCTTCCGCAGCTTAATGGGCAGATCCACATCGGGCTCGCCCGCGTTTACCGCAAGCTAAATGAATCGAGCATCTGCCGCGACCACGCAAACGCCGCCCTTGAGCCGCTCCGTGCGGTGGGCGATTGGCTCGGGCTGGCCGAGGCCTATCGCGAGATAGCGATCAGCTACCATCAGGAAGGTAACAGCGAAGAGGCGCTTCAGTATTTCGATCTCGGCATTAAGATCATCGGCGACCGCTCGGCCCCGTTCATGCTCGGCAAGCTTTATACCGATATGTCGGGCGCGTATTGGTTCCTTCGCCGGCCGCAGGATGGAATCGAGTGCCTTGAGAAATCGATCACCTTTTTTGACCAGACCGAGCATGTTCTTAACTCCGTTATCGCCTACAACAATCTCGGCATTCACCTGATGCACGTCGGCGAATGGCATCGTGCCGAAGAGCGGATAAAGCGAGCGCTTGATCTTGCGATCGAATCGAACCATGCCCACATCGCCGGCATTCTCGACAGCCTCGGCGAGATGAAGATCCTCCGCGGCGACCTGAATGAGGCACGAAGCCTACTGACCCAGGCCGTCGCTGCCGCCCGCGAACACAAGCGCGAATGGTATGAGGCACAAGCTCTCCGCAATCTTTCGCGTTGCCTGCTTGCCGAGGGTGAATATGAAAAAGCTGCCGCGACCGCCCGCGAGACCATCGAGCTTAGCGGCCGCATCGGCGACAAGCACTACGCAAAGATGGCCGGCCTCGTGCTCGCCGAGGCACTGCTCCGGCTTGATCGAACGGCCGAATTTGAGAATGCCATCGCGATGGTCGAGGCAAGCGATCCGGAGTCGGACTTTTTCGTCTTCGGGAATGTGCAGCGGATCCGCGGGCTCGAATCGGCAAAAGCCGGCGACCCTGAAATGGCCGTTCATCATTTCAACCGGTCGCTCACGATCTTTGAGACCGCTGAAGATATTTACCACATCGGCGATGCCCATCTTCTGCTTGCCGAGCATCTACCGAAAGACCGCAGCGAGCAGGCGATGCGTCACCTTGAGGCGGCGAAGGATATATTCAAAAAGCTCGGCATTGACGAACGCTTGAAGCATGCCGAATCGATCGCGGCGGCGAGGAAAGCCTTGCCCGCCCGCAGCGAACCGGCGCGATCGAATTCGGTCGTTTCGCAGCTTCTGATGGTCCGGCTTGCCGAGGCAACCGCCTCGCGTGAGCTGCTCTTCCGCGAGCTGATGGCCGTAATGCAGCAGGAGACGACGGCCAAAAAGATCATCATCGCCGAGATGAATGAGAAGAAGCAGCTTCGGCCATTCATCACGCACGGCATCGCGCCCTCGGACAGCGCCGAACTCGTCTCACAATACGCAAAGGCCGAGGTCGAGGGCAAAGCAAAGGCCTTCGAGCGTTCGAAGAACTTCGCCGTTCTTGACCTAAAGCCTGCCGGAGCTCCGGCCGCCGCGGTGCTGATCAGTCCAACGTCATCGGCAAAGCTCTCTGACGGTAGCCCGCTCCAGCCGCTGATCAAGGTCGTCGAGCTCGGGCTTGACGTAATTGACCTTCGTTCCCGCGAGCGTTCGCGGCCGGCCGAGCAGGAAACGGGCTCGCACGCCTCGACCAGCGTCATGCCCGGCTTTATCCATTCCTCGCCGGCGATGACGACTCTTGTTGAGGAGATCTACAAGATCCGCTCGTCAGATGTTACGGTCCTCGTCACCGGCGAATCGGGCACAGGTAAGGAGCTCGTTTCGCGGGCGATCCATTCGCTTTCAAGCCGCAAGGACAAGGTCTTTATCCCGTTCAATTGCACGGCCGTCCCGAAAGAGCTCGCCGAAGGGCATCTCTTCGGTTATAAACGCGGGGCGTTTACCGGTGCGGTCACAGATTCGCCCGGCATGATCCGCTCGGCCGATGGCGGAACGCTTTTTCTTGATGAGGTCGGCGACCTGCCAATAGACGTTCAGCCAAAGCTGCTGCGATTTTTGCAAGAAGGCGAGGTGCAGCCGATCGGCGAGAAAAAGCCGATCAAGGTCGATGTCCGCGTCATCGCGGCGACCAATATGCCGCTTGAGGAAAAGGTCGCCGAGGGCAGCTTCCGTGAAGATCTTTTCTATCGGCTAAACGTCATCCGGCTGCGGGTGCCGCCGCTCCGCGAGCGCCGCTCGGAGATACCGCCGATCATCAACTACTACGTCAACCACTACTCTGAGAAATTCCACAAACGCGATGTCACCTTCACGCCGCAGACCGTTGACCTGCTAATGGTCTGCAATTGGGAGGGAAACGTCCGCCAACTTTGCAATGAGATCCAGCGGGTCGTGGCCCGTGCCGAGGATGGCGACGTGATAACGCCCGAACACCTCTCGCCCGAGTTGCGGCGTTCGGCAAAGCCGATAACGACCTTTGGAGAATCGGCAAACGACTCAAAGCCGATCACGTCATTTTCGAGCCCGATAATGCCGTTCGCCAATCTCTCGACCGGCACAACGCTTGAGGAAGCTGTCGGCGAGCTTGAAATGCAGATGATAAAGGCCGCGCTTTCACGCCACAATTGGAACATCTCGCGGGTCGCAAATGAGCTTGGCCTGACCCGTCGCGGGCTCTATCTAAAACTCACGCGCTACGGCATCGAAAAAGCAGTCTAAGCGGCCACATCGGCGAGCTTTCTCAGCCGTTCGACCGCGTCGATGGTCGCGGCGATCACCTTTTCCACTTCATCCTCCGTATTGAATCTGCCAAGCGAAAAGCGAATCGAGCCCATCGCCCGCGAGTAAGGGATATCCATCGCCTTGAGCACTGCGGAGGCTTCCCGCGTTTCCACGTTGCAGGCCGAACCGGTCGAAACGCAGATACCCGCTTCATCGAGCAAGGCGAGGATCGCTTCGCCATTCGTTTCGGCAAACGAAATGTTGGCGGTGTTCGGAAGCCTTTCGCCCGCCGCACCGTTGCGAAAAGCGCTCGCGACGCGCCCGAGCAATTCGCCTTCAAGCCGGTCGCGAAGTTCGGCGACCTTTTGCATCGGGGCGAGATTAGCCGCGAGCCGTGCCGCCGTTCCCATCCCGACGATCTGATGCACGGCTTCCGTTCCCGCACGCCGGCCGCGTTCCTGTCCGCCGCCGATGGCGATGCCCGGAAGCTCGATGCGGCTGCGAACATAAAGCGCACCAACGCCCTTCGGCCCGTGAAATTTATGGGCTGAGAGCGATAACAGATCGACCGCTGTTTCCTTGATATCGATCGCGATCTTCCCCGCGGCGTTGACGCCATCCGAATGTATCAGCGCGTCCGAACGCTCGCGAACGGCAGCCGCGATCTCCGCGATCGGAAAAATGACGCCCGTCTCGTTGTTTGCCGACATCACCGAAACGACCGCCGTATCCGGCCGCAAGCTTCGCTTCAGCTCTTCGATATCAAGCCGTCCGTCACCGTCCACCACGACCCGCGTCACTTCGTACCCGTCAATTTCAAGCCGGTCGCAGAGCTTTCTAACGGCTTCGTGCTCGACCGCCGTCGTGACGATATGCCTCCGCTCAGGCATCGTCATCAGTGCTCCGAGGATCGCCCAGTTGTCGCTTTCCGTTCCGCCCGACGTGAAAAAGATCTCATCGCCCGAGGCGGCTCCGATCAGCTCCGCAACGCCTTCGCGGGCATCGCCGATCGCCTCGCGAACCGCCCGGCCAATGTGGTGCGAGGACGACGGATTGCCGTAGTTTCCGCCGATAAAGGGAAGCATCGCCTCTGCGACCTCGGGAAAGGGCTGCGTCGTCGCGTTGTTGTCAAAATAGATGGTTTCCTGCATCGATTTTCGGGGGTTGGCAACATCGCGGCCCGCCCGCATTTAACATTTGCCGGTTAATCTTTACAATTACAACAGACGTGGCTGCATACTTAAAGATAACAGAACCTACCGGCGACATTCGCGAGTTTCCCCTCGTGTCCGGCGCCGTTGCTACCATCGGCAGGTCAAAGGACAACGACATTGTGCTTAATGACCGCCGCGTTTCTCGCAAACACGCCCAGATCGTGGGCGAGGGCGACCGCTTCAAGCTGGTTGATGGTTACATCGATAATGGCCAATTGACGCGTAGTGTCAATCACGTTTTCGTCAATGGCTCGCCGATGCTTGAGAAGATACTCGAGCCTGGCGATTCGGTAATGATCGGCGAATCGCGGCTCGTCTTTGACGACACGGCCGCCGAAGTATCGATACAACGTCCCCCGATGTCCGCCGGTTCGGTCCAGGTCAACCGAAGCGTCAACCTAAGTGCTGTTCAAAACGCCCCGACGGTCGCAGATGTGCCCGGCGGCGTGGCGTTCGGCGATGAACCGCTCGGGCAGACACAGCTTCTCATCTCGGCAAAGGAGATCATCGGCCGACAATCGCACCTCTCAATGGAAAGTGCCGTGGCGACGCCTGATGAGATAAAGGACCTTCGCCGCAAGGCCAAGATGCTGGAGCTTCTTTATGAGATGAGCAAGACGCTCGGCAGCGTTTTTGACCTCTCAGACGTTTTCGAAAAGGCGACCGATCTGATCTTTCGCGGAACGCCGGCCGACCGCGTCGTTGCCCTCCTTGCCGATGAAACGCTCGATGGCCGCATTCTCGATTTCAGCCTCAACCCCGTCGCCGTTCAAACCCGCGACGAAAAGATCGCGAAGCTGACCGAGAATATGACCATCAGCCGGACCATCACGCAAAAAGTGATGAACGACCGCGTTGCTCTTCTCTCGCAGGACGCCCGTGCCGATGAGCAATTTTCCGGGGCGGAGTCCATCGTCTCGCAGGGCGTCCGTTCGACCATCTGCGCTCCGCTGATAACGGAAAACAACGTCCACGGCGTGATCTACGCCGACCGGCTCGATCCCTTTGCCGCCTTTACCAAAGATCACCTCGAGATGATCGGAGCCGTCGCCGCGCAGGCCGCCCTCACGGTTGAGACCGTAAAGGCACACAACCGGCTTGCCCGCGAAGAGGTCGCCCGGGCAAACTACAGCCGCTTCATGCCGGAGTACGTCGTTAAGCAGCTTCTTGATAATCCGTCGTCTTTTCGCCTGGGCGGCGTTAACCAGCAGATCACCGTGCTCTTTGCCGATATCCGCGGCTTTACGGCCATCTCTGAGAAAGAAAATCCGGAGAAGATCGTCTCGTTGCTGAACAGCTATTTCTCGGCGATGACCGAGATCATCTTCGAGCACGGCGGAACGCTCGATAAATACATCGGCGATGGCCTGATGGCCCTTTTTGGTGCTCCGAATGTTTCCGAAGAAGACGCTCTCAATGCAGTAAAAGCGGCGGTCAAGATGCAAAAACGCATCCGCACGCTTAACGACGAGCTCCGCCATGAGGGACTCAGCGAGATCTCGGTAGGCATCGGCCTCCACACCGGCGTCGCGACGGTCGGCTATATCGGCTCGGAAAAAAGATCGGAATACACGGCGATCGGCGATACCGTAAACCTCGCCGCCCGGCTCCAGGACATCGCCAAAGGCGGTCAGATAATTATGACCGAAGCGTCCCATGAAGCGAGCGGCGGAAGAATTCCGGTAAACGTTTTGGACCCGCTTACCGTCAAAAACCGCGTCGAGCCCGTAAAGGTGCTCGAGGTCCGCTGGGCGTAGCGGGCCGCAAGATTTCTCTTTACGTCCCGGCCATATTACCCGTATAATCTTTCAAACGCCGCAAGTATGCTCAAGATCTCGTCACTCAAAAAGCTCGTGACCGATTCGATGGCTATCGACCTCGGAACGGCAAGCACGATCATCGCCGTCAAGGATCGCGGTGTCGTGCTCGATGAGCCGTCGCTTGTTGCGATAAACGAGTTGACCGAAGAGATCGTCGCCTTTGGCCAGGAGGCCGCAGATATGTCCGGCCGCGAAGGTCGCGATATTGTGGTCCGGGCTCCGCTCATCGGCGGCGTTGTCGCGGACTTTGAACGCACCAAAAAAATGCTCGCCCATTTTGTCCGAAAGGGAAAATCGGGCGGCTCAAATCTTGCCATTCAGGCGGTAATGAGCATGGTCTCCGACGTTACCCACGTCGAACAGCGGGCGCTTCTTAATGCCGCCGGCGAGGCGGGCATCGGCAAGGTCTTTATGATGGAAGAGGGCCTTGCAGCGGCATTTGGCGTTGGCGTTCTGCCGAGCGATAAACGTGCCTCGGCGATCATCGACTACGGGGCCGGCTCGACCAATATCGCGATCGTCGCAAAAGGCTCGGTCGTCACCTCGACCAGCGAACGCCACGGCAGCTTTGAGATAAATGAAGCCATCGCCACGCACCTTCGCCGCCACCGCGGCATACAGGTCGGCGACGAAACGACCGAGATGCTCAAGACCTCGTTCGTTACGACGTTTCTTCCCGAAGACATCTCCAAGACCATTGACGTTCGCGGCCGTGATGTGCAGACCGGAAGCCCGGCGGCCGTTGAGGTGACGATCGGCGAGCTTTACCCGGTGGTCGAAGGCGTCGTCCGTCGCATCGCACAACTCATCAAAGACACGCTTACCGAGCTCCGGCCCGAGGTCGCGGCAGACATCTACGACCGCGGCGTGATCATGACCGGCGGCGGCTCGCTGCTCGATGGGCTCGACCAGTATCTCCGCTCCTATATCAACCTGCCCGTAACGGTCGCCGATGAACCGCGGTACGCGACCGTCAAAGGCCTCGTCAAGATGTTCGAAGACCAAGAACTCCTCGAGCGCGTCAAGGCCAACGAGATGAACGTCCTCCGCGACGCCGAGATCCCGTTCGAAGCGTGATCTATTCAAAAAGGGGCGAAAGGGATCGGATCCGCCCGCCGTTTCATTTCACCTTTTCCATCGCCACGATCAGGTCCTCGGCAAGCCGCCAGACCGGCCCCGAACTTCCGCCGTAATTCGACATCACGATCACCGTCCAACCGCTCGCAAGGTGCATCCGCAGGTCGGAACTGATCCCTTCAAAGCCGCCGCTGTGTCCGGTCGGGCCGCCGTCCACGACGGCAAAGAATCCGTACCCGTAACGCGGCGAGTTGACCTCAGGCTTCGGAGTGGTCAAAAGCCGAAACGTCTCCGCCGAAACCAGCTTCCCGCTTCTCAGAGCCTTATCGAACCGGAGCAGATCCTCAACGGTCGAGTAGCCGCCGCCCTGCGGCCCGCCGCGCATTACGTGTGAAAAGATATTGTTGCTCCACGTAACGCCTTCATCGGTGAACTGCTTCTGGTAGCCGATGGCGAGGTTCTTGTTGATGCGGTCGAGCTCGTACGTATCTGAGTTCATCATTCCCGCCGGTTTGTAAATGTTCTCGCGAACATAGTCGAAATAGCTTTGTCCGCTCGCAACTTCGATCACCTTTCCGAGCACAAGCATTCCGGTGTTGCTGTACTGCCAGCGGCTGCCGGGCTCAAAACTTACGTCCTTTTCGTCCTCGCGGGCAAGGGCCATCATGTCATCGACCGTACGCAGATTTGCCCGCGACTTGTCCCAAAACCGCGGCGAAAAGTATCCGCCGAGGCCCGAGGTATGTGTCAAAAGATGCTTGATGGTGATCTTCTTCGCCGCCTCCGCGTTCGGGAAATCGGGAATGAATTTTGAAAGCGGGTCGTCGTAGCTCAGTTTCCCTTTCTCGACGAGCTGTGCGATTGCGACGCCCGTGAACATCTTGTTCATCGAGCCCAGATTGAACTTGGTGTCGATCCGGTTCGGCACCGAAAAGTCCTTGTTCGCCTCACCGAAAGCGGCCTTATACACGGCCTCGCCGTTCTTTGCGATCAGCACCGTTCCGGAGAACGCATCCGCCGCGGCGAGCTTCTTTACTGCAGCGTCAAGCCGCGACGCGAGCTCGGCCTCATTCGCCGGAGCCTTAATGGCCGGGGCACCCGATGGAGGCCGAAGCCCAATGCCGGTCACCTTATGCGGGGCATTCTCTTCGACCGAGACCCACAGAGCCTCGTAGAGCCCCGTCAGTTCGGACTGAACGATGTACGTCGCCTCCGCCGGCTTTTCATCCTGGACCTTGATCAGCTTCAGCCCGCGGGTTTGGTCATGTACCCGTGAGAAAAAGCCGAGATGCTGTTCCATCGGCCGCTTTAGCATCGCTTCGGCAAAGTTTTCCTGAACGTAGCGGCGGACCGCGGCCCGGTCGCCCGAACTTAAAATGCCTGCGATCTCCTTAGCCCTGCGGACTGCGGCTGACTCCGCCTGCCCGACCGCCATTGCTGCAAATGCCGAGACGAGCCCGGCAACTATCAATAACTTAGAAAATAATGACCTCATAAATATTCCTCCAGTTCTCTCGGAACTGACCAGAATACGACTTCGGTCATTTGAAAGTTTCGACTTTTTAGGCCACACCTTTGAATGACAGTCGGTGGTAAGGACACGGGCCGTGCTCGCGAATTGCGGCAAAATGCGAGGCGGCGCCGTAGCCCTTATGGCCACCGAAGCCGTATTGCGGGAATTCGAGGTCAAGCTCTTTCATCAAATTGTCGCGGTAGGTCTTTGCGATTACGGACGCCGCCGCGATCGAATAGGAGACGGAGTCGCCCTTGATCAGCGCCTTCTGCGGAAGGCGGACGGTGCGAAGCTGCAAGGCATCTATTAACAGATAGTCGGCGGCCGGCTCGAGTGCCTCGACCGCCAGCGTCATCGCCTTTTTGGTCGCCTCGAGTATGTTGATCCGGTCGATCTCGTCTGCCTCGACCGCTCCGATGGCAAAGGCGACGGCACTCTCGCGAAGCTCCGCAGCGATCGCCTCGCGGCGCTTCTTGGTCAGTTTTTTTGAATCGTTAAGCCCGGCGGGAACCGGCTTCGCAAGGTCAAGAATGCACGCCGCCGCAACGACCGGACCGGCGAGACATCCGCGGCCGACTTCGTCAACCCCGGCGATCATCCGATAGCCCTCCTCGCGAGCCAGGTCCTCAAAATCAAAACCGATCTGCCACTCGAACCGCTCGGCCTGAAGCTTGAATCCATCCACACGTGCATTATAGGCAGTCGCGGTTTGAAACGCGACCTTGCGGAACATGTGACCTTGGAGTTCTTGACGCGCTATAAAAGGGCGGCACGAGCTTGCTGGTGCAAACTCGCGACGCCCTATTGGTTAAATAGGCTTATACGGACGCTGACTACTTAGCGGCCTTGGCTTTGTTCCGCGTATCCTTTTCTTTGATACGGGCGGCCTTGCCGCGGAGTTCACGCAGATAGTAGAGTTTTGCCCGACGGACGCGGCCGCGGCGGACGACGTCGATGTGATCGACGACCGTCGCGTGGAGCGGGAAGATACGCTCGACCCCGACGCCGAAGCTGACCTTACGGACCGTAACGGTCTCGCGGGCACCGCCGTGCTTGCGGGCAATTACAACGCCCTCAAAGATCTGGATACGCTCTTTGTTGCCTTCCTTGATGCGGACGTGCACCTTTACGGTGTCGCCGGACTGAAAGGCCGGGATGTTGTCCCGGAGCTGCGTTTGTTCTATAGCGTCTAGTCTGTTCATATCGTTTCGGCAAGAGGTCAGTAGTAGTTGTTGAGTTTCAGAGTTATTGAGTTTCGGAGTTACGGATCAATCCTCTGTAACTCTGCAACTCACTAACTCTCCAACTAACGACTGACGTTAACCATTTTCTCCTTCTAAAAGATCGGGACGAACTTTCTTCGTCTTTTGCATCGCCATTTCGCGACGCCATTTTTCTATCTCGGCGTGGTCGCCGCTTAATAAAACTTCCGGGACCTTCATTCCCCTAAACTCCGCCGGCCGCGTGTAGTGCGGGCAATCAAGCAGCCCGTTTGAGAACGAATCGTTCTCTGCCGAGGTCTCGCTTCCAAGTGCTTCAGGAAGCAGCCTGACGATCGCATCGGTCAGCACAATGGCCGCCGGTTCACCGCCCGAGAGCACATAATCGCCGATCGATATCTCGTCGGTCACGAGAGTCTCGTTCACTCGTTCATCGACCCCTTCGTACCGGCCGCAGATCATCACGATGTGCTCGGCCTCATCAGCGAATTCATTCACCACCGCCTGCTTCAAAGGCCGCCCTTGCGGGGAGAGCATCACGACGCGTGTTGCTGCAGGATAATCGTGCCGATCCGAAGTTCCGACCAAATGTTCAATGGCCAAGAAGATCGGCTCCGGCTTCATCACCATCCCGTCTCCGCCGCCAAAGGGCCTGTCGTCGGTCATCCGGTGCTTATCGGCCGCAAATTCGCGAATATCGTGGACGTTTATCTCAACGATCCCTGCGAGCTTTGCCCGGCGAATTATTCCAAAATCAAAGACCTGTCCGAAAAACTCAGGGAAAATTGTAAGAACATCAATCTTCACCTAAAACTCCAATAAGCCTTCCGGCGGATCAACGACGATCCTCTTATTCTCAATATCGACCTCAACGCAGATCGCCTCGGCGAATGGCACGAGAAACTCTTTCTCGCCGCCGCGGATGACCAAGATCTCTGTCCCGCCCGTCCGCATCACCTCCGCAACCGTGCCGAGCTCCAGACCCGCGAGCGTCGAACCGCGGCAGCCCTCGAGTTCCCAGTCAAAGTATTCGTCCGGCTCAAGCTCGACCGCATCTGCCTCATCAATGCAGATCTCAGCGTTGCGAAGCTGCTCGGCGTCCTCGACCGTATCGATGCCCGCAAATTTCAGCATCACCCGGTGCTGGTGAAAACGGAACTTCTCGATCTTTAGCTCCGCTCGGCTCGCATCTGCGAGCTTTGCGATAACGCTTTCAAGCTCCGCGAACCGCTCGGGGAAATCCGTCAGGATGTCGGCCGTCACTTCGCCGCGGATGCCATGCGGCCGGGCGACCTTTGCTATCGTGACCAGATCGCTCATCTGATCTGTCCCCTCAGCCTCAATCTTCGAGCAGGTCAAGCTGATAGCGCTTGCCGTGCTTCTGGCCGGCGATGAAAAGCAGGCTGCGGATGGCCTTGATCGTGCGGCCTTCGCGGCCGATCACGCGCCCATAATCATCAGGCGCGACCCGCACTGCGAGCCGTACGGTCTTGCCCGGGGTCTCTTCGACCTCGACCGCATCGGCGTTGCCGACCAATGCTTTCACGATCTTTTCAACAGCTTCTTTCATCACACTCCCATGACTTCCAAGACTTCCTAGACTGTCTCGACTGTTTCCGCGGGGTTGTGCTTGATCAGGCTCGCGACCGTTTCGGTCGGCTGTGCTCCGACTCCGATCCAATACTGGATGCGGTCGTGCTTGAGGCTGACCACGGCCGGGTTCAACATCGGGTTATAGGTGCCGAGGTTTTCGATGTATGCACCGTCCCGCTTTGAACGCTTTTCCTTGACCACAACGCGATAAAACGGCTTGCCCTTCGCGCCCATTCTCATCAAACTAATTGCTAACATATCTTCCTTTTTCCTGACTTCTTTCTAATTCATCCTATGTAGAAAAGTGGCCCAATTTACCTTCTGATTCTCGACACTCGCCACTTGTCACTCGTCACTGAACTACTTCCTCTTCTTATGTCTCTTCTTCTTCTTTACCGAACGTGCCGGCGTTTCCGGCCCGTCGTCATCCATTCCGGAGCCGAGCATTCCGCCCAAACCGCCAAGTCCGCCCATGCCGCCCGAGCCGAGCATTCCGCCCAAGCCCCCCGAAAGCCCGCCGAGCATCTTCTTTCCTAACCCGCCAAAGAGTCCGCCCTTATTCATCTGGGCCATCATCTTCCGCATCTGATCATACTGCCGGAGCAATTGATTGACCTCGGCGATCGATGAGCCTGAGCCGCCCGCGATGCGCGTTTTTCGGCTGGCGTCGATGATGCGATGGTCGTTGCGTTCGGCCTTTGTCATCGAATCGATGATCGCCTCGGTCCGCCGCATTTGCTGATCGACCTCGGCCGATTGCTCTTCTGAAAGCGAAAGCCCGCCGGTCATCTGCTCCGGGAGCATCTTCATCAGCTTTGACATCGAGCCGAGCTGCTTGAATTGCCTGAGCTGCGAGCGGAAGTCCTCCAGCGTAAACTGGTTCCGCGACATCTTCAGGAGCTGGGCCTGAGCTTCGTCTTCGTCTATCTTGCCCTGGACCTCTTCGATGAGAGTCAGGACGTCACCCATCCCGAGAATCCGCTGTGCGATGCGGTCGGGATAGAAGGGCTCGATGGCGTCGTATTTTTCGCCGACACCAACAAATTTTACCGGCTGGCCAATGACCTGGCGGATCGAAAGTGCCGCACCGCCGCGGGCATCGCCATCCATTTTGGTGAGGACGACGCCCGTAATGCCGACCCGCTCGTGAAAGGTCTGCGCCGAATTTACGGCGTCCTGGCCGGTCATCGCATCCGCGACGAAGAGCACCTCGATCGGCTTGGTCTCGGCCTTGATCTGCTCAAGCTCGGACATCAGCTCATCATCGATGTGCAGACGGCCGGCCGTATCGATCATCAGCGTGTCAAACCCAACGTCCTGCGCGTGCTTCATCGCTCCGCGGACGAGCGTCATCGGGTCTGACGTCTCTTTGTTCTCGTAAACCGGAACGCCGACGGCACCGCCGACAACGCGGAGTTGCTCGCGGGCGGCCGGGCGATAAACGTCCACCGAAACGAGAAGCGGCTTCCGCTCCTGATTGGCCGCGAGCCACTTTGAGATCTTGCCGGTCGAGGTCGTCTTACCCGAGCCCTGCAGCCCGACGATCATAACGACATTCGGGATCTGCTTGGTAAAAACGAGCCGCGACGAGGTTCCGCCCATCAAGCCGACCAGTTCGTCGTAAACTATCTTGACGACCTGCTCGTGCGGGTTGAGCCCCTGCCAGACCTCTTGCCCCTCGGCTTTGGCCCTAACAGATTCGACAAAATCCTTAGCAACCTTGTAGTTTACATCGGCCTCGAGCAGGGCCATCCGTATCTCGCGAAGGGCCGCGTCCACGTGCTCGGGCGTAAGTTTACCGAGCCCGCGAAGATCGCGCAGCGTTTTCTTGAGTTTGTCGGACAGCGACTCGAACATAAAGGCACACTTCGGCTACAAGAGTCGAAACTCATAGTCTATTTGCGCAAGATGTTAGTGTCAAGGAATTAGCGGTGATTGGTGTGTGTCATAAGATCAACGTCGCTATGTTGAAATAGAAGACCAGAGTGAGCACATCGGTAGTTGCGAGCGTTATTGGGCCAGCGGCGATCTTTGAATCTTCATGAATGGCGTGGAGCAGCGTCGGGATGCTCATGCCGATGATGCCGGCGGCGAAGACCGAGATGAGCACGCTAAGGCCAATTACGAGCGCCGCCAGCGGTTCGCCCCGCCAGGCCCATGCGATCGAGCCGACCGCCGTTCCGCAGGCAAGCCCGAGCAGGAGCGTCGCCGAGCTCTCACGCCGCAGCCAGCGGAAATATCCCTTTAGGTCCGGTGTCCCGAAGTGCAAATTCTGCAATGCCACCGTCATCGATTGAATGCTCACGCTCTCACCAAGTGCAAGCACAAGAGTGATGAAAAATGCGAGCACGATCGCCTCAGCGAGCGTCGCCTCGTAAAACCCGGTCAGCAACGCGCAGAGCGTCCCGCTCGCCATCGTCGCGAGCAGCCACGGGAAGCGGAATCGAAAGATCCCAAAGGCCGACTTTCCCTTGATCTGCTGAATGCCGAAGCCGATCATCTGAAACACGTCATCAACGTGGTGCCTCTCGGCGATACTGAGCGTTTCCTTTGTAAAAAGCCCGGCATCAACGACGCCGAGCATCCGCCCATCTTCGTCAACCACCGGAAACGCCAAAAACTTGTACTCCAAAAACATCTCGCACGCCTCAAGCACCGTGGCCGCGGCCGGCACGGAAACGATGTCCGTGCTCATAATATCGCCGAGCCGGACCGATGGCATCGAGGTGAGCAACACACGTGTAGAGAGAATGCCGCGGAGATGGTTATCGGCATCGACCACGTAAAAATAGATGATCCGCTCGCCAAGCCCCTCGAGCCTGATCAGCCGTAGCGCTCCTTCAACAGTGATCGATTCATCCAGCCGCGGAAAATCCGTCAGTGCGTAACGGCGGACCGGCTCCTGCAGGTGGCTCACATCGTTCGGGTTGATGGTGCCGTGTATATCTTCTGAAATATTGCTCAATGGAGGAGATTTTAACTCATTCGCCAAGCAAACGCTCACAGGCCGCGATCACACGCTCAGGCGGGATCGAGAGTATGCATCGCGGTTCGCCGAAGGCCTCGCAGCGGTAGCCGGGACAAGGTTGGCAAGCAAATTCCTCAAAGACGAGCTCGTTCGGTGTCGGGCCCCAGGGGCGCCAGTGGTCGCGGTTGGAAGAGCCAAATATGACGGCCGTCGGCGTTCCGACCGCCGCCGCGATGTGGGCGATGCCGCTGTCGTTTCCGACGAAGAGCTTCGCCCGCGAGGCGAGTGCCGAGATCTCCGGCAGACTTAGGTCGTCAAACCCGGTGATCGGAACTGCAGCGGCGTCGATCAGATCTCTGAGCACGTCCGATTCATTCTTCGAGGTCACCGCGACCGCCGCGATTCCCTTTTCAGCAAGATGCTCTGCCAGTCGGGCGAAGTTTTCCGTCGGCCATTGCTTTGTGAAGAAAGCAGTCGAGGGATGGAGAAGAACAAATTCGGAACGCGGAATTCGGAGTGCCGAATTCGCAAGACGTTGCTCGATCGATTCAACAGCTGCGGCGGCTATCGGCAAGCGGCTCGGCGGCCTGTCCGAGACCGGGATGCCGGCAAAACCGAGCAATGCGAGCTGCTGCTCGGCGGAATGTGTTGGCGTTCGTTGCCAAAAGTCCGCCGAGGAAGTTAGCAGTTCGGTGTAAAACTTTGCGTATTGATAGTTCGCGTAGCCGATGCGGTTCCGGGCACCGGTCGCCCGAGTGAAAAAGGTCGAGGTTGTTCCACCGTGGAGATTGAAGACGACGTCGTATCTCGTTCTTCGAAGCCGACGGGCGGTCCGCATCCGCTCAAGACCCGTGCGGCCGACGGCGATGACGTTATCGATAGCGTCAAAACCCTCGAGCAGCGGCGCGACCCAATCTTCGAGAAGAATGTCGATCTGCGCCTTGGGCAAGTGACGGCGGAGCGCATCAAGCGAGGGCGTTGCGAGCACCGTATCGCCGATCGAGCGAAGCCGGATGACGAGAACGCGATCTACTTTCTGCCAGTCAATGCTCATTCGGTAAGTGATAAATGAGAACGCCAAAGCAAATATCATCTATCAATTATCATTTTTCATTCCCCAACTGTTGCCTCGTCAACCAGCATCACCGGTATCTCATCCCGCACCGGATAGACCAGCCGGCACTCCGGATTCTGGCAGGTGATCTTGGTTTCCTCTTGGTTGATCTTCACCTCCGCCTTGCACTTTGGGCAGCGGAGAATCTCTAGCAGTTCTGGGCTTATTGGCATTTTATCGCTCCTGAAAACATCTATATCTTTGCGCAATCTCGGGGAAAAACTAAGCGTCCTCCGCGTTTAGTTTTGGGGCAAAACGCGGAGGACGAAAGAGTCTACTAAACTAAGGCCTATGCGGCCTCTGGTGTTTTGGTGCCGCACTCGGGGCAGAACTTAGCACCCGCAGCGAGCTCGGCCTGGCAGCCGGTGCACTTCGCTTTCTCTTGCGAGGAGCCGCACTCCGAACAGAACTTCGCACCCTCACGGAGATTAGCACCGCACTTGACGCAGGGCACCTGAGCTACCTCCATCTTGCCGCCGCAATCGGCACAAAACTTGGCACCCGCCGCGTTCTGCTTTCCGCAGCTCGGGCAGGCAACTCCGGCCGCCGAAGTTCCGCCGCCGCCCGGACCGCCGGGTTGATTTGCAGTGAACGCGTTTGCCATATGGCCGCCGACGGCAAATCCGGCGCCGAGTCCGGCACCGAGTCCCGCACCGCCGCCTTCATTCTGGGCCGCATCGCGCATTGCGTCCGCCGCCTGAAATTGAGCGTAGGTCTGAACGTTGCCAAGTGCACCCATCGAGGCACGCTTGTCCATCGCCGCTTCGACCTCGGGCGGAAGCGAGATGTTCTCGACGTAAAACTTGGTGACCTCAAGCCCCCAAGAATTGAAATCTTCGTTGATCTTCGCCCGGATGGCCTCGCCGATCTCTTTATACTGCGCCGCAAGGTCGAGCGCCGGAATCTTCATCTCGCCGATGGCGTCTGAAAACTCCGAAACGATCGCCCGCTTTAGCTGCCCGTCGATGTCCTCGGTCTGGAAATGGCCGTTCGTTCCGGCGATCTCGCGAATAAAGCCGGCCGGATCCGCAACCCGCAGGCTGTAAGCGCCAAACGCACGTAGCCGGACAATGCCGAAGTCAGAGTCGCGGAGCATTATCGGGTTCGAGGTGCCCCATTTCATATCCGTGAACTGCTTCGTGTTGACAAAATATACCTCGGCCTTGATCGGCGAATTGAAGCCATATTTCCAAGCGCCGAGCTTCGAAAGGATCGGCGTATTGCCGCCTTCTACCGTGTATCGGCCGGGTGTGAAGACGTCCGCCACCTGGCCTTCGAAAACAAAAACGGCCGCTTGCGATTCGCGGACGATAAGCTGGGCTCCGTTCTTGATCTCCTGCTGATAAACCGGAAATCGGTAGAGCAGCGTATCCCTTGATTCATCAAGCCATTCGATGACCTCGATGAACTGATTCATCGCGGCTTCCTTTACCTTATCAACTATGCTCATTCAGACGTCTCCTTATGATATTTCTAACGTCAGACTATGCCACAAAGTTCGATCAATTGGAAGTAATTCGGCGCTCACCGCCAATGAATGGCCGCCTGTCGCCGGTAGATAGTTTCGCCCGATCAGCCGCTGCCGATAAGTTTTTTTATGAACGGGCGGTTTAGGAGGAGATAGATGATGCCGATGGCGGCGGCTCCGCTTACGGTGTCGAGGGCGACGTCCCATATTGAGCCGGTGCGTGTGCCGCCGGAGTAGCTTTGGTTCAGTTCATCGAGCGAGGCGATAAGGAAGACCAGTCCGATGGCCGCCGCGGCCCAGCGTCGCCGGATGGCTGCCAGCGAAGTCCCCAAAAGCGCCCGGGCAGCGAGAAAGGCGAGGATCGAATAAACAAAAACATGGGCCGATTTGCGAACCAGCCCGTGGAGCGTCAGGATTGTCTCCTCGCTCGCCTCGGAGAAAAGAAACCGCAAGATCGGGCGGACGAACCGCGAGGTCTCGCTCATCGCCCCCGAATCCGACGAAAGCCAGGCGATCACCCCAAGCCAAACAAAAAGCGGCGCGTAGCGGAAAAACCGCTCGCGCCACCTGTAAGACAACTTATCCGAAAAGCTCATCCTATGGCATCGTGCTCATGATCTCGCCCATCGAGGTCGTAAAGCCATAGCCGTAAAAGACCACGCCGATGATGCCGAGGATCATCGGAACAAGCCCTTGCTTCTTGACGAAAAAGAAAATGATTCCCGCCAAGGGTTGAAAGAGCAGGTTAACGACCGCCCAGATCACCTTTTCACCCGTGCTTGCACCGGTTTGAACACTGAGTACTACGAACCAAATTATGCAGATCAACATCAACAAAGCGCCGATTCCTAGAAACATATGGTCCTCCGTTTTCTTGTCTTTTGAGTAACGAGAATGCGAAAAGCACGCCTAGCATATGCGAAAACGACCCTGATTTCAATAGCCTCTCGTTTGCGCGTCAGGTGGCAACCCGGGCTAAGGCCATTCAGAAGAGAAAAAGAAAAGCTGCCCCGAAAGACAGCTTTTCTGATGAAAATGCAAGGTGCGTTAGAGAGCCGCGGCGCCGGAGACGACCTCGATGATCTCCTTGGTGATCGCCGCCTGGCGGATGCGGTTCATATTGAGCGTTAGCGAGTCGATGAGTTCGCCGGCGTTCTTTGAGGCCGAATCCATTGCCGTCATCCGCGAGCCCTGTTCCGAGGCGACGGATTCGAGCATTGAGCGGTAGATCTGTGTCTCGACCTGCTTGGGCAGCAGCTTGCCGAAGATCTCGGCCGGCGGCTGCTCATAGATATATTCGGCCTCGCCCGCTTCTTCGCTCGCGCCTTCGGAAGCGATCTTCGGGATCGGCAAAAGCTGCTCGACGATCGGCTTTTGCGAAAGTACGGTCTTGAACTCGGTAAAGATAAGAAAGACCTTGTCGATCGTCTCGTCCTCGGTAAAGGTCTTGATCACATCCTGGCCGATCTCGGCGGCGTCGGTGTATCGCACCGTTCCCGCGCCTGTGATGCCGACGTACTCCGAGGTGAGGTCCATCTCGCGTCGCTTGAAAAAGTCGCGGCCCTTGCGGCCGACCGGCATCATCCGGATATTCTTTCCGGGGTTATCGGCGATGAATGCCTGGGCGGCCTTGATGACGTTTGCGTTGAAGGCACCGGCGAGGCCCTTGTCTGCCGTAACGAGCACGAGGAGATAATTCATGTCACCACGCTCTTCCAAGAGCGGATGCGAAAAATCATCCGAAACTCGCGCACTCAGGCTGCCGAGCACCTCAGACATCTTCTTGGCAAACGGGCGTGAGGCAATAACGCGGTCCTGTGCCCGCTTAAGCTTTGCCGCCGCCACCATCTTCATCGCCTTGGTGATCTGCTGCGTGTTTTTGACCGACTTAATTCGCCGGCGCATGTCCAAAAGACTTGCCATTTCTTTAGATTCCAGATTCCGGATTCCAGATTCCAGATTCAGACCCTAAAGTACCCCGAATCTGGAATTTGGAATTTGGAATTTCTAATTGCTATGCTGCTGCCGCTCCGGCTTCTTCCTTGCCCCAGCGGGTCGCCTTGAAGTCTTCGATCGCTTCCTTAAGCTCGGCCTTCAGAGCGTCGTCAAGGGCCTTCTTTTCCCGCAGGCCGTTCATCACACCCGGCTGCGTGTTCTTCATATAGGAATGAAGCTGGGATTCAAATTCCTTCAGGTCTTCGACCGCAACGTCGTCGGCAAAGCCGTTGGTAACGGTCCAGATGATGATCACCTGGTCCTCGACCTCCATCGGCTGATACTGGCCCTGCTTTAGGATCTCGGTCAGCCGCTTGCCGCGTTCGAGCTGCGACTGCGTCGATTTATCGAGGTCCGATCCGAACTGGGCAAAGGCCGCAAGCTCGCGGTACTGGGCGAGGTCGATGCGGAGCGTACCGGCAACCGACTTCATCGCCTTGATCTGTGCCGAACCGCCAACGCGGGAAACCGAGTTACCGACGTTGATCGCCGGCCGGACGCCCGAGTTGAAGAGGTCGGACTCAAGGAAGATCTGCCCGTCCGTGATCGAGATGACGTTGGTCGGAATATATGCCGAGATATCGCCGGCCTGTGTTTCGATGATCGGCAAGCTTGTCAGCGAACCGCCGCCGCGTTTGTCCGACATCTTTGCAGCACGCTCGAGCAGGCGTGAGTGTAGATAGAAAACGTCGCCGGGGTATGCTTCTCGGCCCGGAGGACGCCGGAGCAGAAGCGAGATCTCGCGATATGCGGCAGCCTGCTTCGAAAGATCGTCGTAGATCGTCAGAGCATGGCGGCCATTGTCGCGGAAGTATTCGCCCATCGCGCATCCCGAATAAGGAGCGAGGAACTGCATAGCTGCCGGATCCGAAGCCGAGGCGTTGACGATGATCGTGTAGTCCATCGCACCGTATTCTTCGAGCTTCTGGCGGACCTGCGCAACGGTCGAGGCCTTCTGGCCGATTGCGACGTAGATACAGATGACGTCCTTGCCCTTTTGGTTGATGATGGTGTCGATCGCAACGGCGGTCTTGCCCGTCTGGCGGTCGCCGATGATCAGCTCACGCTGTCCGCGGCCGATCGGGACCATCGCATCGATGGCCTTGAGGCCAGTTTGGAGCGGCTCTTTAACCGGCTGGCGGTCGATGATGCCGGGAGCGATACTTTCGACCGGGTAAAACTGGTCGGTCAGTATCTCTCCCTTACCGTCAATGGCGTTGCCGAGTGCATCGACCACGCGGCCGACCATTGCATCGCCGACCGGCACGCTCATGATGCGCTTGGTGCGCTTGGCTTCGTCGCCTTCTTTGATCTTCTGGAAATCGCCGAAGAGCACGCAGCCGACCTTGTCTTCCTCGAGGTTGAGTGCAAGGCCGCGGACGCCATGGTCAAACTCAAGAAGTTCGCCGGCCATTACCTTTTCAAGGCCGTAGATCTCGGCAATGCCGTCGCCGACCTTGATGACCGACCCGACCTCGTCAACCTTCATGCTTGCATCGAAATCTTCGATCTGGGCACGGATGATCTCACTGATCTCGTTAGCTTTTATCGCTTCCATATAAGTTATTTATTTCCGCCCGCCGGGCCAAGAAGCCTCGAACGCCGGAGAATGCCTACCTTTCTAAAAGTCTTTCTCTTAAAGTCGCAAGCTGGGTCTTAACCGAGCTGTCATAAACCGTGGAGCCGATCCGGGCAACGACGCCGCCGATCAGGTCCTTATCATTGCTGTATGTAAGATTAACGGTCTTGCCCGTTACCTTTTCGAGAGCCGCCTTAAGCTCGGCATTTTCGGCCGCTGAGAGGTCGTGGGCCGAGGTAACCGTCCCATGCACGATCCCGCGGCGTTCCTCGATGACCGAATCGAACTTCGTGCCGACCTGAGCAAGTTCATTGATCCTGCCGTTCCGCAATAGAACGCGGAGAAAATTCGAGGTCGTCCGCGAAGGCTTTGCCCGTGCGATCAGCTTTTCGAGCACGGCTTCCTTTTTCAGGTGTGCGATCGACGGATTGCCAAAGGCATTGCTGAGGTCGGCATTTGAGGCGATCATCGCCTCCCAGGTCCTCAATTCCGCGCGGATCGAATCGGCCTCGCCGGTCTTTTCGACCACATCGGCAAGGGCTGTCGCGTAGCGGCGTGCAACTGTTTCAACACTACTCATTTCAGTTCAACCCTCCGATCGCGGCAATTCCTTCCTTGACGAGCCGGTTGTCGGTCTCGGGCGTAACACGCTCGCGAAGTTTCTCTTCGGCGACGCGGAGGCTTTCCTCGGCGGCAAAGCGGCGAAGCTCGAGCTGGGCCACCTGATGCACACGCACAGATTCGTTCTCGGCCTGCTGCTTAAGCTTCTTGGCTTCGGCCTCGGCCTGGGCCATCAGCCTTGTCTTTTCGGCCTCGACGTCACGCGTCGCTTCGCGATTGATCTGGTCGATCTCGGCATCCGCACCGGCAAGCTTCGTCTCGACCTCGGTCAGCTTTGCGAGTGCGGCCTTCTTTGCCTCTTCGGCTTTGATCAGCTCGGCCCGGATAACCTCGCGGCGTGCCTTAAAGGCCTCAGAAAGCGGCTTCTTGAGCAGGTAAGTCAGAACGCCGACGAAGATCGCCAAGTTTACAAAACGCCAGATCTCAAAGCCCGGGAAATTGATGTACTTATCCCACCACTCGGGCGAGGCACCCGTGCCGCCGCCGCCCGCGAAAAGCAATAAACCTGTGAGTAAAAAGGAAAACATACTATCCCTTCAGGATCGTCGCGGTTATTTGTTCCGCCATCTTGTGAGCATCAAGGGCAACCGTTACCTTTGCCTCGGACCGCTCTTTATCGAGGTCGGCATGCTCCTTGTTGAGATAAGCCGACGCCTCGGCCCTCGCACTGTCGATCGCCGCTTGGCGCGCCGCAACGGCCGCTTCGCGTTCCTGCTCGATCATCTCGTAGCTCTTCGTGCGTGCCGCGAGCAGCTTCTTGTCGTATTGCTTGTTCTTTTCCTCAACGTCGCGCAGGATGTCATCGGCCTCGCCGCCGCGGCCGGCCTTCTGGCGCATGCGCTTGGCGATCACCTGATTGATCGGCTTGAAAAACGTGCGGTTGAGCGCCCATATCATCACGAGTATGAGCGCGATGTGGATGAATAGAGTGCCGTCCGGAAAAAGCTGGATCGATTGGGCAAAGGCCAGCAAAAACATATTAAATATTAAAAAGTACTGCTAAATAAAAGAGCTGTTTATCGCTTGTGTCTCAAAACAAGAAAGACTATCACGCGCTATTTTAAGGGTCAAGCGTTCCGTGGGCGACACCCATTCTTCCGACATTATGTAATATTTAGATTATGGAGAATTCGATCATTGACGGGTTTCTCTGGCTGGTCGGCGTCGAGCAGGAATATGCAAATCTTTCGCCGTGGCAGATCGCTGTTCGAACCGTCGTCGTTTATATCATCGCCTATATTCTTGTCCGCCTGGCAAAGCGACGGTTCATGGGCGACTTCTCGGCGATCGACATTATATTGGGTTTTGTGGTCGGTTCGGTGATGGCCCGAGCGATCACAGGCTCGATCAGCATTTTGAACATGCTGATCGTAATAGGCGTTCTTCTGAGTGTTCACTGGGCTTTCGCATCGGTCTCGTATTTTTCGGGCGGCTTTGAGGACGCGGTCGAACAAGATAGTCGGAAGCTGGTCGAAGACGGTAAAGCGATCGAAGAAGCGCTCGAGAAAAGTAAGGTGACCCTCGCGGAACTAAGGCCGGCGTGCCGCGAAAATGGAAACGTCGAAGATATCGACGAGATCAAGGCCGCATACCTCGAGCGCGACGGATCGATCTCGATCATAAGAAAGACGAATTAGGGTTAAACTTGTCTGGTGACGAAAGGACTCGATCTTCAGAAACAGCGGGCACCTCGCAACCGAACGCTTGAGGTGATGCCCGAGGAACGCGAACGCCTTAGCCGGGCGATAGGTTCGGTTGATGCAGATGGCTCGCGAATCATCTGCGGCGACGCGTTCGCCGAATTGCCGCGGATCGCGGCCGGCTCGATCCATCTCCTATTTGCCGATCCGCCTTATAACCTCTCGAAAACCTTTGGCGGCTCGCAGTTTCGCCGGACGGATGATGAGCTTTATGAGGCGTGGCTCGACTCGTGGCTGAAGCTCGCGGCACCGCTCCTTGCTCCGACAGCAAGCATCTATATCTGCGGCGATTGGCGGAGCTCGGCGGCGATCCAGCGGGCCGGCTCTCGATATTTCAAGCTCCGCAACCGCATCACCTGGGAACGCGAAAAAGGCCGCGGAGCGAAGGCAAACTGGAAAAACGCCGCCGAGGATATCTGGTTCTTTACCGGCTCGGACAAATACACATTTAACCTCGACGCGGTCAAGCAGCGTCGCCGCGTGCTCGCTCCGTATCGCGAAGAAGGCAAGCCAAAAGATTGGACAGAAACCGCCGACGGGAACTTTCGCGATACGCACCCCTCAAACATCTGGACCGACATCACCGTGCCATTCTGGTCGATGCCCGAGAACACCGATCACCCGACGCAGAAACCCGAAAAACTCCTTGCCAAGATCATCCTTGCCTCGACCAATGAAGGCGATAGCGTCCTCGATCCATTTGCCGGGAGCGGCACGACGGCGGTCGTCGCCCGAAAGCTGGGCCGGCATTTCACGGCCATCGAATCCGACGAAGAGTATTGCCTCCTCGCCGCCAAACGCCTCGAACTCGCCGAAACCGACAAGGCCATCCAGGGCCTCGCCGACGGCATCTTCTGGGAACGCAACTCGCGATAAGACGCGATAAGGCCGATCTCTGTGTTCTTTGTGTTCTTTGTGGTAAAAGTAATGAAATGAAGATCGCGACCTGGAACGTTAATTCGATAAACGCGCGAATGGAGCATCTGCGTGATTGGCTGGAGCGTGCGGGGCCGGACGTTGTTTGCCTGCAGGAGACGAAGTGCGTTGACGAAAATTTCCCGTTTGCCGCGATCACCGAGGCGGGATACAAGGCCGAGTTCTTTGGCCAGAAGTCTTACAACGGCGTCGCGATCCTCTCGAAACACGAGATCTCGGACGTGGTCAAGGGCTTTCCCGATGACGACGACGAATCGCCAAAGCGCCTGATCGCCGGGACTGTCAATGGCGTCCGCATCGTCAACACTTATATCCCGAACGGAACCGAGCTCTGGACCGACAAGTTCACCTTCAAGCTCGATTGGCTTCAGCGGCTTCGCCAGTTCTTTGACGACACCTGTTCGGCGGAGAGCGACGTACTTCTCTGCGGCGATTTCAACGTCGCGATGGAGGACCTCGACGTCTGGACCATCCAGCAATGGGAAGGAAAGCTCCATTTCTCAAAGCCCGAACGGGCCGCGATGTACCACGTAAAGCAATGGGGTTTTGTCGACGCTTTTCGAAAGATCAATGGCGATGCACAGGAGTTCTCATGGTGGAATTATCGCGAAGGGGCGTGGCAGCGGAACCGCGGCCTGCGCATCGACTACATCTGGACCTCGCCGGCCTTGGCCGAGAAGTGTACCGATTGCATAATTGACCGCTCGACCCGAGAGCTCGAACGCCCAAGCGACCACGCACCGGTCATCGCTGAATTCACGATCTGAGCGATCGCAGTTCGGCAAAACTTGACGGGATACTCGTCTCATTCTTGACCAAATTCTACGGAGGATAGCTATGGGATTCAGTATCTTTGCGGCAGGCACAAATAACTTTCATTACACCAGGGACGATTGCCTTGACGACAGCGATTTCAAGGTCGTCGAGGTACTCGGCAAACTACAGGCCATGGAGCCGACCAAAATGGGTGCGATAGCGACCGGAATCGACATCGCGCAGCCCTCAGTGGGGATCATTGATGCGATGAACGCAATGGCGACGATGCAGTTTCTGCATCTTCTGAACAACGCCGTTTCGTTTTTGGCGATGAAGCCAAAGGCCCGCGAGGGGTGGATCTTCGTCTCTGCCCGGGAGTCGCACATTCTCTGGCCCGATACCGGCGGCAACGGCGAATACAAATTCGATCCCGGCGATAACCCGGGCCACGAATTTATGAAAAAGATCGGCCCGGCATTGAAAGAGGCCGACATGGCAAATTGGGGTGTTTTGCGAGAGCTTGTACTTTGTCTTTCAAAGTTTGAACGAAAGGTCGGCAATGCGGTCCCGGCGATCACGATCCAGCTTTCACATTGATGGCATGATCCGTTGAGGCCGAATTTAAGGTTTAAGGATTAAGGAAGGGTCAGCCGGAAGATCGGCTGATCTTCTCAATTCCGCGGGTTTGTTTCTTTTGTGGCACTTCCTGCAAGATCGCCGCGCACTACCGCAGAATTCACAGTTCAAATACGCAGATGCGTCCTCAGGCGATCGCGTGTGGAATCAACGTTACCGTCTTTCGTTGTAAAACGGATGCTCTTGGGCCTCTTCGCGGCAGTTCGTTCGGCCGCTGTTTTCGCAATTTGTGAGATTATCGAGTATCAGCGAGCTGACGAACTCCACCGTCCGATAGACCGCAACGCCCAAAAGCAGGCATAGCGTGATCGAGATCACGGAAAGTACCAGGTTTTTCTTCATTTCTCAGGCTCCTCCTTCCCTTTCTGAATATATGAAAAAGATTGCGGGGCGGTGCTTCGCCTGAGCTTTGCGTAAGAATTGTCGCTATCTTAGTCCCGCCTGCCCGGCAAAGTCAACTTATTTCCGGCTGCTGCTGAAACCAAGCCCCGCTCCTGCTCGTAATTACACGTTCACTGTTGCGAACATACCCTCGCGAGTGCTATACCTCGCTTTTACCCGCAAAGGCCGGAGTGGCAGCAGCTTTCCGCGGCAAATTGCCTTAAGAAAGCCGGGCGGTATGCAGCTTCACCCATGCAAAACTAGTTAAGGAGCATCACTAAATGAGAAGGACCACACTCGCTTTTCTGCTTATCGGGATCATTGCGTTCTCGGGCAGCATTGGCGTATTTGCCCAAGACCCGCCGCCGACACCGGCCGAAACGCCCGCCGGCCCGCAGCGTCCCGGAATGCCCGGAGCGCGTCCGGGAGCTGACCAGGACCCGAAACCCTATGATCAGGTAATTACCAAAGATGCGGTGTCGAAAGACGGCGTCTTCAAGGTTCATAAGATAAAGGACAAATTCTTTTACGAGATCCCGGCCGCCGAGATCAACAAAGAGTTTTTGTGGGTGACGCAGATCGCCCGCACGACCCTCGGCGTCGGCTATGGCGGCCAGGCACTCGGCCGCCGCGTCGTCCGCTGGGAGCGGGTTGATAACAAGATCAATCTTCGCAGCATCAGCTACGACATCGTCGCCGACCGCAATCAGCCGATCGCACAGGCCGTGGCCGCAGCAAATGAGGACGTTATCCTAATGGCATTCCCGGTCGCGGCCTGGGGCCCGAATGAAGCCGCCGTTATTGACGTAACGCGGCTCTTCACGACCGACCTGACGGAGCTTTCGGCACGCCAGCGTCTGCAAGCAAATACGCTTGATGCCTCGCGTTCTTACATCGAACGCATTGCAACGTATCCGACGAACATCGAGGCTGTTGCGACGCACACTTACGTCCGCAATCCCACGCCGGCCGGCGCGCCGGGCGGTGGCGGCGGCAGTCCTTTCAATCAGGGAATGCGTCCGGGCTCGGCGACCGTTGTGCTCAACCACAGCATGGTCAAGCTTCCGGAAAACCCGATGCAGCCGCGGCTCTTTGACGAACGTGTCGGCTATTTCTCGGTCTCCAACATCGACTACGGCCGCCCCGAACACAAGGCGACCCAGCGGCGGTTCATCACCCGCTGGCGGCTTGAGAAAAAGGACCCGAACGCAGCCATCTCCGAACCGGTAAAGCCGATCGTTTACTACATCGACTCGGCAACGCCGAAATGGCTCATCCCGTTCACCAAACGCGGTGTCGAGAAATGGCAGAAAGCCTTCGAGGCCGCCGGGTTCAAGAACGCGATCATCGCCAAGATGGCCCCGACCGCCGCGGAGGATCCGACCTTCAGCCCCGAGGACGCTCGCTACAGCGTCATCCGCTGGCTGCCCTCGACCATCGAGAACGCCTCCGGCCCGCACATCAACGACCCGCGGACCGGCGAAATTCTCGAGTCGGACATCCAGATGTATCACAACATCATGAACCTCCAGCGTTCGTGGTACTTCCTTCAGGCGAGCCCGAACGACCCGCGTGCACAGCGGCTGCCGATGCCGGATGACCTGATGGGAACGCTTGTCGAGTATGTCGTTGCCCACGAGGTCGGCCATACGCTCGGCTTCCAGCACAATATGAAGGCGAGCTCGATGTACCCGGCCGAAAAGGTCCGCGACCGAAACTGGGTCAAGCAGTACGGCCACGTTTCGACCCTGATGGACTATTCGCGGTTCAACTATGTCGCCCAGCCGGAAGACAAGATCGACCCCGCCGACCTCGTCCCGGGCATTGGCCCCTATGACGTTTGGGCTACGATGTGGGGCTATAAGCCGATCCCGACAGCGACGAACTCCGACGCCGAAAAAGCGACGCTCGACGAATGGGCACGTCAACAGGACGCAACGCCGTGGTACCGCTTCTCGACAGCAGGTTCGGCCGGAAGCGACCCCGGCGAACTGACCGAAGCGGTCGGTGATGCCGATGCGATCTACTCGACCGAACTTGGCATTCGCAATCTAAAGCGGGTCGCCGGCTACATAGTCCCGGCCTCGACAACTCAAAAAGGCGAGCCCTACAACGACCTTTCCGAGCTCTACGGCCGTATGCTCGGACAATGGACGCTTGAGCTCAACCACGTTGCCGCGATCGTCGGTGGCTATAACTCGCAGCAGCGGCACATCGGGCAGAACGGCGTCCGTTTCGAGTTGATCCCTAACATGCGGCAGAAACAGGCAGTCGCGTTCCTCAACGAGAATGCCTTCAAAACGCCGACCTGGGCACTCGATAAGGAGATCCTCCGCCGCATCGAGCCGCTCGGAGCTCTCAACCGCGTCCGCAATGCACAGAACAGCGTGCTCAACAATCTGCTCTCAAGCTCACGGTTCGCACGGCTCATCGAGCAGCAGGCGCTTGACGGTGCGGCCGCGTATCAGCCGGCCGAGTTCCTGGCGGATGTCCGCAACGGCGTCTTCTCCGAACTCAACGGACAGAACGTCGTGGTCGATGCCTATCGCCGCAACCTGCACCGTTCTTATCTTGATATCGCAAATAACAAGATCAACGGCACCGTGACGGTTCCGGCGAACCTCCCGCCCGGCTTTGCCGCGATGTTTATGTCGAGCGGCGATGAGCGTGCGTTCTATCGTGCCGAGCTTCGCGAGATCAGCGCTATGGCCGTACGGGCACTTGCAAACACCACCGACCGCACGACCCGTATCCACCTCGAAGGCATTCGCGACCATGTCTCTAAGATCCTCGACCCGAACCAGCCGGTTGCCTCGAACACACGGGCGAATGCTCTTGCAATGGAAATGCTCGAGCTCTACCTAAACCCGACCGCCTGCTGGCCGGATTACAAGATCGAGCCCTAAGGCAGCACTAGAGGTCCACAAAAGAACGCGGGAGGCAATTTGCCTTCCGCGTTTTTCTTTTCCCTTTGGTCGGAACGGTGTCCGGGGTCGGTTGTGATTAGCGTCTGAAAGATTGAGAATCTCGATATGGGTGCAGGCAGATTCTCAGCGATACTATTCTTGTGCATACTACTGGGCGGCTGTATGCGATGGGGCCCAACCGGCGAGAGCGTGGCGGACAATGGTCGCGAGGTAAAAATGGCAAAACTCGAATTTCTGACACGCGATGGCTGCCGGAACACGCCCAAGATGCTCGAAGCTCTAGAGCAGGCCCTTGCCTCGATGGGCTCTCCGCCGAAACTTGAGATCGTCCATCAGAGTGAGCTTGCATCCGACGATCCCCGGGTCGGCTATCCGACGCCGACAATACTCGTGAACGGCTCCGATGTTTTCGGCCAGCCGGTGCCTACGCCGCCATTCCCCGCTCCTTCCTGACGGCTCTACCCGGGCGGAGTTCCGTCTGTTGAACGGATCGCAGAGCGATTGACCTTGGAAACAAAATGAGACCCTTCGAGAACGATCAGATCATTACGCTCACCACCGCCGAGATCGAAGCGAGGATCGATCATGTACTCGCCGCTCCGAAGGATGAAGGCCGACTTGAGATGATCGTCCGTCGGCCGGCGACCGACGCCCGCGAGGTCATTCAGGAAGGCGAACTCGATCTCGAGGTGGGCCTCGTTGGCGACAACTGGCTGACCCGCGGAAGTTCACGGACGGACAGTGGGCTCGGACATCCCGAGATGCAACTTAATTTGATGAACTGCCGTTTTGCGGAGCTTATTGCGGGCAGCCGCGAGCGCATGCCGCTTGCCGGTGACCAGCTCTTTGTTGATCTCGACATGAGCGGCGAAAATCTCCCGCCCGGAACCAGAATCAAAGTTGGCGACGCCGTGATCGAAGTGACCGCCATTCCGCACACCGGCTGCAAGAAGTTCGTTGAACGCTTCGGGCTCGACGCGATGAAGTTCGCCAATTCCGATTTCGGCCGCCGCCATAGCCTACGAGGCATCAATGCAAAGGTCGTCGAGCCCGGGAAAGTACGCACCGGCGATGCAGTAGTTGTCACCTCGCGGCCGCTTCGCGACACTTGAAACCGCCACGGTCTTGCGTTCGTAATGAAATCTTAGCCGCGAAGTCGGCGGCGCTCTGGAACCTATGTCGTTGTTCGAAGCATTAAGGATCGCATTCGGTTCCATTCTCGGGAACAAGCTCCGCTCATTCTTAACACTTCTCGGCGTGATCTTCGGCGTTGCGACCGTGATCGTTGTCGTTTCGATCATCGAGGGTTTCAACGCCTATGTTGATGATAAGATCGCGAACATCGGCACGAATGCATTCTCCGTACAAAAGTACTCGATCGAAGATTTCGCGAGTGTTGAAGCACTCAATGCCGCACGCCGCCGCAACAAGGACGTTAATATTGATGATCTTGAGGCCCTGCAGGAACTCGCTGCCGGAAGCCGTACTATCCGCGACGCAGCGGGCAAGGCGGCATCGGTCGCTGACGTCAAATTCGGCAACGAGACGCTCCAGAAGATACAGCTCAAGGCAAATACGCCGAATCTGGCCGAGATAGAGAACATCGAAACCGCTGACGGCCGCTACTTCTCGGCCTCGGATGAAGAAGCTCGGCGATACGTCGCGTTTCTCGGTTCCGAGGCGGCCGCAAAGCTCTTTCCAAACGATTCACCGATAGGCAAGACAATAAAGGTCGATGGCCGGACGTTTCAGGTGATCGGAGTCGGAAAAGAACTCGGAACCGCCTTCGGGCAAACGCGCGACATGTACGTCGCGATCCCGTTGAGGACGTTCCTTTCGATCAATGGGCTTCGCCGCAACATCTCGATCAGCATCAGTTCGACAACACCGGAAGCATACGTTGAGGCGGCAGACGAGGTGCGGACCCTGATGCGAACGAGACGCAAGCTCGGTCCCTCCGAAGCGGACAATTTCGGCATCGTAACTCCGGGAGCTATCAACAAACTTCGTGATCAGATCTTCGGAACCATTCAGGTCGCGGCCATCGGTGTTACATCGATCTCACTGGTCGTCGGCGGTATCGTTATCATGAACATCATGCTGGTCAGCGTAACGGAGCGAACCAAAGAGATCGGCATCCGAATGAGCACCGGCGCCCGCCGCCGCGATATTCTGAAGCAGTTCCTGGCGGAGTCGGTCACGCTGTCGCTGATGGGCGGAGCGATCGGCATCACGATCGCATTTCTTTTGTCGCAGTTGGTCGCGACGCTTACGCCGATACCGACGGCATTGCCGATTGGCTGGGTCATCGCCGCATTCTTGGTCTCAAGCGGGGTTGGGCTCGCATCGGGTGTTTATCCGGCGTGGACGGCAGCCGGGCTCGACCCGATAGAGGCACTCCGGAGCGAGTAGATCCCGAATGATACGAGCGGAATTCAAAGAGAATCTCCTGATGGCGTTCGATACGCTCCGGCAGAACAAGCTCCGGTCGTTTCTGACCATTCTCGGCGTTGTGGTCGGCACGACGACCGTCATCGTCATCGCGGCATTCGTTTCGGGGATAGACTCCCGCGTCTCAAAGGAGATCGAGAGCTTTGGGACGAATTCGATCTACGCCTTCAAGTTCGACCCCGGTTTCAACTTCACACCCTCGGTCGAGGAACGAACCCGAAAGCCACTCGTTGAGGAAGATGCCATTGCTATCCGTGCCGAGTGTGAGTCGTGCGAGCTTTCGGCCCCGTTCATGTCGCCGGTCGATTTCACGAGCGGCCCGTTCACCCAGCGGGTCAATGTCCGCAATAAAGAGATCGAGATGACCAACGCGACGGTTCAGGGTACGACGTCCGACTATTTCAAGATGGGTGTGACCGAGATCGCCGAAGGGCGTTATTTTTCACCCGACGAAGAGGCCAGCCGCCAGCGGGTCGCCGTTATCGGCTACGATGTTGCCAATGTCCTTTTCCCGACGAGCGTTGCCCTTGGGAACGACATCCAGATCGAAGGGACAAAGTACCGCATCATCGGGGTTTTGAAGGAACGTGAGATCTTTCTGGTCGGAGCCGAGGACCCGAACAACGAGAACAAGGCCGTTTATCTTCCGTTCAAGACCATCAAGCAGCTTTACCCGGCCAATGAGGACTGCTTCATAATGACGACCGCCAAGCCGGGCCGTATGAAAGAGGCCCTCGAAGAAGTGAGAACAATTCTGCGGAAACGCCGCGGCGTTGAACAAGGCAAACCGGACAACTTCGGCGTTCAGACCTCGGAACAGATAATCGAGCAATTCGGCGCGATCACCGGCGGCGTTTTTCTTTTGATGGTGGCGATCTCAAGCGTCGGCCTTTTGATCGGCGGTATCGGTGTGATGAACATCATGCTGGTAAGCGTTACGGAAAGGACCAAAGAGATCGGGATCCGTAAGGCGATCGGCGCCAGAAAGATCGACATCATCACGCAGTTTCTGATCGAGGCCGCGACCCTGACCGGCCTCGGCGGCATTCTCGGGATCGCGATCGGGATCGGACTGTCTCTTATAATCCAGACTTTCCTGCCGACTTACGTTCCGCTTTGGGCTCCGATCGTCGGCTTTGGCGTTTCGGTGGCGATGGGAGTCGGCTTCGGGCTCTGGCCCGCATGGAAGGCCGCAAATCTGCACCCGATCGACGCTCTCAGGTACGAATAGCATCTTGCGACGGCCGCGATCGGTCGCCATGGCTATGGCGCTTTCAGCTAAGCCGGAAATGGGATAGGGTAAAAGCAGTCTTTCCCCAGGAGGCAAATTATGACAACAGCATCAGCACAGTCTGGCGAACGCGAAGCGATCGCTAAAGTGATCGACACCTACATTAGTGGCGGCATTTCGGGCAAAAGCTCGGATATGCAGCCCGCCTTTCACCCGACCGCGACCATCCACGGTTATCTTGGCGAAGATCTGATCGCCGGGCCGATCCAGGGCCTTTTCGATTGGATCGACGGCAATGGCCCCGCAGCCGAATTGAAGTCGAACATCGCCAACATCGATATCGAAGGCACCATCGCCACCGTCCGCCTCGAACTCGACAACTGGACCGGCCACCGGTTCACAGATATGTTCACGCTGCTCAAAACCGACGGCGAGTGGAAGATCATCAGCAAGGTGTTCTACTTGCACCCCGAGGTCTGAGAACTGGAGACAATATGAAAAGACGATCGAATCACGGTCTGATGGCGATCGTAGGCATTGCCATGTTTGCGGGCCTAATGCTCGCTCAAGAAAAGCCGTGTCCAACGGCGTCAAATTTTGGCCCGAACGATCAGATCGGGAACATCAACCACGTCACCCCTGCGAAGACGCTTGCCGCGTCGAAACTGGTGACGACGGGAAAGGCCTATCGGCTCGGTATTGAGACCAATAAGAACACGGCGGCATATGGCCATCGCACGTTTTCGCTCACAGTGTTACAACCGGACCAGGCCGGCGGTGCATCGTGGGGGCCGACGAAGACGACTTTTAACGATGACCTTATAACGGGATGGATCGGCGTCGGTTCGCAAATCGACGGTCTGGGTCACGCAGGAATTGACGGGCTTTATTTTAACTGCAACAAGGCAAACGACTTTTCTCGAGTAGACGGCCTTACAAAACTCGGGATCGAAAATGTTCCGGCTATTGCTACGCGAGCCGTTTTGCTCGACATGGCAGGCTATCTCGGAACCGATATTGTGAAGGAAGGCGTCGCTTTTAACCGGGCCGAGATCGAAGGTGCAATGAAACGGCAGGGCCTCAGAGCGATCGAAAAAGGCGACATCGTACTACTTTATACAGGATGGATGAGCCTTTTGGGCAAGGACGACAAGCGATTCATCGCGGCTAATCCCGGCCTCGGCCGTGAAGGAGCCCGCTATCTCGCCTCGCTGGGCGTTGCCGCGGTCGGTGCTGACACAGCAAATTTCGAGGTGATCCCATTTGAAAAGGATGCGGGACTCTATGAGGTTCATCAGATACTTCTCGCCGAAAATGGGATCTACATTCTCGAAAACCTCAAACTTGACGAGATGGCACGAGACAAAGCCTGGGAGTCGTTCTTCACCCTAGGCCCGACGCGGATAACCGGCAGCGTGCAGGCGTGGATCAACCCTATCGCGATAAGGTGATCAATGAGCAAACGAAAGGAAGCTAATTATGAAAGATAAAGTTGCACTGATAACTGGAGCGAGCAGCGGGATCGGGAGGGCGACGGCCACGGCGTTTGCCGCCAAGGGGGCGAGCGTAGTGCTTGCGGCCAGACGGCAAGAGGAGCTCGACACGCTGGTGGCTGAGATCGAGGCCGCTGGCGGGAAAGCGACTGCTATCAAGACCGATGTGTCCAATGCTCAGGACGTCGAGAAGATGGTGGCTCACGCTATCGCGACGTTTGGACGGCTCGATTACGCGGTGAATAATGCCGGCATCGAAGGCAGGATCGCGAACATTGTCGATCTCGAGGAAGATGACTGGGACAAGGTCCTCGACATCAACCTGAAAGGTAACTATCTATGTCTGCGATACGAGGCACGAGCGATGCTCGATGGCGGGCACGGCGGAGCGATAGTCAATGTAGGCTCGGTGAACTCTTTTCTCGGTTTCGGGTCAGGAGCCGCATATGTCGCTTCGAAGCACGGACAGGTCGGCTTGACGACAAGCGCGTCCGCCGAGCTCGCACCGCACGGAATCAGAGTAAACATCGTCTGCCCGGGGTTTGTTGATACGCCGATGCACCAACGGATCCGCGGCATCATCGGCGACGAGCCTTTCGATAATGCCATGGTGCCGCAGGTCCACGTCCGACGCGTCGGCAAGCCGGAAGAGATCGCGTCCGCGATCTTGTTCCTTTGTTCCGACGAAGCAAGCTACATAACTGGCACTACTCTTACACCGGACGGAGGATTTACGATGACGGTTTAAATAGCGTAGGCCGGAGAACGACGATATGACGAAACAACTTACATTCCTTTTGCTGATGACAATGACAGTCGCGTTCGCTTTTACTGCGAATGCGCAGACTGCCCAACCTCGAGTTGACGAGCTTGACCGATACATTGGAGCAGCACAGAAAACGTGGGACATTCCAGGCATTTCGGTCGCTGTCGTTCAGGATGGCAAAGTCCTGCTCTCAAAGGGTTATGGCGTTCGCGATATCGGTAAGCCCGAGGCCGTTGACAACCGAACGCTCTTTGGCGCGATGTCAACGACCAAGGCGATGACCGCCGTCGCGATGGGATTGCTTGTTGACGAAGGCAAGCTCAAATGGGACGACAACGTCATCGACCACCTTCCTGGATTCAGGGTCAACGACCCCTATATCACGAGCCAGCTAAAGGTGCGCGACCTGTTCACACACAACGCCGGTATGCCGAACACCGACATTTTGTGGGCGTGGGCCTTTGATTATTCAAGCGATGAAATTCTCAGACGAATGCAGCACGTTTCGCCGGTATATCCATTTCGCGGCGGGTTTGTGTACCAGAACGTAATGTATTTGGTCGCGGGCAAGATCATCGAAAAGGTCTCGGGAATGACGTGGGAGCGGTTCATGATGGAACGAGTATTCGCGCCGCTTGGAATGAAGAACACATTTGCGACGATCCGCGGCGGACTAAGCTACGCAAACCGTTCGTCGGCTCATTACAGGATCGACGGCAAGGTCGAGGTCATTCCCGAAATGTATGCCGATGAGATCGGCCCGGCGGGCTCGGTTTGGTCAACCTCCGACGATATGGCGATCTGGATGAACTTCTTGTTGAATAACCACAGGGTGGACGGCAAGCCGTTCGTTAGCCAAACAATATTGAACGAGATCTTTCGCCCGCAAGTTATGACGACGCCTGCCGCGTATCCGACGTATAGCATTCTGAAACCAAACTGGGCGACATACGGTCTGGGGTGGTTTCAGCACGATTACCGCGGGCTGAAGGCTGATATCCACACGGGTAGCCTTGCGGGCAGGACCGCGATAGTTGGTTTGCTTAGGGACAAAAAGGTCGGCGTTTACGTCTTTGGCAATATCGATCAGACCCAGCTCAGGCATGCACTCGTTTACAAGGTGTTTGACGTCTTCGGTTTCGACGATCCGAAGGGCCGCGATTGGAGCGTGGAATTCAAAAAGATGTACGACGAGCTCGAAGCGAATGCTGAAAAGCAATCAAGCGCACAGCTCGCCGCGAACCTGAAAGATACGAAGCCGAGCCGGCCTCTGTCCGCATATGCGGGGCGTTACCGCGACGACTTTATAGGCGAGATCGAGGTCAGGTTTTCAAACGAAAAACTTCGTCTGATGATAAACGGTAAGCCCGTCGGAGAACTCGAACATCGACAGGTCGATGCATTCAACGTGAAGTGGGAGCAACGGTGGCGCGGAATCTCTATCGTGACATTCAATCTCAACCCTGTGAACGGCAACGTTTCTGGCGTTCAGGTCGCCGGGCGTACGCTCAACCGTATCTCCAAATAGGTCAGATCAGCCCGAACTCGTGCACACCAAATGGAGGAAAATATGAAAATCGCACGCCCTACGAGATTCGCTCACATCGTTTACCGCACTCGGCGTTTTCAAGAAATGCTGGAATGGTACTCGACCGTTTTCGATGCTCGCATTCAGTTTAAGAACCCGGCACTTGCGTTCATGACCTACGACGACGAGCATCATCGTTTTGCGTTCGCCGATATGAACGTTTTGCAGCCGGACGGCGGAGCGATCGAAAAGAGCGATGCGATTGGCGTTGACCATGTCGGCTATACGCTCGAGGGCATTGGCGACCTGTTGGAGAATTATGCTTTGCTGAAGGCGAGAGGCATCTCGCCCTACTGGTGCATTCACCACGGCATTACCGTGTCTATGTATTACGCCGACCCCGACGGGAATCAGATGGAGTTTCAGGTCGATCTTTTGAGTTCGGGTGAGGAGGCAAGTGCTTTCATGAAAACGGGCTTCGAGGTCAATCCGGTCGGCGTCGAATATGACCCGGACGAACTGCTCGTGAGTTACCGGGCCGGAGTATCGCCTGATGCTCTGCTGCGATTCTACGATGGCGGCGAGATATCGCCGATCCGCGGAGAGTTCGCACGGTTGATGTCTGCTTAAGGGCCAGTGCCAGCTATACGATGATCATTATCTCCTCAAGCGGTTTTCGCTTGATGTCGGGAACGCGGGCATCCTCGGCCGGATAACCGACCGGGATGAGGACGAAGGGCACTTCGTTGCGCGGGCGGCCGAGTATCTCTTGCAAAAATTTCATCGGGCTTGGTGTGTGGGTCAGCGTTGCGAGGCCCATGTTGTGCAGAGCGGCGAGCAGCAGCCCGACCGCAATCCCAACCGATTCCTGCGAGTAATACGTCGGCTCCGTCTCGCCATTTTCTTCGATGGACGTGATGCGAAAGACGATGATCAGGTACGGTGCGATCTCCAGAAAAGGCTTGTTCTCGTCCGTGCCCAACGGGGCAAGCCGTCGCAGCCATTTCTCGCTCATCCGGCTGTTATAGCTTTCGTGCTCTTCTTTCTCGGCCGCTTCGCGTATCTTCCTTTTCACTTCCGCATCGCGGACAACGACAAACCGCCACGGCTGCATATTCGCCCCCGAAGGCGCCGTTCCGGCCGTCGCGACCGCCTTTTCAATAAGCTCGATCGGCACATCCCGCGGCGAAAATTCCCGCACCGTCCGCCGCCGGTTCATTAGATCAAGAAAACCCGAGGCCCGGCTCGCCTGTTCCGCCGAACCGAGTTCGACCGGGCTCAGAGGCAAAAAGTTCGGTGTCATTGCGTCTTGTGGCATATATCGATTTAATTTTTCGCGTTTAAAATTGGTATAATCTCCGAAAGCAGCGATGGATATCAGAAAGGCAATACTGATCTTTGCGGGCACCCTCTTCGTCGCCCTTGGGGTGCTGGGCATCTTTTTGCCGCTGATGCCGACGACCGTTTTCCTGCTAATGGCGGCTTACTGCTATTCCCGCAGCTCCGAACGTTTCCATTCTTGGCTGCTGAATAATCGCTGGCTTGGCGGATACATTCGCAATTACAGATCGGGCGGCGGAATGTCTGTCCGGCAAAAGGTGAGCACGTTATCCTTATTGTGGGCCTCGATGGGATTCAGCATCTGGATCATTTCCGCAAAACTCTGGGTCAGCCTTCTGCTCGTCGCCATCGCCCTCGGCGTCACCATCCACATCCTCTGGATCAAAACATACCGCCGCGAAATCGCCGAACCAACCACCGAACCCGCACCCGCCGGCGAACTCTCATAATTGCCTTATCCAACCACCGCCCGGAAAAATTCCCCGATGGTTACGGCTTCCGGTACAGCGGCCTGCATTATAAAGCCGGCGACGGCAAAAAGTATGAGGACGACAAGGGCCGGGATTCCGGTCTTTTTTAGCGCCGTCAGCAGCCAGTGGGTACGCTCGATGTTCTTGACGGGTTTGTAGAGCGAGCCGACGACGGCCGCATCTATGAGCAGCTCGGCAAAAAGGATCGGGGCGATCCAAACAACGTAGATGATCGCCGAAAAAGCGATGATCAGAATGGCCGCGACCAACAGAAGGGCAAGGCCATCGTCGAGGTCAAAGTCAAAGCTCCCGAGCCCGCTTCCCGAGCTTGAACCAGTGGAAAGCGAGGACGAGCTTCCGCCCGATGAAAACCCGACCGGCATAGGAACGGACTTCGCATCGCCCCAATCGCCGCCCGCACCGGCACCGGCAAAATCACCGCCGCCACCAAATGTCCTGCCCGCAGACCCGCCGATACGGATATCGTCGAGCCCGTCCATCACCGCGAGCGTCAGGTCGCCGCCGCCGTCAAAGTCCGGGTCGCCGAGCGGCTCTTCAGTATTAAGCCAGATCCAGATGCGGAGCAGAATGAGAAAAGTGATGTATCCGGCGATAACGGCGAGCGGATAGCGGAGAGCCATCTCGGTCACATCAAGCCGCAATAAAACGGCCGAAACCATAAAGGCGGAGCCAGCCGTTAGAGCAAGAATTATCGAGATCTGCACCCGCGGCATCGAGAGCCGCTCCGTGATCTCTTTAACTATCGCCGATCTTCTTCCCATCTATTTCTTCAGCTTTCGTGTCCACTCGACGAGTGCCGCAAGCTGCTTCGCCATTATCTTCCGCGTTGAATCATCGGTCAGATTGCCCTCGTCGTCAAACCGCTCGCCGCTGTTGCCGATCATCACTTCCGGCCGGTTGAGCGGATACATATTCAGAAATACCATCACCTTGCGGAGGTCATACTGCATTCTCGCCGTGCCGAGCGCACCGCCCGAAACGCCCATGATCGCCGCCGGCTTGCCATCCCAGGCACTGTCGCCATAGGGCCGCGACGCCCAGTCGATGGCATTCTTGAGCACACCGGGAATCGAATAGTTATACTCCGGCGAGACGAAAAGTATCGCGTCCGCATCGCGGATAGCCGACTTGAGGTCCGCAACCACCACCGGTGGGTTCGCCTCGCTATCCTGGTTAAAGGGCGGTATTTCGTCTATCTCAAACGTAGTCAGCTCCGCACCCTCAGGCAGGAACTCCGCCGCTGCACGAAGCGCCGCACGGTTGAGCGAGGCCTTTCTGATGCTTCCGGCGATCCCAAGTATCTTTATTGTTTCCATAGTTTATCTCCCTTTTTTCGAAAAGTTCATTATACTACGCCCGCTGCATGTCCGCTTCCGCCGGCGAAAAGCGTCTTTTGTATCATCGGGAACATGGCCCCACAAAATTTAAGCCCGGGTTAATGGAGAATTGAAATGAACGCAAACAAAGCACTTTGGGAAAAGGGTGATTTCACACGCATCGCCACAAGCATGCGCGAGAGCGGCGAGGCCGTGGTCGAAAGCCTCGGCATCGGCAGCGGAACAAAGGTCCTTGACCTCGGCTGCGGCGATGGGACGACCGCAATACCCGCCGCCAAACGCGGTGCCGACGTCCTCGGCGTCGATATCGCGAGCAATCTGGTCGCCGCCGGCAATCGGCGAGCCGAGGAAGCGGGCCTCGCAAACGTCCGCTTTCAGGAAGGCGATGTATCCACGCTCGGCGAGGTCGCCGACGGCAGCTTTGACCTCGTTATGAGCGTCTTCGGGGCGATGTTCGCACCGCGGCCCGGCGACGTTGCGAAAGAGATGTACCGAGCCGCACGGCCCGGCGGCCGCGTCTTTATGGGCAACTGGATCCCCAACGACCCGACGCTGGTCGCACAGATACTACGTATCTCGTCGGCCTATTCGCCGCCGCCGCCCGAGGGTTTCGTCTCGCCGATGACGTGGGGCGTTGAGGAACACGTCATTGAACGCTTCACGGCCGCCGGTGCCGCCGCAGAAAACATCTCGTTTGCACGCGACACATTTACATTTCGTTTTGACGGCACGCCCGCCGGTTTCGTCGATACTTTCCGCCGCTACTACGGCCCGACGATGAACGCCTTTGACGCCGCCGCCACAAACGGCAAGGAAGAACAACTCGCCGCCGAACTCACAGAACTATTCGAAAAAGAGAACCGCGGCAACGGCACCGGCAAGACGGTCATCCCGGCAACGTACCTCCGCGTGGCGGTTGCGAAGTGACCTAGATCAATTCACAAAGAAAGACTGCGGAGGGAATGCTCCTTCCGCAGTCATCTTTCGCCGTCAGATTTTTCTTGGCCAGATGGGCAAGTTGTGATAGGGTGCAGAGTTATCCGGATGGCTTCTGCATTACAAAGCTCGCTCGTTTTTTCCGGTGCCGGTTTGTTGCTTGGTGCTGTGAAGTTGGTCTATTCCTTTTTTCCTCTTTTCAACATCACCGACGTGCTCGTATTCGGCGTTGGTGCTTTCCTATTGGTTCGCCGTTTTCCGGTCAATTTTCTTGTTGCCGCACTGATCCTGAGCCTGCCGGCAACTGCCATGTCGCTTTATTTTGTATCGGGACTCGGTATGGAACGAATCTCCTCCGGTGTGGGAACCGGCTGGCTTGTCTCGGCGATCGCGATCCCAATCTCCGCCTTAATTGGCTCTTGGTTCGGTGCCCGTCGCCCCGCATTCAGATAGTTAAAAAACTATCCGCCCAACCGTTCGCCGAGCCCGAACTGAACTGCCAACATCGAAATGGAACCGCCGTCGAATCCCGCGACGGGGAATGAAACGGCGTCGTCCTCGCGGGCGGCGCCGAGCACGTAGAGCAGCGGCAGATAATGGTCTTGCGTCGGAGCGGAAAGCAGGGCATCTTCACCGAGCTTTTGATAATCGACGAGCGGCCCGTGCTCCGCGCGTTCGATCAGGCTCCGGGCCTGTTGCTCGAACCGCACGGCCCAATCGAACGGCTCGACATCTTGCCGCCCCCAGGCGTAGGCGTGAAGATTATGGATAATGTTACCGCTCGCCGCGATCAGAATGCCTTCGTCCCTTAGCGGCGAGAGCCGGCGGCCGAGCTCGTAGTGAAACTCCGGCGGCTCGGCCCGGTTGATCGCGAGTTGCACGATCGGCACGTCCGCCTCGGGAAAAACGTGGCAGAAAACCGACCATGTGCCGTTGTCAAGCCCCCAGGTTCCGGTGTCAGCGGCAACGTCGCCGCCTATCAGTTCCCGCACTCTTTCAGCAAGCTCCGGCGAGCCCGGTGCCGGATATTCGACCTCAAAAAGCTCCCGCGGAAACCCGCCGAAATCATGTATCGTCCGCGGCCGCTCCATCGCGGTAACCGCAACCATCGGCACGTACCAATGGGCCGAAATGCAAAGCACCGCCTTTGGCCGCAGCATCGCTTCGCCGATGCTCCGCCACGCCCGCGTGTACTCGTTCTCCGCAAGGGCATTCATCGGATTTCCGTGGCCGAAAAATATTGCCGGCATTCTCTCGGTCATTTTCTTCTCAGTTCCTTGATGCGTTTCCAGAGCTGCGGTAAAAGCGTTGCGGTCTTGAGCACGGAGCCCGTGGCAAATTTGGTTGCGAAGCCGCGGAAGGTCTCAAGTGCCGTCGGCGAGTACGGCATCCACCAGGCGTCGGGCAGGAGCGTGATGCGGTTGGTGTGGATGTGCTGCGGCTGAACGAGTTCGAGCAGGCCTTCGAGGCCGTGCGTGCGGCCGCGGCCGGAGTTTTTGAACCCGCCCCAAGGCGTTTGCCCGATGCCGTGGGTGTAGAGGTGTTCGTTGATGCAGACGGTGCCTGCTTCAATGCGTTCGGCGATGCGGCGGCCGCGGGCGATGTCGCGTGTCCAGACGCTCGCCGTCAGGCCAAACTCCGTATCGTTGGCAAGGGCGATAGCTTCTTCCTCGGTCGCAAAAGTGCAGATCGGCAGCGTTGGCCCAAAGGTCTCCTCCCGCATCGGCCGCATGTCGTTCGTCGCACCGGTGATCACCGTCGGCTCAAAGATGAGCGGAGCGCGGACACTCCTGTCCGCATCGCCGGTTCCTCCGGCGAGATCATCCGTGCCCACAGAGGCTTCTTCGCAATTAGCGCTTGTTCGCGTCGAAGCGACGCTCATGCGGACAAGAGTGTCCGCTCTCCTTTCCCCGCCCGTGAGTATCTCCGCTCCCGCTTCGCGAAAGTCATCAACGTGGCGCTCGACTATCCGGATCTGCCGCTCGGACGACATCGGCCCGACCGAGACATCGGGGTCGCTGCCGGGCCCGACCTTAAGCTTCTTAGTTTTCTCGATGATCCGGCGGGTAAACTCCTCGGCGATCAATTCGTGAACGTAAAGCCGCTCGACCGATGCGCAATTTTGCCCGGCGTTGCAGAAGGCTCCCCAGACGGCGGCATTGGCTGCCGCCTCAAGGTCGGCATCGGCGAGAACGATCATCGGGTCCTTTCCGCCGAGTTCGAGCACGACCGAAGTCAGGTTCCGTGCCGCAGCCTCGGCGATCTTTCGTCCGGTCGCGACCGAGCCCGTAAAGGCGATCTTGTCCGGGGCGGCTTCGACAAGTGCGGCACCCGTTTCGCCCGCACCACTTACGATCTGAACAGCATCTTTCGGGAAGCCGGCACGCTCAAATATCTCACCGATCTTTACGCCGGTCAGCGGCGTCAGCTCCGAGGGCTTTATCACGACCGTGTTCCCAGCCATCAGCGACATAACCGCCTCGCCGAGCGGGATCGAGAACGGATAGTTCCACGCCGGAATGATCGCGACAACGCCGAGCGGGTGATAGACCACCTTCGACGACCGCCCGAGCAAACCGAAAAGCCCGATGCCGATCCGCCGCGGCCGAAGCATCTTTTCCGCGCTCCGTGCGATCCACTGCATCAGGTCGAGCACCGGTGCGATCTCAAGCGCAATGGCCTCGCCCTTCGGCTTGCCCGATTCGGCCGAGATCAGCTCGGCGATCGCTTCCATTTCATCGAGGATCACCTCGCGGGCCCGCATCACCAGCCGCCGCCGCTCGGCAAAGCTCGTCGTTTTCCACATGTGGAAAACCTGCCGCGAACGCTCGACCGCCTCGCGCACTTCATCCGGCGTCGTTACGCGAACCCGCCCGACCTCGCGGCCCGTTGCCGGATCGCTCGAGATGATCTCATTTGCCGCAGCTTCCTCTGCCTCAGCCTTTGCCATATCCGCTTAGCATATCCCAATCGCCGCCCGAAATGTAAGCCTCTTTCGCATAGGCGGTTGGTGCAAAGCGGGCCTTCGGTTAAAGTGTTTCCATCGAGAACCTGCACCCGAACCGATCAAAACAATGAACACCACAGCCGCCGAAACGACGTTCTCTCTTTCCGGGATCCGCGAGCACTTTCCCGCACTCGCCCGCACACACAACGGCCACGCCGTCGCCTATTACGACGGGCCCGGCGGGACGCAGATCCCGCGGCCGGTAGTCGAGGCGATGAACGATTACCTTTACAACCATAATGCCAACACACATTGGGGCTTCCCGACCAGCGACGAGACCGATGCGTTGATCGCCAATTCGCGTGCGGCGTTTGCCGACTTCTTCAATTCGTCACCGGATGAGGTCGTCTTTGGCCAAAATATGACGACCCTAACGTTTCACCTCGCCCGTGCTCTCGGCCGCGGCTGGCAGGCGGGCGACGAGCTGGTCGTTACCGAACTCGATCACCACGCCAATGTCGATACCTGGCGATCGCTTGAGAAGGAGCGCGGAATGATCGTCCGCACTTTGCCGATGGATATTGAGAGCGGGACGCTGCTCCTCGATGAGCTTCCCGCGTTGCTAAATGAACGCACGCGGCTCGTCGCCATCGGCGCCGCCTCGAACGCCATTGGAACCATTACAGACGTTGCTGCCGTCTGCCGGATGGCTCGCGAAGCCGGAGCCCTCAGCTTCGTCGATGCCGTTCACTTCGCCCCGCATAAACTGATCGACGTCACGGCCATCGGCTGCGACTTCCTCGCCTGCTCGGCCTATAAATTTTACGGCCCGCACATCGGTATTCTTTTCGGCCGGCGTGCGCTTCTTGAGAAGGCCGATTTCCCGAAGCTCGCCCCTTCGCCAAACAACGCACCCGACCGTGCCGAGACCGGAACGCAGAGCCACGAGTCGATCGTCGGAGCCGGAGCGGCAGTCGATTTTATTGCCTCGCTCGGCCAGGGGACGACGCGGCGGGAACGCCTTGCCGATGCTTTCCATAAGATGCACGACAAAGATGACGCACTTACCAAGTGGCTCTGGCACGGGCTCTCGGCCATTCCCGGCGTTCGGGTTTACGGCCCCGGCCCCGAGGCTGAGCGGACGTCGCTCGTCTCATTCACCGTCGGCGACCGGCCCTCAAGCGAGGTCAGCCGACGTCTGATCGACTCGGGCATTTACATTTCGCATGGAGATTTCTACGCATCGACGGTCGTCGAGCGTTACGGCATAAGCCAACAGGGATTGGTCCGTGCCGGCATCAGCCTTTATACGACCGAGGAAGAGGTCGAGCGGCTTCTCACAAACGTCGCCCAAATTGCGAGCTAAGACCGTTCGCGTGGGCCGGCCCGGCGGAGCGAAACATCGGCGGCTTCCCGCAGGCCGTCTTTGATGAGGATCAGGTCGTTATTAATGCTCCCGCGTGCGACGAGCAGCTCGCGGCCGTCCGCCGACCAACTGAAATTGAAGATCAGCCCGGAGCTGAAATCCGTGATCGGCGTCGCCGGCGAGCCATCGATCGGCTGCCGCCAAAGGTTCATCGCCCCGCCGCGGTTGGTCAGCACCGTTAGTTCCTTACCGTCCGGCGACCAAACGTAATTGTTGATCAGGTTGTATTCGATGTCGCGCTCGATCGCCTTCACCTTTCCGTCCTCGATCGCAGCAATGTGCAGCCGCTTTTCAAAGTTCGCAAGGTCGTAAGTGACGAACGCCATCCGCTTGCCGTCCGGCGACATCCGCGGGTGAAAAACGCCCCGCGATTCGTGCTCGTAGAAAATCTCTGCCGGCCCGCCCTCGATCGGCACCCGCATCAGCTTGAACCGCTCCTCGCCCTCGGCCTGCCGTTGAAAAATGACGCTTCGCCCGTCGGCAGTTATCTGCGGCATCAGGTCGAGCGTGTTCGCTTCATCCGCCGTCAACTGCGCCGGGCCCGAGCCATCGGCATTGATCCGCCAGATGCGCGAACGGCGGTCTTTCTGCAAATTGAAGACCAGTGTCTTGCCGTCCGGCGAAAGTGCAGGATCGACCGCGAAGCCGGTATCTGCAAAAAGCACGGCCGCGTTCTTTCCGTCGGCATCCGCTTGCCAGAGCTGGGCCGTTTTGCCCTCGTTGCGGGTGTAAATTATCTTGCCGTCGCGGGTCGCGAGCACGCCGGCCTTGCCCTCAACGGCGCGTCCATCGGAGGTGATCTGAGCCGGCGCATTACCGGCTGCAGGAATTCTCCAGAGCGAACCCGTCGCGTCGCCCTTGATGGTCACCATCGTCCGGCCGTCGCCCGAGATGCCGAGGTCGGCATAGTCGTTCAGGTCGTTCGTCACCTGGTGCAGTTCGCCTTCGGGATACGAGGCGAGCCAGATCTGAACATTATCGTTCTGCGTCGGCCGTGCGGTGAAAACGTAGCCGGAGCCATCTTCCAGCCAGCCGAAGTTCGTCACCATCTGAAACTCACGCCTGTTTAGCGGCCGAAGCTTCTTGGTCGCGACGTCGATCTCGACCACGTCCGTTTTCATCAGGAATCCGCTCTGCCGGATGCCGCCGCCCGCCAAAAGCTTTTTGCCGTCCGGCGAAAAGGCCAACCGGAAAACGAACATGTTGTATTCGGTCGCCGGCGTCGAGAGAAATTCCTCTAGCTCAAGCGTTTCGGTATCGACCAAATAGATCGTGTCCGCATTCGTTTTCGGTATATGCCGGATGAAAGCGAACCGCTTGCCGTCCGGTGTGAATGCGACCGGGCTGTCAACGTCCTCGACCAGCCGCTTTGGCGTACCGCCGAGCGTCGGCACCTGGTAAAGCGTGCTGATACTGAAATCGCTGCTCGTCTGCGTAAAGTAAACATGGTCACCGCTTGGCGAGAACGAGATCGACTTCACAACCAAGTTCGTCGCCGGGACGAGCGTTATCGTGCTGTCGGTCGCGACCTGCCTTACGACCAGGCTGCGGTTACCGATCTCGCCGCTTACGTATGCAATATATTTTCCGTCGGGCGAAATGGCCGGAAGCGCGACGCGGCCGTCCGTGTTGATCCGCGAGATCTGCGGCTTGATGAACGCCGTTTCCGCCTGTCGCTCTTCGTTGCCGAGATATGAATAGAACCCGGCCGCAATGAGCGCAAGCAGCGAAAGTGCCGCCGCGACGCCGGCCGTCCGCTTGAGCGAAAAGCTACGCTGCGGACCGCCGCCATGCGAGGGCACGCTTGTTAATACGGTCGCGTTCCCGGTCGGGTGATTGCCGCTCACCGTCCGGTGGAGCATCGTCGGGTTCTCATTAAAATCGGGCGAAGATGTCGTGTGCCCGCTCCGCCGGCCGCTGTTCGTGTGCTCAAGCTCGTGGAGCAGCTCGCGGACGTCGAGCGCAAAGTCCTTAACGCTCTGGTAGCGTTCCTCGCGGTCTTTCTGCAGAGCTTTGCGGACGATCCGGGTCAGTTCCGGCGGTATGTTCGGCAGGTGGTCCACGAGCGGCACGGGCTCCTTGTAAACCACCGCCGCGATCGTATCGGCCGTCGTTTCGCCATCGAACGGTGCCTTTCCGATCAGCATCTCGTAAAGCACGACGCCGAGGCTCCAGATGTCCGTCCGCTCATCGACCTCGTGGCCGCGGGCCTGCTCCGGCGACATATAACGGGCACTTCCCATCACCGTTCCCGGAAGCGTCTTGTTCGCGTCGGCGCCCTCGCCGAGAGCGTATTTTGATTTCGCCAGGCCGAAGTCGAGCACCTTTACGATCGAATCCTGCCGGACCATTATGTTCTCCGGCTTGATGTCGCGGTGGATGATGTGCGCCTGATGGGCAGCAACCAGCGCATTGGCCGTTTGCTCGATGATCTTGAGCATTCGCACGAGCGTCAGCGATTCGGTCTTGAGAACTTCACGAAGCGTTTTGCCCTCGACGAGTTCCGTCGCCAGATAGCTACCGTGCTCGTCCTCGCCGATCTCAAAGATGGTGATTATGTTCGGATGATTGAGGGCGGAGACGACCCGGGCTTCCTGGCGAAAGCGGTTGCGGCGGTCTTCGTCAACCGTGAATTCGAAGGGCAGGAGCTTTATCGCCACGTTACGGTCAAGCTCGTGGTCGAGCGCCGAATAAACCTCGCCCATTCCGCCCTCGCCGATCTTGGAACGGATCTCATAACGCCCGATCTGTGTTCCCGCATACATCGTTCACGCTCCGACAATTCTCCCTAGAGACAAAAACACCGCGCTTCACGCATTTATGACAGCTAGCGGTGAGGCGCGGCGATCAAAGAACCTCGCTACAACCTTTAAACGTTCGAAAGCGCCAAAAAGTTGCCCCGGACTGAAAATTTAACCATTGTTAATTCGTTCATAGACCGCGCCTTCCTCAGCAAAGCCCGAAGGTGTTGCCTCGCGGAGCTTTAGATCGTCGCCCGAACGGAACCACCAGCCGCCCGTCCGCGAAAACTCAAGAACGATCGGTGTCCCGCCGATATCGATCGGCGCAAATGTGACGATCACACGGCTTCTTGCGTACGTCCAGTGTCCGGTGCGAACCACATTTCCGCGATTCTCGTAGTCGCCGGTCATCAATGCGGTTAGGTCGGGCTTAAGGTCGAGAAGCTCGACGACGCGCCCGCTCGAACCGATGAATTCTCGGCGGTAGGTGCCGATGAATTGTTCGATCCTGTCATCCGCTCTCGGAGCGTTGCCGGCTTCGGCATTGGCCGGCTGGACAGAAATAAAAAACGGCATCCCGATCAAGAATGCCGCAAGCAAAAATGTTGCGATTCTTTGGACTATCATATGGCCTCGTCTGTATCTGTTATTGATACTACGACGCCGCCGGGCCCAAAAACGTTGCAATAAAAAGGGTTACGATGCCATCTTCTCTATCGATGCGTAAGCGGCATCGATCGCTTCGCTGAGTTTGTCGGCATCAGGCCCGCCGCCTTCGGCCATGTCGGGACGCCCGCCGCCGCGGCCGCCGAGCAGCGGCACGATCTCCTTGACGATGTTCCCGGCCTTGACCTTATCAGTAAGGTCGGCGGAGACGCGGACGATAATGCTCGCCTTGCCCTCATCCTTGCGGCCGAGCACAACGACGCCGGACTTCAGCCTCGCGAGAAGCGTATCCGAAAGCTGCCGCTGGCCGTTGGCATCAAGCCCGTCAACGATCTTTGCGAGTACCTTTACGCCGCCGATCTCCCGAGCCTCAGCGCCGCCGGCCGATCCATTGCCCGCGGCTCCGGTCGCGATCTTAAGCTTCAGTTCCTCGATCTCCTTCCGCGTCCGTTTGACCTCTTCCTGCAGCCGCTCGATCGCCGACGGCAGGTTGTCCCGCTGCGTCTTGAGCGCCTCGAGCGAACGGTCGATCAGCACCTCGTCCTCGCGGAAACGCTCAAAGGCATCAAAGCCCGTTATCGCCCGGATGCGGCGGACGCCCGAGGCTATCGCCTCATCGGACGTGATCTTAAAGCTGCCGATATCGCCGGTCGCCCGGACGTGCGTACCGCCGCAAAGCTCCATCGAGAACTTGCCGTCGCCGACGCGCAAGACGCGGACCTCCGAGCCGTATTTCTCGCCAAACATCGCCACCGCACCGGAACGCATCGCGTCCTCAAGCGACATCATGTTCGTCGTGACGGGCTCATTCTGAAGAACGTATCGATTGACAAGGTCCTCGACCTCGCGGACCTCCGCCGCGGTCATCGGCTGATAGTGCGTAAAATCGAACCGCAGATAATTTGGCGCAACGACCGACCCGGCCTGCTTCACATGAGTGCCGAGCACCTCTTTCAGCGCCGCGTGGAGCAGATGCGTCGCCGTGTGATTCCGCCGCGTCGCATCGCGCCGAAACTCATCTACCGAGGTCGCAACGATTTCGCCGACCTTCAGCGTCCCGCTCTCGACCTTTGATTTGTGAAGTATCAGCCCCGCGAGCGGCGAAAACGTGTCCATCACCTTGAGGCGCGTTTCAGCGTTAGAAAGCACGCCCGTATCGCCGACCTGCCCGCCCGATTCGGCATAGAAAGGTGTGTCACGAAGAACGACCAGCCCTTCCTCGCCCTCGGTCATTTGATCGACGCGCTTATCACCGACGACGATCCCGATGACCTCGGATTCGTCCCATCGCGTCGTATCATAGCCCCGAAAATTCGCGGCACCGACAGCCTCAAGCAACTCGGCATAGATCGGCGAGATCTCGCTCTTCCGCTGCGTCTGCCCAATGCCGGTCTGCTTCTGCAGCTCCTGCAAAGCGGCGTCGAACCGCTCGTTATACTCGTCCTCTTCAAGCACGAGTCCCTTCTCTTCAAGGAAAACGCGGATCAGGTCACGCGGCGTGCCGTAGGTGTCATAGAGCTTTGCAATGCCTAAGAACAATGCATCGTTCGGCTCGGTTTCGGGCGTTATCGCAAGATCGCCGAGCCTGCCCAAGCCCACGGTCATCGTGTTGCCAAACCGCTCTTCCTCAAGCCGGACCATCTTGCCGATAAATCCCGCTGGACGCCGAGTTCCGGAAACGCGGCCTGCATTTCATCAACGACGAAGTCGCAGACCTTGTAGAAAAACGGGTCGGTATAGCCGAGGTGCTCGCGGCCATGGTAGATCGCCCGCCGCATTATCTTGCGAAGGACGTAGTTGCGGCCCTCGTTTCCGGGCAAGATGCCGTCTGCGATGGAAAACGCCGTCGAGCGGGCATGGTCTGCGATCACCCGGCAGGCAAACTTCTGCGTTTCAGAAAGATTCTCGTACGTACTCATTCCCCTCAATTGTATAACAGCCCAAACCCGTGCGTGAATCTGAGCCCTTTTAAGTTCTTCGAAGGAAAGACGTTTTTTCAACGCAAAGTCGCAAAGAAGCAAAGCCGCTAAGTTCAGATCGTTCGCTTGGTTACATTCCACACGGTCCGCTTTCCACTTTCCACTATTCACTATTCACCATTCACTATTCGCAAACGATATCGGATAAAATCCTCGGCATGAGATTTCTGATTCCGCTGATCTTGATCGCTGCTGCATGCTCTTCGCCTCCGAGCCGGCCGGCCGCAAATGATCAACCCGCACCGGCGACCGCCACCTCCGGCCGCACCGAAGAGGCCGGTACCGTCGCTGAGCAAAGCCCGACGCCAAAGGACGAAGTACCGGCGGGAAAGGACGACTTTGAGGGCACCACAGGCATTATCGATAAAAGGAAGGCAATCAAAGACGCTGCCGTGCTCAAGGCGATCCGCACCGGCCGCCACGAGGGCTTTGACCGGATCGTCTTCGAATTTGCCGGCGACGAGATCCCCGGCTACCACCTCGAATATATCGATAAGCCCGTTCGCTCGTGCGGTGCGGGAGATGTCGTCCCGCTCGCGGGCGACGGCTGGCTGCAGGTTCGCTTTGAACCGGCACGTGCACACACCGATGAAGGCAAACCGACGCTCGGCTCTCGCGAGCTCGTGCCAAAGCTGCCGAATCTGCTAGAGCTGAAGTCCACCTGCGACTTCGAAGGCCAGGTCGAGTGGGTCGCCGGTGTCGGCTCGCCAAACGGCTATCGTGTGCTCGAGCTCGAGAAACCGGCCCGCTTCGTCGTGGACATCAAGCATAAGTAGGCAGACACAAGACACTCATGAGATCTTTAACGCTCGCAATTTTTATCTTGCTAACAATGACGCTCGGACACGCACAAACGGATAAGACAGACGCCCTTCGGCAGGGCTTTCGCAGCGAGCTCGAAAAGGCGGGCGTCGCGGGCGGCAGCCTTGTTGTGATCCGCGAGGGCAAAGTCATCGCCGAGGAGCAGTACGGCCTCGCGAATATTGAAAAGAAGCAGCCCGCAAATGCCGCGACCATCTACCACTGGGCCTCGAACACAAAGCCCTTCACCGGCATTGCGATAATGCAGCTCCGCGACCGCGGCCTGCTCAAGCTCGATGACCCCGTAACGAAATACCTGCCCGAGCTTCGCAAGATACACAACCCCTTCGGCTCGATGGACGAGATAAGCATCCGCCATCTTCTGACGCATTCGGGCGGCTTCCGCGGCGGCACATGGCCCTGGCGAAATAACAAACCCTGGGAGCCGTTCGAACCGACCGAGTGGTCGCAGCTCGTTGCGATGTTTCCGTTCACCGAGGTGCTCTTCAAACCCGGCACGAAATTCAGCTACTCGAATCCCGGCATCATCTATCTCGGCCGCATCATCGAGGAGGTCTCGGGCGAGCCCTACGAAGCCTATATCGACAAGAACATCCTCCGGCCGCTCGGGATGCACAGCAGCTATTTCGACACAACGCCGCCGCACCTCCTGCCGCACCGCTCGCACAGCTATTTCATCCGCGAGGGCAAGCGGACCGAAGGCCGCTTCGACGCCGACACCGGCATCACCGTCTCGAACAGCGGGCTCAACGCCCCGGTCGCCGACATGGCCAAATACTTGAATTTCTTGCTTGGCTCCCCTCCTGCCCAAGGAGGGGTGACGGGAGCAGCGGGCGGCCAGTCAGTCAGCGGCAGCACGCCTTACGACACCATCCTCAAGCGCTCATCACTCGAGGAGATGTGGCAGCCCGCATTGAAAGCTGAAACCGACGCTAACGGCAACCCCGGCTTCACCACCGACATCGGCCTCATCTTTTTCATCGACCAGAGAAATGGCCGAAAGCTGATCGGCCACGGCGGCGACCAGAACGGCTTTATCAGCTATATAGAATTCGACCCCGCGTCGAAAACCGCGACTCTCTTTGTGCTGAACACCGACGTTGCAGGCAAACCGGGCTCGGACCTGATCTCCGGCCTGCGGCGATCGCTTCGGGAGCTCTTTTGAATTTGCGGGTTTGCGGGATATTGTGGACAACGGTTTCGCAGGATCGGTTCTCTTACGACCGGGAAATAATGCAGCAGTCATCGCCTTGAGGAGCAATATAGTGAATATGAACAAACACCTTCACGGAGCGATCGGGGCGGTTGCGATCGTTCTTGCCTTCGCGGGAGCGGCCATCGCTCAGGCAGACAATTTCAAGCCTACGGACATTTCGAACGCCGGAGTTCGCCTTGCCGCCGACTTCGCCGTGAAGGAACGAGCGGAAAAAAAGAAAGCAGGATATCGCTCTCGAGCAGATCCTCGCCGCCGAGGACCGTGAACCGATGCTTGGCGCACGGGACTTCCGCCTTTGTCTCGCCGTCAAAACAAATGGCAAGCCATCGAAGGTTCAGGCGACCGTTTCGATGGATCAGTACTCGAACCTCACTTTATTGGTTTGGAGGAATTCGACCTGTCGTGCAAGCGCCGGCAGTGACGGCTTTAAGGCGATCAGCACTGATGACGTTGGTGCACGTTTTGCAGCCGATTTCGCCGTAAAAGAGCGGAGCAGCGAAACAAGTAAGCAGATCGCACTCGACCGCATCCTCAAGGCCGAGGACCGCGAACCGAAGCTCGGTGAACGAATTTTCAGGCTCTGTATGGCCACCAGGACGAACGGGAAAACGGCAAATGTTCAGGCCGTGATCTCGATGGACCAATACTCGAACCTAAAGATCGAAAGCTGGAAAGAGAAAGCGTGCGGCAGTAAATGATATGGAAGACGATGACCCCTTCAACCTTCAACGCTTTGTCGAGGCCCAACACGGCAGCTACGAAAGGGCGCTTGGTGAGGTAAAGAACGGACGAAAAATAACTCATTGGATGTGGTACATCTTTCCGCAGATCGCCGGACTTGGGGAGTCTGATATGGCTCGGAAGTACGCGATCGGCTCGCTTGACGAAGCCCGCGAATACCTTACCCACTGGGTGCTCGGCCCGCGGCTTCGCGAGATCTCCGCGGCCTGCCTCGCACACCGCGAAAAAACGGCAGAGGAGATCTTCGGCCGCACCGACACATTGAAGCTCCGCTCCTCGATGACGCTTTTTGCCCAGATCGCCGAGCCGGGCTCGGTCTTCGAACAGGTCCTTGATGCTTTTTTCGACGGCGCGCCGGATGAGAAAACGCTCGAGTTGCTTGCGGTTAGTTCGGACGGTTCTTAGCCGCCTCGAGTTCGCGGACCTTTTGTTCATCTGCGACGGCAAGGTCCGCACGCCCAAAACGGCGATGGATCTTTGCTCTTTCCTTGTAGATGGCGGCATAGTTCGGCATCATCGCGATGGCTTTCCGGAGTGTTTCGAGAGCGTCCGAATAGTATTTCGCCTTGTTACCGATCTGCAAGATCGCCTGCCCAGCCTGGTCGCCGGCATACATTATGTGAGCCTGCACACAGATCTCGCGGACGCCCGCCATGGTCAATACTGCCTTGAAAGCGTCGATCCGAACGTTCGGCCGCGTCCGGTCAACCGTATCGACCCATTCCTTCGCCGTCTCGAGTCCCGAAGTGCAATAGATGACGGCCTTGCCGGATTCGACCGACGACTTTATCAGGCCGGCTCCGGAAGAACCCGTGTCGCGGTCGAGCGCGGCTGTGGCGGCATTCATGTAGCGGACGGTTGCGTCCATCGTCGCCTTGGCCGCCCGCTCGTAATCGGCATCTGATCTCGCGTTGTCGGCGAGAGCCGAGTATGCCCGAGCCCTCATCTCGAGCGCACCCATAAAAACACTGAGCATCAGGTCATCCCGCGGTTGCGTTGGGCCGGCCATCGGCAACAGCTCCAGAGCTCGGCTCGCATGGGCGACCGTCTGTCGGTGGTTGCGAGCCGCTTCGGCGGCACTCGCAAGCTGAAATGCCTCGGCTGCACTCGTCACCTCCGCAGGCAGCTTTGCCGCGGTAGTCGGCGGACGCATCGCCGCCGGGGTCGGCCGCGGGCGAGCGGGAGCGGGCCGCGTCGGTTGCGGCTTTTGAGCGACGGAACTCGCCTTCCGCTCCTCGCTGTTTATGTAATCGAGGTAGATCCTCGCGACCGAGTAGTTCCGATCCAGCCGGATCGCCGTCTCGGCATCGCGACGGGCCGCGGCGTAGTTCTTTTGGGCCCCAAAGACCTTTGCCCGGGTGTAATGGGCGACGGCGTTCGTCGGATCGAGCCGGATCGCCGTGTTCAGGTCGGCAAGAGCCTCGCGGTTGCGGTTTACCCGTTCGTAAACCACGCCGCGTTCGCGGAAAGCCGGTGCATATTTCGGGTCGAGCCGGATGGCCTGTGTGAAATCAGCGATCGCTCTATCACGCGAAGGCGCAAAATCGACCGCCATCAAATGCGAATAAATGCCGCCGCGCGTGTGCCAATAAACAGCGTGCTTGCTGTCCAGCTTGATCGCCTGCGAAACATCTGCCGCCGCTTGCCGGTAGCCCGCTTCATTTGGGCTTGCCAGCGTCTTATAGTAGTGAGCCAAACCCCGGTTGAACCACGCTGTCGGTTCATTCGGCCGGATCTTCAGATATTCCGTGTAATTCGCGATCGCCGCGTCGTATTGCCTTCGCTCGTAGTTCGCCAACCCCTGATCAAAAAGCACCTTCGCCCGCGCAAGCTGCTCAGCAGTCTGCGAGAAAGCCAGCATCGGAAACAAAAGCAGAACGAATGTGAGGGTTATTGTGAATCGGAGTCTCATGCTTGATCTGATGTAAGGATTGATGAACGCCGAGGCAAGGGCCAATTTGCCCGCTGCGAGTAAGCCATTTTCGCATTTTTATAGCATATCAGGCCGGTTAAAGCCATGAATAGTAAGTGCGCGAAAGGCGGCGTAAACCCGCGAAAACATCTGGACGTTTTAGCGTCACACCGTTATAATGTTCACATGTCAACGGAAACAAAGCGATCGACCATCTATCTTGACCCGGCGATCCATCGTGCGGTCAAGCTCAAATCGGCCTCGACCAGCCGCTCGATATCGGACATCGTGAACGATGCTCTCAGGGAAAGCCTTCGCGAGGATCAGGAAGACCTGGCTGCTTTTGACGCCCGGGCGAAGGAACCTGTTATCTCGTATGAAGCGATGCTCGCGAAGCTAAAGGCCGATGGCAAAATATAGGATCGAATTCAAGCGGTCGGTCTTCAAGGACCTGCGGCCGATACCGAAGGCGGACGTCAAACGCATCCTCAAGCGGATCGACGCTCTCGCCGCCGATCCACGCGGCCCCGGCAGCGAAAAGCTCTCAGGCCAGGAACGCTACCGCGTCCGGCAGGGCAACTACCGCATCCTCTACACGATCGAGGACGACCGACTCATTGTCACCGTCGTCCAAATCGGCAAACGAAGCGAGATCTATGACCGCTGAACCGACGCAGGAAGCATTCGAGGCAGCGATGCCGTTGCTGAACACAGAAAGGTCTAAACGAGCTTCTTCGCCATCTTTACCACGTTCTCGACCGTGAAGCCGTAGTCGCGGAAGACGTCCTCGGCCGGGGCTGAGGTGCCGAATTTGTCCACGCAGAGCGTGTCGCCGGCGTCGCCGACGTACTTTGCCCAGCCCATCGAAACTCCGGCCTCGATCGCGAGCCGTGCCTTTACCTTTGCCGGCAAAACGGTCTCTTTATATTTCGCCGATTGCTCGTCGAAAAATTCCCAGCAGGGCATTGAGACGACCCGCGTCGGCGTTCCGGCGGCATTGAGTTTTTCGCGTGCTTCCATCGCGAGCCCGACCTCGGAACCGGTCGCGATCAGGATCAGCTTCGGCTCGGCTCTTTTGCCGGCCTTGTCGGCGGCCTCGGCAAGGACGTAACCGCCCTTGTGCAAGCCGTCGGCCTTGGCAAATTTCTTGCGGTCGATGAGTGCAACCTTCTGCCGTGAGAAGGCAAATGCCGTCGGGCCATTCTCGCGTTTCAGAGCCGCACGCCAGGCCTCGCGAGTTTCGTGTGCGTCGCAGGGACGGATCAAAACAAGATTCGGTATCGCCCGCAGTGCCGCCAGATGCTCGACCGATTGGTGCGTCGGACCGTCCTCGCCGAGCCCGATCGAGTCGTGCGTAAAAACGTAAATCACCTGAAGGTGCGAGAGTGCCGCCAGGCGGATCGCCGGCCGCATGTAGTCCGAAAACGTCTGAAACGTTCCGCCAAACGGTATCACGCTCCCGAAGAGCGCCATGCCGTTCATCGCCGAGCCCATCGCGTGCTCGCGGACGCCGTAATGGATGTTGCGGTTCTGGTAGCTTCCGGCCTGAAAATCTTTCGAATCTTTGATGACCGTATTGTTCGATGGCGAAAGATCAGCCGAGCCGCCGATCATCGCCGGAATCGTCCCGGCGATCGCGTTGATCACCTCGCCGCTATAAGCCCGCGTCGCCTTGGCCTCGGTGCCGTCAAATTTCGGCAAGGCCACTTCCCAACCCTCGGGCAGATTGCCCTTGCGAATGGTCGCTAGCTGCTTCCCGAGTTCCGGAAATGCCTTTGCGTATTTCTTGATGCCCGCTTCCCATTCCTTTTCGAGCTTTGCACCCGCCTTCACCGCCGAGTGGAAATGCGACAAGGCTTCCTTTGGGATAAAAAAGGTCTTGTTCTCCGGCCAGCCGAGGTTCCGCTTCGTCTCCTTTACGGCGTCGGTGCCGGGTGCGTCTGAGTGTGCCTTTGAGGTGCCCTGCTTCGGCATCCCGAAACCGATAATTGTCTTTACGCGGATCAGCTTCGGCCGGTCCTTTATCTTTTGCGCCGCCTTTATCGCCGCCTCGATCGCTTTGATGTCGTTGCCGTCTTCGACTGTCGAAACCGCCCAGCCGCAGCTCTCGAACCGCTTCGTCACATCTTCTGAGAAAGCCAAATCGGTCGAGCCGTCGATCGTTATCCGGTTATCATCGTAAAGATAGATCAGGCTGCCGAGCTGCAAATGCCCGGCCATCGACGCCGCCTCGTAACTCACGCCTTCCATCAGGTCGCCGTCCGAAACAATGCCGTAAATGAAGCCATCAACTATCCGGTGGCCGGGCTTGTTGAACCGGGCGGCAAGATGCGCCGCGGCCATCGCCATCCCGACGCCATTGGCAAAGCCCTGGCCGAGCGGGCCGGTCGTTATCTCGACTCCGGGCGTCAAAATGTTCTCCGGATGGCCGGGCGTCCGCGAATGGAGCTGGCGAAAATTCTTTATCTCGTCGAGCCCGAGGTCGTAGCCGGTCAGGTGCAGCAGCGAATAGATCAGCATCGACCCATGCCCCGCCGAGAGCAGAAAGCGGTCGCGGCCAAACCATTTCGGGTTCTTCGGGTTGTGCCGCAGAAACTTGGTCCAGAGCACATACGCCGCCGGTGCCATCCCGAGCGGCAACCCCGGATGCCCCGAGTTCGCCTTCTGTATCGCATCCAGCGAAAGCGTGCGGATGGTGTTGATGCAAAGTGTGTCGATGTCGGTTTTCTTGGTCGGTTTGGTCGCGGTTGTCATTTGTCGGTTTTCTCGATCGATCCGTAAACGCTCCGGTGACGCTTCCGCGCTTTTTGGTAAACGGCGTGGCACGTCGGATGAGACGAAATTGTTCTAGTTTTAATTGCTGAAAGCCCGTCGGTAAGCTCTATTTTGCCAGTCTTCTCCAGTGCAAGCAAAACCGCTCCGCGCAATGAGGCTTCGGGCTCGGAATTTACCTCGATATCGCGGCCGAGGACGTCGGCGATCATCTGCGGCCATACCGGTGAGGCCGTTATCGCTCCGCCTGAAGCGATGACCTCGCGGACCGGGCAAACGCTCTCGAGGCGGCCGAAGATCTCGGCCAGCCGGTATACGACCGATTCCATCGCCGCCTGCAGGATGTCGATGGCGTCCGTCGCCATTGTTAACCCGCGGATCTCGCCCGTGCGAAATTCATCGTAGCCCGTGCTTCGTTCGCCGGCGAGGAACGGCATAAATGTCAGGCCATGCGAGTCCGCACCACGTTTCGCCATTTCTTTACCGATCGCCGCGTCGGACATATCGACCCGCAGGATCTGCATCAGCCGGTCATAAAGCCCGCCGCCGTCTGAGATCGCCCCGCCGAGGATAAAACGCCGAGCGTAAACGCGATAGCACCAAAGCCCGTCGGGTATCTTTTCCGGCGGTTTGTCCAAAACGACCCTGACCGCACCGCTTGTCCCGAGCATCAGTGCCGCTCGCGCCTCGTCGATACATCCCGAACCGACACTGTTCGCCACACCATCGGCGACCGCCGGAAGCCATCTCGCCTCGGCAAGTCGCGGCCAACGCTTTCGCCACTTTGGCAGAAGCGGAAATGCCATCCCGCCCGCAGCGAATGGCGGCAACATCGCCGGCTTGAGCTTAAGAAAACCCGCAAGCTCCGCATCCCAGATGCCCTGCCGCAGGTCGAATATTCCCGTGCCCGAGGCCATCGAGACGTCGCTCGCCGCCTCGCCCGTAAAATGCATTTGCAGGTGATCGCCGAGCGAGCACCAGCGGGCCGTCCGCCGCCAGATGTCTTTGTGTTCGGCCCTGAGCCACAGCAGCTTCGCCGGCCAAAAGCTCGAGTGAAAATGTGCTCCTGTTCGCTGATGCACGGCCGACTCGTCAAGCTGCCGCCGGAGCTTGGCGACATGCCCGCGGCTGCGGTTATCTGCCCAGCCGAACACCGGCGTCGTCGGCTTGCCTTTCGCGTCAATGCCCAAAAGGCTATGCCAAAATGTGCACGCCGCGACGTGCGTTACCTCACCTGCGGGCGCACGCTCAAGCACGGCATCGATGACGCCGACAACCTGCCGCAATGCCCTCGCCGCATCTATCTCCGCACCGCCATCGCGGGTCGCCGCAAGCCGCCGCTCCTCTTTGACGAACGTCCGCTTCAGCATCCGCCCGCCGCCATCAAAAAGCGCTCCGCGAACGCTCGACGAGCCGACGTCCAAACCTAAAATGAGTTCCTTCGCCATCAAAAAAATAGCTGCCGGCCCCCAAGCCGACAGCACCAAAACCTATCACCTAAAACTTAGCACTTAGCCCTTAATTCCGACGACCTTCTTGAACCACCACCGCAGCCCTACGAAGAGAAAACGCCAGTCTTTGAAAAACTCCGGCGGCTTGCCTTCAAAATAGTGCCCGACGAACTGAAGCACCCAGCCGAGGATGAAAAGCCCGAGTGCGAATTTCCAAAGCCCGGCAACAAGGAAACATACCGGCACCATCAGGATCGAAATGGCGATCATCGGTATGCCAAAACTGTGCGTCAGCCGATTTACCGGGTGCTGATGCCCTTCGGCATATTCCTCGATCCACTCGTCCCAGCTTCTGCCTCCCATCATAGTCATTAACCTCCACGCAACATTCGCCTAAGAAGTACAAAAACGCCGATCGCAATGCCGATCTTAAACAAAATGAAGATTCCTCCGGTCACCATGCTGACAAGCGAATAGACGATCACCGCAGCCAGAAACGGAAGAAGCCACGGCCAGACCGACTCGAGCCTCGCCAATATCGCATCGCGTCTCATATCCGGATACCTCCAAAACCTTACCCGAAAATGATACAACCTTTGTCAATCGCGAACGTAGCTGCTCGCCCGGAGGGCCTCGCCAAGCTCGACCGTTTCGCTGGAAGTAAATCCCCGCAAAAAATCCCGCTGCATAAAAACATCCGCATCCTCGACCGTTTCCGGGATCTCCGTGACGATCCATTTATCTATAACATCGGCGAAGTTCTCGTAGGTCTTCGCACCGCCGATGATGAACACATCGCACTTAAGATAACCGGCGAGCGATAGCACTTCCTCTTTGCTCCGGAGCAGAATTACGCCCGGCTGCGGCTCGATGCTGCCGCTGCGGCTGAGCACGATATTGAGCCGGTTCGGCAGCGGCCGCCCGATCGAGGCCCACGTTGTCCGCCCCATCACCACCGCATTGCCCGTCGTCGTCTCTTTAAAAAACCTCAGGTCCGCCGGATAATGCCACGGCAGCTTCCCGCCCTTCCCGATCGCAAAATTCTCCGCAATGGCCACAATGCCGATAAGTGTCATACAAAAACTGTTACCTCAAAACTTCAAACTGATAACTGTTACAAATATCTGTTTCAGTTTTCAGTTTTCAGTTTGAAGTTATTAGTTCAAAGACTTGCCCTTGTAAACTGCGATTTCCGACCCCTTGGCGAGGACGACCGAATACGGCTTTTCTTCGCCGAGAAACGCAAATTCCGGCCCGTAGGTGCAGCCGAAATCGACGTCGATGTGCGGCCTTTCGGCGGCAAATAGCTCCCATTTCGGGTGCTCCACCTTGTATTCGTCCGTCCGGCCGCCGCGGCGTTTTGTATAGCCCCAGTAATGTTCGATTATGAACTCCTCGTGCGAGCCCTCGCCTGGCACGCCGAGGTTTGCCCCGCTCTCGACGCTTATCGTGTTGCGGCATTCGCCCTTTTCCCATGAGTAACGAACATGGAGCGCATCGCGGAAGTGCGACATCCGCCAGCGTTCGTAGAGCTCGCCGTAGAGCCTCCGGGCGATCATCGCTATAGCCGCCCGCGGCACGATCTCTTTTACAAAAACCACCCCGCGGCGGATCTCGCCCTCCGTCTCGCGGACGACGTAGAACCGAAGGTTCACCTCTTCAAAATTTACATGGAACGGGACAAGGAATTCCATAACCCGCGTATCGAGGAACATGAACCCGACCAGGCTGACAAAGCAGCGGCCTTCATGAAGGTCAAGCTCCGTCCCCGCGGGAACACGCGACGCAAGCAACTCGGGCGGAACCTCGTAGTTCGCCATTATCAGGTCGCGCCATTCGGCCGATAAGAACTTTCGCATCGCCTAAATATACACCACCTTTCGGGCCGATGTCTTGAATTTCCCTCGGCGAATTAGTATTCTCTGAGTTCGCTCGTGCGGACGTGGCGGAACTGGTAGACGCGCAGGTCTCAGAAGCCTGTTGCCTTACGGCAGTGGAAGTTCGATTCTTCTCGTCCGCACCAAACTTTCAAAAGGCCCGGCCGCGAAGGCGGGGCTTTTGCCTTTTTTCGGGGTCTTTTGCGTGATCACAGCCGGACTAAAAGAGCACATACGGGCAAACGAGGCCGCCTTTGGGCTTGGGCTGACCGATGAGCAGATCGCGAGGCTTGAGGGCCTCGCCGCCATCATCGCCGAGCACAACGAGATGCTCCACCTGGTCGCGCCCTGCGACGCGGAGGAGTTCGCCATTCGCCACATTCTCGAAAGCCTTTACCTGCTCACGTTTCTGCCCGCCGAGGCGCACATTGCCGATATCGGCACCGGCGCGGGCTTGCCCTCGCTGCCGTGCCTGCTCGTCCGCGAAGGGCTGCGGGCAACGCTGATCGAATCGAAAGAAAAGAAGTGCAAGTACCTGGAAGAAGCAGTGGAAAGGCTCGGGCTTGGGAACCGGGTCGCGATCGTAAATCGGCAGTTTGAAGAGGCCGAGCTAGGTGAGGCGAACGTCATCACGACCCGCGCGCTCGATAAGCTTTCTCGCAAGCTCGCGAAGCTGCTCAAATGGGCCGCGGGCCGCGAGCTTGTGCTTTTCAGCGGGCCGGCGGTTGGCGAAGCTCTAAAGAAGATCGGGACGCGGCACACCGAGCACCTCATCCCGCTTTCCGAACAGCGATACGTTTTCGTGATTCCGCCGCGAGTTACCAAACGCAAGAGCTAGCTTTTTCGATCGGCGAGAAGCACGGCACCTAGCGCAACCGCGGCCGGCAACGCCTGAGTATAAAGTATCGAGCCCTTTGCCGTCGCCGCTCCGAAAACCCCGGCAACGACAACGCACCCGAGGAAGAAAAGCTTAAGCTCACGCCGGCCGCTGACAAGCCCCCAGATCAAACCCGCCGCGAGAAAGCCATTATAAAGCCCCTGATTTGCCGCGAGCGTGGCCGAAGCGGCCGAAACCTCCGGCGTCATCCCAAACACCTGCCGCCCGACCGGATGGTCCCAAAAGAACATCTCAAGCACGAGTATCCCAATGTGCTCAAGGGCAACGACAGCGGTCAATATCGCAGCAACGATCTTCATCACTCTTTCTCCGGACGGAGTATAGCAGAGGTCGATTACCCCAATTCGACCAAGTGTTCCGATTCCAAAATTCGCAGGGCCGTCACCAGATGTTCGGAGAATATTTCTCTAAGTCTTTCGTTTGATGTGTTTCCACAAGTGAGCCAAAGTACTCTTGGCGGCGGTCCGTACCGATCAAGCAGATCCACGAAGTCCCTATCCTTAGTAATGACGATCGCGTCCGCCTCCCTTGCTGACCTGAAGATCTCAAGGTCAGCCGCGTCGCGAAGGCCGATATCACGCAAGGCTACCGCTTGACATCCAAGCGTTGCGCTTATCCAGCCCGCTATCGAAGGCGATATTTGAGCGTCGATCCAGATCATCACGCCGCGAGCGGAATCATCGGGTGGTCAAGTTTGCGTGCGGCGTAATTGAGTGCCGCGACGAGGTCCTCACTCTCAAGATCAGGCATCTCCGCTAAGATCTCTTCAGCGCTAAGACCCGCCGCGAAAAGATCAAGAATATCGATGACGCGAATACGCATTCCTCTGATACACGGACGGCCTCCGCATTTCTCAGGGTCGATCGTTATTCTTTCCAGATACTTGTCCATCAAAATGATTATGCCATAGGAGAAGCCAAGATCGGCGGAAATCTTCTCCTATGGCAATTCGGTTAGTTCAGGTCGAACAGCAGGAACTCCGTCCCGTCGGCGTTGGCCTTTAGCGCGAGCGACTTTTCCTCGCTAATCGCCGCGCCGTCGCCGGGCTTTAGGACCTCGCCGTTGACCGCAAGCTCGCCGGAGATTAGCTGCACCCAGGCGTAGCGGCCCTCGGCAAGTTCGTGCTTCACCTCGTCGCCCGCTGAGAGGAGCGAGGCATAAAGCCGGACGTCCTGGTTGATATGGACCGAGCCGTCATCGCCGCCGCGTGAGGCAACGAGCCGCAGCTTGCCCTGCTTTTCCTCGGGAGCAAAATATGTCTGCTCATATGAGGGCTGCAGGTTCTGCTTTTCCGGCAGCAGCCATATTTGCAGCATATGCGTCCTGTCGGTCGGCGAGCTGTATTCGCTGTGGAGCACGCCGGTGCCGGCAGTCATCCGCTGGACCTCGTGCGGGCGTATCGTCTCGCCGTTGCCCATCGAATCGCGATGCGAAAGCTCGCCCTCGATCACATAAGTAACGATCTCCATATCGCGGTGCCCATGCGTCGGAAAGCCCTGTCCCGGTTCGATCCGATCCTCATTGATCACCCGCAGGGCACGAAAACCCATGAACCGCGGGTCGTAATAATCCGCAAACGAAAAGCTGTGATACGTGTCCAACCAACCATGGTTAGCATGCCCGCGTTCGTCTGAGCGTCTGATCTTTATCATTATTCCCTCCCTGTTCTTTACTATCTAAGATAGCCGAATTTGCCCTGCTGGTAATCGTCGATCGCCTGGGCGATCTCGGCATTTGTATTCATAAGGAACGGGCCGTATTGCGCGATCGGTTCGTTCAGCGGTTCGCCGCTCATCAGCAGAAAGATGCCGTCTTCAAGCGCCGCCACCCGCAGCGTTTCGCCGTCCCGTTCGAAGAGTGCAAGGTTGTTAAGCGGCAATTTCTCTTCACCGTTCAGCAGTGCCGAGCCCTCGATAGCAAGCAATGCCGTCGTATAGCCTTCGGGATAAGACAGCTCCACCGTCTCGCCCTGTTTCATTTTCAGGTTGTAAAGATGAACGGGCGTGAACGTCGTCGCCGGCCCTTTCACACCGCCGAAATCACCGGCGATGATCTCCACCTCGCCGCCGAGCGGCAGTTTCACGCGGCCCATTTCGGCATTCGTGATCGCCTGGTATTTCGGCTCGGTCATCTTGTCCTTCGCGGGCAGGTTGACCCAAAGCTGGACCATCTGAAAAGGCCCGCCCTGCCGGTTCAGTTCCTGCTCGTGAAACTCCTTGTGAAGCAGCCCGCTGCCGGCGGTCATCCATTGCACATCGCCTTCACCGATGACGCCGCCGCCGCCCCAACTGTCGTGATGCTCGACCTTGCCTTTGTAGGCGATCGTCACCGTCTCGAACCCGCGATGCGGATGCGGCCCGACGCCGAACGGCTCTTCTCGCGGCGGAAACTCCGTCAGAGCGCCATAGTCCAGCAAAAAGAAAGGGCTCATCCGCTCGCCCGTCAGCGGCCCGTGCGGGAAAAACCCGTGCACATTAAATCCATCGCCGACCCAATGCTTAGGCGGCGGCGGAACGATCCTCTCTACTCTTTTGACCTGTTTCGATGTCTTCGATTGTGCCGACATTTTACAATTCTCCTTGTCTCCCTTTGCGACTCTGCGTCTTTGCGGCAGAAGAACTATTCCCCGCAAATTCGCAAAGCCATTACAAGAAGTTTATCGGTACAGGCGCGGAATGTAACCATCAATTGCGGTAGGAACGATCTAATACTTTTGGGTGAGGATTTGTTCGCTCAGGTTAGGATCTTGCGAGGATTGAAGATATAAGCAACACGAGGAAGAGCAAGAACCAGGAGAACAGGAAATGAAAACAATATCGTTAGAAAAACAACTCGAAAAATAAAGAAGCCGGCATTCTCTGCGAGAATTTTATTAACGGTCCCACCGTAACCGACCGAATTATAAACAAACCAGACAACTCCGAATAAAAGTGAAAATAGGAATGCCCCAGAAATTGGGGCCGAGACCCAGTAAAGATGGCCGGGTTTACATTTGCGCCATGTGAACGCAACCACGGCGCCTACCAAAAATGATAAGAAACCGACTGCAGTAATAACAAAGAGATTTTCAACAGGCCCCTGCCCGCTGTCGGCCGTTCGTTGGCATTCGTATCCTACGCCGGCCCCGTAAAGTAGCAGGAGTATCAATTCCACGTACCAGAATTTACTGGACGTGAGCGAGTTTTGAACAATCTCATTCATTCTTAGATATAACCATCAACCCGTCCCTCACCGGCAGCAGAATATTCGAAACGCGGTCTTACGCCGCCCATAAATACTGTAGGGTCGTAAATGTTGCTTAATGGACGAGTGGTGCATCGGCGAATTTGTCCCGACTACTTCACGGGAGAAGCATGCAGTTTTAGCCCCAAAGCCTGAACCACTTTCATAATAGTTGAAAACTCAGGATTTCCATTTGGCGACAGAGCTTTATAGAGACTCTCGCGACCAAGTCCGGTATCTCGCGCAAGTTGGGTCATGCCGCGGGCTCGCGCAATGTCGCCAAGTGCCGCGGCTACGAGCGAAGGCTCGCCTTCTTCAAGCGCGGCCTCAAGATAGGCGGCCATTTCCTCCTCCGAATTCAAATGCTCCGCCGGATCCCATGGAGTTGTCTTGATCTTTCCCATACCCATCTCCTAATCGACATCTTTGGCGATCTGTTTCGCCTTTGCTATGTCCTTTTCTTGTGTGGATTTATCGCCACCTATCAAAAGCAGAATCAGTTCGCCCCCTTTCGTCAAAAAATAAACTCGATAGCCCGGCCCGTAATCGATTCTCATTTCCGAGACACCCTCGCCCACGGGTTTCACGTCGCCCGGATTGCCAAGCGAAAGACGTCGAATACGGATGTCTATCCGCGCACGTGCCTTGTGATCCTTAAGAGCTTTGAACCATTTGGCGTAGTGCTCGGTTTGGCGAATCTCGATCACGGCTAAAGTGTATCATATGGGATACACCCATTGCCAAATTATTATTTTGCGAACCATGAGCCCTACGCATCAACGACCGCGAGGACGCAATTATGATCGATTTCTCAAGAACAGAAAAAGTATGGAGTTCAATACGGCGCCAACTACACATCCGATCATGATGATCTTGTCACCGTTAATTGTCATATGCAGGATCAGACCGCTAAGCATCATCAAGGGAATGCTCCACGGAATGGCAAATAAGCTAAGGCCGAATGCTGAATCGACGAAGAAGAGAAGCGCGACGATTCCCAGATAGAACGCTACGATCACCAGATCGGCGGCTGTTTGAGACTTACGCATAGTCGCCCTTCTTCCTCGCGACCATCAGGCCGTCTCTTACCGGCAGGAGGATATTCTCGACGCGGTCGTCGGCTAGGACCATTTGGTTATACTCATGGAGGGCTTGGGTGTCTTCGTCTTTTTCTTCTTCGAGCACGCGGCCGCTCCAGAGGACGTTATCGGCGATGATGAAGCCGCCGGGGCGGAGCTTGTCGAAAACGAGATTGTAGTAGTTTGAGTAGTTCGGCTTATCGGCGTCGATAAAGACCAGATCGAAGGGGCCAATCATGTGCGGCATAATGTAAACCGCTTCCCCGAGCCGGAGCTGAATGCGGTCGCGGTATGCGGTGCGGTCGATATAGCTTTGGGCGACGGCGTTCGTTTCTTCGTTGATATCGAGCGAGATGACCTTTCCGCCCTCGGCCAGGCCCTCGGCGAGGCAGATGGTCGAATAGCCGAGATACGTCCCGATCTCAAGCACCGCCTTCGGCCGGATCATGTGCGAGATCATCGAAAGCAGCCGGCCCTGATAAAACCCCGAGAGCATCGAGGAATCTTTGTAATGGGCGTAGCAGTGCTCGCGAAGCTCCCGCAGCACATCGCTCTCGCCGGAGGTGAAGCTTTCGGCGTATTCCGTCAATGCGTTTCTTATCTCGTTCATAATTTATGGAACTGGCCGCCCGCTTACACAGGCGGTTCTGACTAGAGGTCAACGCGTACCATGCCGCGCTTTATCGCCGTCGTCGCGGCCGACGTCCGGTCTGAGACGCCGAGCTTGCCGAAGATGTTCTGGATGTGCGACTTGATGGTGTTCTCGCTTACGTCGAGCGCAAAGGCGATCTCTTTGTTCGACATCCCGCCGACGATCATCCGCAGCACATTTGCCTCGCTTCGGGTCAGCTCTTCCTGGCCGAGGTTCTCGCTCAAAATGCGTGCGATGTCGTCGGGAATATATTTCCGCGCCGCCGCGACCGCACGGACCGCATCGGTCAGCTCCATGGGCGTCACATCTTTGCAGATATACCCCACGGCGCCTTTCTTTAGCGCACGGCTTATCTCGGCATCGCCGGCGTGCTCGGCCAGCACGATCACCTTCGCCTTCGCGTTTTCGATGAAGTAATTGTCGAGGTCATCTATCGCGCACGAATCCGGCAGCCGCAGCCCGAGGATCGTCACATCCGGCCGCAGTTCGCTGAACATCCGGAAGCCATCCGCCGCATTGTCCGCCTCGCCGATGAGTTCAATTTCCGCCGCATCAGCAAAAACCGCCCGCACGCCGAGACGTGTGAGCGGTTGGTTTTCGATCAATAAGACCTTGGTCGACATTATGCCTAAGCCTTCAAATTCGCCGCAAATTCCACGATCGGCCTGATCAGGTCCGTGTCGTAGTTCGTCTTCACGTTCTGCATTACCGCGGTAATACGCTCGAGTCCCATGCCGGTATCTACCGAGGGAGCCGGCAGCGGCGTCAGCTTGAAAGTGCCGTCCGGTTCCTGCGTCCGGTTATATTGCATAAAGACGAGGTTCCAGATCTCCATCGTCGTGTCGCCCTCACCGTTGACCCAGATGGCCGCGTTCTTTTCCGGGTCGCCCGGTGCATCGCCCATGTAATAGTGGATCTCCGAGCAAGGGCCGCAGGGGCCGGTGTCGCCCATCTGCCAGAAATTATCTTTTCGTCCGAAACCAAGGATCCGCTCGGGCCGCGCGCCAACCTTTTCCCAAAGTGCCCGAGCCTCGTCGTCCGGCCCGACCTCGTCGTCGCCTTCGAAGACCGAGAACCAAAGCCGCTCGGTATCGAGCCCGAGCTCATCGACCAGAAACTCCCAAGCGTATTTGATCGCGTCTTCTTTGAAATAGTCGCCAAACGAAAAATTCCCGAGCATCTCGAAGAACGTATGGTGCCGTGCCGTCTTCCCGACCTCGTCCAGGTCGTTGTGCTTGCCGCCCGCACGGATGCACTTCTGCGTCGTCACCGCGCGTTTGTAGTCCCGCTTCTCATTGCCGAGAAAGACGTCCTTGAACTGGTTCATCCCGGCGTTGGTGAAAAGAAGCGTCGGGTCGTTCGCCGGCAAAAGCGGCGAAGAGTGCACCACCTTATGCCCGTTCCGTTCAAAATAATCGAGGAATTTCTGCCTGATCTCGCTGCCTGTCATAAAGAGAAGATTCTAGCACAAGCCCGGCGGCCAAAAACAAAAATGCCGGGCACCACGCGGCACCCGGCTTAAAAGGAGTATTCCTACTTGGAGAAAGTTCTGTCCTCCCCTGTGAACATTTTCCCCCGACTTATCGGCGGTGAGGGCCGAAAGGGAAAATTCTGCTTGCGGCCGCTGCTCTCGCCTTATTTGTGTACGAGAGCAGGCGGCCAAGCGAGATTACATCTTCGGAAGCACGACGGTGTCGATGACGTGAACGATACCGTTCGAGGTCTTGACGTCAACCATAACTACGGTCGACTTGTTGCCGTTCTCATCCATAAGGACAACGTTCTTGCCATCAAGCATTGCGGTCAGCTTGCCGCCCTGAACGGTCGTCAGAACTGCCTTGCCCTTGCCGTCTTTGATCGCCTTGGCGACTGCCTTCGAGTCGAGCTTTCCGGCAACGACGTGATAGGTGAGCACACCCGTAAGCATCTGCTTATTCTCCGGCTTTAGAAGAGCCGAAAGGGTTGCCGCCGGCACTTTGCCGAAAGCATCATTTGTCGGAGCAAACACCGTGAACGGGCCTGCGCTCTTGAGCGTGTCAACCAATTCGGCTGCCTTTACTGCCGTAACCAGAGTCGAAAGCGAATCGGTCGCCATCGCCGTATCGACGATGTCCTTGTCGTTCTTCATCTGGGCCGAAACATTGGCGACACCGATCGCCATAACGAATGCGAATACTGCAAAAAGAATTTTTTTCATAACTTCTCCCTTGATCGTTGAATTTTTTCGAAATTTTATCGAAAGGATAATTTCCTTCTGGTGAGGTTTTCGGTTTCGGGGCGGTAACGGATTCAGAAAAATTTCCGGGCGGGCTTATTTTGTGGATGAGGCAAACTGAACTTTCCGGCTTATTCGGCTGAGTCTTCGGCCTCGTCCGCGGCGGGCAGATCGCGGAGCTTTTCGCGGATCAGCCCGTAGCCAAAGCCCTGCCGCATCAGGTGGTCGTAAAATTTCTTAAGCTCCTCGCGGGACTCGGGCCGGCCCTTTATCCGCAGCCGCTTTGCGATCGCAAGGTCGATCAGCTCGCTTTCAGGGTGCTTCTCAAAAGCGGCATCGATTGCGGCCGTGAGCGTCTCGCGGTCAAGCTGTTTCCGCGACATCGCCTGCTCAAGCCGTCGGCGGCCCTGTGGCTTTTGCCGGAGCTTCGCGGCCGCAGTATCGTGGGCGAACCGCTCGTCGTCAAGGTATTCGTATTCCGTAAGCTTGGCGATGACGGCATCGACGATCTCCTCATTCGTCCACACCTTTTCGAGCAGCCGCGTGCGAAGCTCCTTGACCGACCGCGGCTTGGCGGCGAGCAGCCTGACCGCGCGGTTCATCGTCCGCTCGCGCGAGCGCGCCGCGTCGCGAATAACGCGGTCCTCTTCCTTTATCTCGGTCGGCCTTCGTCGCACAGGCTCGAATTTTACACCCCGCTCGGCAAAAAGCTGAGCCGCGATGCGTATTACCTCTTGCGGCTGCCGAGCCGCTTTTCGGTTAGAATGATGGAAATGGACGGCATACTTGTTATAGATAAACCCGAGGGCATGACCTCACACGACGTCGTTGCCCGGCTCCGGCGGATACTCAAGACGCGAAAGATCGGCCACACCGGCACGCTCGACCCCTTCGCGACCGGCGTGCTTGTTATGCTCGTCGGGCGGGCGACGCGGCTCGCGCAGTTTCTTGATAAGGACGAAAAGGAGTATGACGCGCTCGTCAGCTTTGGCTACGAGACCGAGACCGGCGACCGCACCGGCGAGCGGCGCGAGGCCGAGGCTCGGGCCGACGTCGCCGTAACGCCCGACGCGCTGATCGAGGCCATCGGTAAATTCATGGGCGAGATAAAGCAGGTGCCGCCGATGTATTCGGCAAAAAAGATCGGCGGCCGAAAGCTCTACGAACTCGCCCGCGAGGGCAAAGAGGTAGAGCGCGAACCCGCCGATGTGACCATCTACAAACTCGACCTCTCGCAGGACCGAATGCCTGCCGAGCCCGAAGAGGGAACATTCCATCTCCGCTTTCAGGTCCGCTGCTCGGCCGGCACATATATCCGCTCGCTCGCCGAAGACATCGGCCGCGAACTCGGCACCGGCGCCCATCTTGGCGATCTCCGGCGAACCGCCGCGGGCAAGTTTAGAATAGAGACGGCCGTCACGCTCGACGACCTCGTCAGGGCAGACGACCCCTCGCGGTTCCTTCTGCCGATGACCGAAGCGCTTGGCAATATGCCCGAATTCACCGTCCGCGAAGACCGCCTCGCCCAAACACTAAACGGCCTCGCAACCCGCATCTCAGACGAAAGCTTCTCCGAAGGCCAACGCGTAAAAATGCTCAGCGAAACCGGCGAACTCCTAGCCATCGGCACCTTCAACCCCACCGAAAACACCATCCAACCAACCCTGGTCCTAGCCGGAAATTAAGATTCTGAGTGAACAAGCTCCGTTAGGAGCGTAATGTTTATAGATACGAAGCCTGACGGACGAATACAGGGGAGATCACCCAATTTCTGTTAACTAGGCCATGCCGGGAAGCTCATATAATTCAACTTCTTCCTGGATCAAATCTATTAGTGCTTTGAGATTCCTGGGAAATTTGTCCTTTCTTGATTGATAACCCGAAGCGGTTTCTTTATTTTCTAAGTAAAGGCTGTATAAATAATCATCTGAAACTAAAATATCTTCTTTGAAATGAAGATTTTCCTCAATACTAATCAATTCCTCTAGTCTCTTGATCTTTTCTTGTGAGAGCTCTAAGTCCTTCGGTTTGTAAGTCGAGATAAGTGTTACTTTTTGAGAATCATATATCTCAGGCATCTCCCACTTGTCATTAGGAATTGAATAGGTGCCGACAAAATATTTGACTTCACCATTTTTGTTAATCGAAATCATGTGTCCCGTACAACATCCACCTCGACCAATCAAGATAAATATTTCCTTTGATAGCTTTGTCTCATCTGCTAGTTTCTTTTCATCTAAAGAAATAGTTCTTTTGGTCTGATGATCTCCAAGGTTTCTTGTTTTCTCCGACACACAGCCAGTAGATAGAAGTCCTAGAATTAAATAGTAAGCCAAGCATTTTGTCATGATTAGTACTGACTCCTTACTCGCAATCCTTGTTCCCGTCTAATCGGAATGCGGAATCCCCGTTCTGAGTCCCGGCTTTAGCCGGCTTTCGCTGCGGCCGGGTTCCGCTGTCGCCGAAGGTTACGAAGATTATAGCCCGGGGTGAAACCCCGGGTTTGGGTGGCCACCAACCCGCTCCCTGAAAGGGAGCAAGATCTTCCACCCGCCCGTTTCAGGAGCCCACCGTGTCAGTAGCCCGACCGTAAGGGAGGGCGCAACTCGAAAGCGGATCTCGGAATGCGGAATCCCCGTTTTGAGTCCCGGCTTCAGCCGGCCGGCCTGAGCGGTGCCCGCCGCGGCGTTCATGCACCGGGCACTCTGCACCATCGAGAGATCGCCGCTCGTGTCGAGCACGTTCTTCACCACCCGCCCGCTCGGGTACCGCTGCTCCACCATCGCCCTCGAGTGGTTATAGGTACACGAGGTCTCATACCCGACCCGATCTGTCGTCTGCTTATGACCCTCAAATCGATCAAGACATTCGTCGAGGTTCCAATCTCGTTCCTATTGGCCACGTTCGAATTCCTTCTGAATTTCGAAAAGCCGGTCTTGGAGTTGGCTATAAAACGAGCTATTTTCCCTCGGTGTACTTACTACAAAGCTTGTGTACTGGACGGTTTTCGTTGAAGTATTGAAACTCCCAAATCCACCGGTGTTCATCACAAAGACTTTGTTCTCAAAGTCGTCTTCAGAAATGTCTCCGAAGCGATTCTGCGGCAATCCGTCTGGCGAATTGTCACCAGTCACTCGAAGCTGTTCAATTCGCCTTCGTTCGCCTTCGGTGGAAACATAGTAATACTCCTTTCTCACGAGCCCAGTTTCGGGCGGTCCCTTTACTAACAAAACACCGTTGCTCGGGATCGGGTATACAAATCGCCCAGCCTCAACATTCCGCTCAATTCCGTTAGGCTGATCAAACAAAATTACAACACCTCCTTTGAACCCCTGCGGTATCAAAAAGATGCCATCTTTCGTTTGTGACGAACACGAACATACTAGGAAGGAAATCACAACTGTCGTTAATGCTAACTTGTACCTGCGATGTCTCATATTTACAGACCCCCATCCGTCGTCTGCTTATGCCCCGTCACACGACCTACGATGTCAAAAGACGTGATTCGACGATGCCCAAGACACGAACTTACCTTAAACGTCGTCCCCAAACGCACAGCTACCAAATATTCAGAACAATTGTGTTTGACGATTCTCCTCGATAAAAAGCCCAGTAAGAAATCTTCCCATCAGCAAGAAGACTGTTGAGAATTTCTCTTATCGATTTTCCTTTTTGGCTGACAAAGATTCGCTTGCTCTTTAGGACGACATTGTTCCCCCGAACCGACCGTTCTTCGCTTACAGCCAATTTTCTTATCGACAACTCTTTTTGGACTACTTCGCTAGACAGTATAAGGTTCACGAACTCCTGCGGCGTTGCCTCTCGAGCGTCCACGCTCTCCAGAATGATGTCTAAAAGTGATTCAGATTCTAGTATCGTGGGAACCAACGTTATCGAGCCGCCATTGTAATACCAACGATACTCGGGTCTAAGAGATACGAACGCATTCACAACGTCCTCCATCTTCGACGCAGAAACGGTAACTGTCTTCCTACCAGCACTATTCGTTTCCGATTCAATGATCTCCATGCCCAATGGTACGCTGAAATGCTCTGACGCCTGCGATAGGACAAGAAATGCATTTTCGTTTGAAATTTGCCACGTTCTCGGTTGTGTGGCCTCAGGTTCTGTACGCTAACCATTCCCTGATTCGACTAGAACAATGATAAAAAAGAACGCTATGACAAGGCCTAGATTAACTTTGAATATGTGTCGGTTCATCGCTTATTCTCCAGAAGATCATCCTCATTTTTGTCCCCGTTGATGGGGACCTCGGTAATTCTGATTGTATTGGTCTTTGGATTTACTTCGTATGTATTCTTTCTTGCAGGGAAAGGATCATCCTTCGTTCCATTGCGTTTCCGCCATCGTCGCGATCTCCTCGCCAAACGGCATAAAGTCCCGCCGCGAAACGACCTCACCCTGCTTATTCGTCAGAACCCGCGGGCTGCTTGGGACGGTCAGGTTGTCAAAGAGCTTGATGCAGGCTGAATGTTCATTTGAGTCGAGTACTTCGCCGCAAGTTGCCCGGGGGCATTATAGACCGCCCGGCCGCGAAATGCGTCACCCAAACGGTGTAGCCCGGGCGATTCCGCGGCCTTTCGCCAAACCAGGCCCTTGTATTGCGGATTCCGTCTGTGTTTTCTGTGCGGCTTCGGTCTGTGCTTTCTGTGGAAATGGTTTTCTCCAACACCACAGAATCCACAGACAAGCTTCCGGTTTTCTTCTTTTCTTATTTCGTGGTTCCTACTTGCGGCGGGCAGGATGCCCGCGTTCCCAAAGCGGCTGAAGCCGAGACCCCGAACTTCGCAACTTCGAAACTCCGCAACCTTCCAGAACTTTCATTTCATCCATATCTCACGGATCGCCGTTCACATTGCCCGAGAGGCCTAGGAAAATGGACAGCGGGAGAAAGTGGGCGGTGAGCTGTGGGAAAGCAGACCAAGGTCCCTCATTCTTACTAATTAATAATTAGAAATTACTAATTTGTAATTAAACGGAATGCCAAGATCGAGTGTGAAAATGCAAAAAACAAAGATCCAAGACGCGAAACCAAGGTCCTTGTTCAACCAATTCACGATGGTCCAATTAACAATTGACAATGCGAAAGAACGCCAAAGATCCAAAACGACATTCCGATCGGCCAATGTTCAAAGACCGAAGACCAAAGGCCCAAGACCAACCCGCGTGTTCCAGATGTCCCATTCGTTCCAAGTGTCTTGTCCTGAAATAGGTTTACAGGTAAAAGGGAACAGATGAAACAAGACGAAGAGATGAGGAGAGAGGCAGTTGAGAGGTACGGGAGAGGCGGTGTGTCGATGCGGGAACTGGCGCGGATATACCGGGTTTCGGTGTCGACTGTACATAGATGGATAAGGGGTCGTGAGGCCGGGGCGGTTCGGCGACGGGGTCGTCTGCCGGGTCTGGGCATGGGTCGGGGTCGGCGGAGGTGAGGCGGCTGCGGAAGGAGCTTGAGGAGGCCCGGCTCTACAACGAGTTGCTGAATGCGATGATCGACATCGCGGAAGATCGATTTGAGGTACCGATCAGAAAAAAACCTGGGGCCAAGCGGTGAGGAAAGTGGTAGAGAGCGGCAGGGGAAGAAGCCTGGGAGAGGCCTGCCGGCTGCTTGGCTATACGAGACAGGCATATTACAAGGGGAAACGGCGAGTGGAGAAGAGGGCGTTCGAAGCCGAGATCGTGCTGCAGGAGGTAGGAAGGCTGAGAAAGGAGCAAAAGCGGATCGGTGTAAGAAAGCTGCATCACATGATGAGCGGGTTTGCCCGCGAGCACTCGGTAGAGATCGGCCGCGACGCTTTGTACGACCTCTTGCGGGAGCATTCGATGCTGGTCCGAAAGAGAAGGAGGCGAAGTCCGAGGACAACGTTTTCGGGCCTCTGGATGAAGAGCTTCCCGAATCTTGCGAAGGGCTTCGAGCCGACCCGCTGCAATCAATTGTGGGTCAGCGATATCACTTATATCAGGGTCCGGGAAGGGTTTGCTTATCTGAGCCTGATCACGGACGCCTACTCGCGAAAGATAGTCGGCTACTGCCTCAGCGAGGACCTGACAGCCAGAGGGCCGGCGGCGGCACTGCGGATGGCCCTCAGGGACAATCCGGAACGCGAAGGCTTGATACACCACTCGGACCGTGGGCTGCAATACTACAGCTCGCGGTACATGAAGCTGATCGGGAAACGGATCCGTATCTCGATGAGCGAAAAGAGCGACCCGCTGGAGAACGCCATCGCCGAACGCGTCAACGGCATTCTCAAACAGGAACTGCTCCGGACAAGCTTCAAAAGCTTCTCCGAGGCGGCCCGGCAGATCGATCAGGCGGTCAATACCTACAACCACCTGAGGCCGCATCTGTCGATCGATATGCTCACCCCGGCCGAGGCCCACGCCAGGACCGGCGAGCTCAAGAAGCGCTGGAAGAAATACTATCCGGCCAAAACTTTTCACTCTCAGGCCTCGGCCTGAGAGTGAAACTCAAAACCAATATAAGGAGATACCCGTAAACCTTCTTCAGGACCAACACAAAACAGGAAACCTATACCAGGTTTACCACCAAAATGTGTCAACTTTTTTCAGGACGACACACAAAGTTTCAAGTGTTTCAAGTGTTTCAGGCATTTCATTTCTTTCATGCGTTTCAACCGTTTCAGCAACATATGGCCCGTGTGCAAAATGAAACACCGATGCCCGAGGGCTCAATCAGCAAAGCGGAGTTCATCGATGATCTCGACCATGTATCGGCGGGCGAGTTCGGCCTCGCCGGGCGGGAGCGAAATGGCGCCGACCACGGCGTGGCCGCCGCCGCCGTAGCGTTCGCAGATCTCGGCAATGTTGTGGACCCGCGGCCGCGGTGCCCAGGGGTTCGAGCCGATGGAGATCTTCGTCCGGAAAGAGCTTTCGGAGACCGAGATGTTGTAGGTCGTTTCGGGGAAAAAGTAGTACGGGATGAATTTGTTATAACCCTCGATGCCGGTGCCGATGAGGTCAAAGCTGACGACGCCGCGGTCGTAAACGGCACGTTCGCGGATCGCCTCGACCGTCCGCCAGTGTTCCTCAAGGATCGGGTCGAGCCGCTCCTTTATCTCAGGCCGCTCGATCATCTCATCGAGCGTGAACTCGGTCAGCCCGGTGATGATCTTCTCAACGAATGCCGGATCCTTCTCGCCCTCGATGAGCTGCATCAGCTTGAGGGCCGAGGAACGAAGCTCAACGCATTGGGCCGGCGATTCGTAAAACGCTCCATCGATCGTATGCGCCCATTCGATAAGCTCTGCGAGAAACGGGTCCTCAAAGCCGAATTTATCCTTTGCAACGCGTGCAAGGAACTTGGCGTTCGAGGCGCAGGTAGTATCGAGAAACTTTTTACCCGATGTATCGGCACGGAAATGAGCCTCGTCCGACTCGGAAAGAAACGCCGATTGGTGATGGTCAAACCACCAGGTGAGCCTTTCATCAGGGCAATATTTGAAGTCGAGAATGGCATTCTCATCGCCGTCGAGTTGCTCGCGGTCAAAGGCGTTGTTCGCCCGGTGCATCGCGTGCGTGTAGCCGATCTCGGCATCCGGCGAGACGACCGAGCGATAGAACTTGGTAAATATGGCGGCAGACGAAACGCCGTCAAAGCAGTTTCCGTGGTAAATTATCCGAAGCTTCATAGAGAGTGCGCCGAGCGCAGGGCAAAACATTTCAGGTTAGAGGGCGAGGGTCGCTTCGTCAAGGCGGGAGATATGAAGATAAGGCTAGCAGAGGCCGCGGATGCAGCGGCGATGACCGAATTTAATCAACTGATGGCCATGGAGACCGAGGGCAAAAGGCTCGAGCCGGAGGTAATCTCAGCAGGCGTCGAGGCGGTTTTCGGCGATCCGGCAAAGGGCTTCTACGTCGTCGCCGAAGAAGGCAGCGAGGTCGCCGGCGGACTAATGGTCACCTACGAATGGAGCGACTGGCGCAACGGCTGGTTTTGGTGGATACAGAGCGTGTACATACGGCCGGAATATCGCGGCCAAAGGCTCTATTCAGACCTATACGCATTTGTGAAAGAAAAAGCCGCCGAGGCCGGCAACGTTTGCGGCTTTCGATTATACGTCGAAAGAGAAAACGAGCATGCCCGCCGGGTTTACCAAAAGCTCGGGATGGTGGAGTCGCATTACCAAATGTATGAAGAAGAACTGAAAAGGCCGGAAGCGTCCTAAAACGCCGCCGGCCCTAATTTGGCATCCACCACTCGGAAACCCGATGGTTGGATATGAATTGAGAATTCAAGTAACGTTCACCCTTTACGAACAGAGAAGGAGGTCTCTGAACAATGGATGCCAAATGCCGATAAGAAAAATGGGGAGTGCCTGCTAGTCTTCGTGCCCACACTCGAAGATTTCCCCCAAGCAATTTGGCACTCCCCAAACTTAACTTTCTGTCGCCTCCCGGCCTTCAGTTGTCCTTCCGAAAAATATGTTTTCCTTCCGATGCACTTTCTCATAAAGCAACGGCTGTGCCAAAACATCGGCAACAGCAAAATTCCAAATTGGCGGGGTTTTCGGAAGCCGCCTACAGAGGCTGCGGTCAGCGGATGTATCTTTACCGTACATATAATGAAAACCTGCCGAAAAAAGCGTCCTGTTTTGATTCGTTTGTAACGGTTCGTTACGCTGTGCTGTAATTGAGAAAATGTCAAAGATCAGCGAGGTCGAGTTTAGACGACTGATCGACGGGATCCGCGAGGATCGAGAGTCGATCATCAAGCATAACCCCATCGGGTCGGAGGACGAAACGTTACTATGGATGCTCCTCGGCTGCCTAGTGTCGTATTTGAGCGTTGCGGAAAGCGAAACTCCGTGCTTTCCAGGCCGTCCGGATGCGAATGCTTACCGTGAGGCGGCGCTTTTCTTACTCCGCGGACGGTATGAGGGAGAGGTTGATCCGGCCGAGCTTATCGACTCGCTTTTAAAGTAAATGATCATTACCAAGTTTGTTCTTTCAATTTTTCAACAAAATTCGAGGGTGGTTGCCTGCGAGAGTACGGGTCGTGCGATCGCCATTGACCCTGGTGCAGATTCAGCGGAAATGGTTGACATGATACGAGATAAAGGCTGGCAACTGCAGGCCGTTGCACTCACCCACGGCCATCTGGACCACGTCGGCGGGACGAAGTTCCTGAAGGACGCCTTTCCCGATGCCGAGGTGATCCTTCACAAGGACGATGAGGATCTTTACTATGGGCTTCCGCTTCAGCCGAGTATGATGGGTCTGCCGCAAGTGCAGCTTGCTGCTCTCGGGCTCGAATATGCCGAGCCGCCGAGGCTTACACGCAACTGGGGACATGGCGAACAGTATGAGGTCGGCAAGCTTGTTTTCGATGTCTACCACTGCCCCGGGCACACCCGCGGTCACGTAGTGCTTGCCGAGAAAAACAAGAAAACGGTATTCGTCGGCGACTGCCTGTTTGCGGGCTCCGTCGGCCGATCGGACCTGCCCGGCGGCGACCACGAACAGCTCATCGACTCGATAAACACCAATATCCTTGGGCTCGGCGACGACTTCGTTGTTTACTCGGGCCACGGGCCGGAGACCACTGTCGGCGATGAGCGGCGATCGAATCCGTTTCTCAATAGGAGTTACATGACCAGCCGTGGGCGATACGTTTGATCGACCCCATGATCAAAATCTATATTGTTTCGAACGACGAATGACAGACCGTATTCCATTTTTAACAGGAGAATTTATGAGACAGCTTTTCACTTTTGCTATTGTGGTAGTCCTTTGTGCCAGTCCGGCATTCGGCCACGCGAGTCTTTTAGCTGGCCATGCCGAGATCGTCGAGCAGGCGAATTTCAGAACCGAAAAGGTCGCCGGCAATGTTTATGTCCTTTTCGGCCAGGGCGGCAACATTGGCCTTTCGGTCGGGCCGGACGGCGTCTTGATGATCGACACGCAGTTTGCAAACGTGGCAGATCGCATCAAGGCGGAGCTCACCAAACTCGGCTCGGACAAGCCGCGATTTATTTTCAACACACACTGGCATGGCGACCACACCGGCGGGAACGAGATCTTTGGTGCCGATTCGATGATCATCGCCCATGAGAACGTTCGAAAGCGAATGGAAGAAACGACAATGTTTCGCGGGCAGCCAAGAACGCCGTCGCCTAAGATCGCTCTTCCGATCTTCACCTACGGCGCGGGGATGAACGTTCACTTCAACGGGGAGAAGATCAAGGCTATCCACTTCCCCAAAGGGCATACGGATGGCGACACCGTGCTGTTCTTCGGAACGTCGAATGTCGTCCACCTTGGCGACGATTTCTTTGTCGGACGGTTTCCTTTCGTAGATCTTGAAAGCGGCGGAACGGTTGATGGGTTAATCCGCAACATCGGCGATATGATCCAGATGATACCGGCCGATGCAAAGATAATTCCGGGACACGGGCCCCTGGCAACCTTGAATGATCTCCGCGATTATCACCAGATGATCATCGAAACATCTCTGATCATTCGGCAAGGGATGGCAGCGGGCAAGACTCTGGACGAACTGAAGGCCGCGGGTTTCCCGGAAAAGTATAAGGAAGCAGGTTCGGGCTTTATCAATACTAATGCGTGGATCGAGACGATCTATCGCAACTATTCCAAGAAAAGCTGATCTTCAAAGATCTAAATTGCCTGGCCGGTTAGTTTTTGCGACTTGCCGGCCGGGCGGGTTTTCGTAGTGTAACAACGATGGCATCGCCGATCTTTCGTTCGCCCGTCGGGTCGGACGGTTTGTTCACGACCTTTCCGTCGAGCACCATCGTTGTCGAACCGCCGCCGTCGAGGTTCATCGCGTCGGTTGCACCGAGGTTCAGGAGATACTCGGCCAACTCCTGTAGCGTCATCCCAACGCTCACGCCCGGCTGCCGCCCATCGACAGTAACCATCAAAAACTTACCGTCATTCATCTTCGCCACCGCCGTCCGCGGATGCCGATTGAAAACAAACGCCCGCGACGCTTTTTCCTGCTCCCAAGTGATATCGATCTTTCGATTCTTAATGAGTTGGGGAACGCCGTTCGTAACGTCTTCCAGCTTGAAGGCGACTTCAGGGCCAAATGTCAGAAATTTTTCCTTTCGGTTCCTTTCATCTTCGATGTCGGCCGCAAGGTCATACATTGGAATCGTAGTTACCATTGAAAGCCGAACCTTTGAACGAACTTTCCATGCATCACCAAATTCTTTGTTCGTCGATATTACGAATCCATCCTTCGGAATAGAGCTATTTCCTTTTTGCGAGATCTCAACAATACGGCCTTGTCGGACTATTAGCTCCGAAGTATTTTGGGCAGACAGCGTACTTGGACCGAATTCCGGGGTATACACAATCTTCTCATCGCCTTTGAGTTGGCGGTTTACGCCGTCGACACCGATAACAGAGTATTTCGAGCCAGTGACCTTCGGTTTCAGAACATCGTTCCCAAAGAAAACGTCCGTCTTTTTTCCGTTAATAATGCCGATTGCAATTCGCCCGTTGGAACTTTCGCTCAATAGTCTTCCGTCGATCATCAAGACGCTCGCCGCGTCACCGGCAAACTCACTCTTATCCAAACGAAAGAACCCCGCATTGATCGCGGCGACGGCGCCTTTGCGTTTGGCGATCGATGATGTCGTTTCGAGGCCAATGGCTTTGTCCAGGGCGTGGTGTACGTCGAGCCGAACCCTTTTCAGATCGAGACGGAGGAGGTTTATCTTCACCGGATCTTCGCCGAGTCTCAGCTCGACCTGTGCATACTCAACCCCATCGTGGACGGTCCTGAACTCTTGGGCGAGAGACTTTCCGTCGACGACAAAGAGAGCGAAAACCAAAAGACAAGGAACGACGAAACCAATGTTTCGGGAAAGATCCATGCGAGTTCTCATTATCTCTGTGACCTCTGGGGCTATATATTAAGTCTAGATGCGGATCAATGAAAGAGTCGTTCAGCTTAACGACAAACCAGTAAACACGAATGGCCGATATGTCCTTTGTTGGATGCAGATGTTCAAGCGGACGTCGCATAACCATGCGCTCACTTGGGCGATCCGCAGGGCGAATGAGTTGAAGATGCCGCTCGTCGTTTACGAGGCGCTGAAATATTACTACCCATGGGCGAGCGACCGCATACATACCTTTATCCTCGAAGGCGTCGAGGAAAAGCGGCGAAAGTTTGAACAGCTTGGTATCAAATACATCTTTTATCTGCAGAAGGATGAAAGCTCGCCAAAGAATACGGTTGCAAAACTGGCTAGGGACGCGGCCCTGATCGTGACCGACGACTTTCCGTGCTTCATCATTCCCGGCCACAATCGCCGCATTGCGGAGCGTGCCGAGATCGCCGTCCACGCGGTCGATTCGAACGGCATCATTCCGATGTCTAAGTTCGAGAAAGAAGAATACGCGGCCTACACCATCAGGCCAAAGATAAACAAACTTTTGCCGAACTACTTGAAACCGATCGCAGAGGAAACCGTTGAAATAGATGGCACGAGCATTGAAATCAATGCCGGCTTCGAAACTATCGTAACTTCCGCGAACATTCCCGAGCTTGTCGCTGCGTGCGACATCGATCATTCGGTCAAGCCGTCTCAGTTGTATCACGGTGGAACCGCGAATGGTCGGAAACGGTTGAAGAAATTTGTGGAGGGGATCCTTCCGGATTACGATAACGCCCGGAATAATCCCGACCGCGACGGCTCCTCGCGGCTTTCGGCTTATCTCCATTTCGGCTTTCTTTCACCGCTCGAGGTGGCATTAGCTGTGCAAGAGGCAGACGCTCCGCAGGAATCGAAAGATGCATACATTGAAGAGTTGATCGTCCGCCGTGAGCTTTCTTACAACATGACGCGGCACAATCCGAACTATGAGTCTCTGGCGGCCCTGCCTGAATGGGTACACAAAACAATGCGTGCGCACGTCGATGACCATCGCGAAGTGACCTACACGCTCGATGAGCTTGAGGCGGGCCAAACGCACGATGAACTCTGGAACGCATGCCAGCGTGAAATGGTCGCAACGGGCGGGATGCATAACTATGTCCGGATGCTCTGGGGGAAGAATGTGATAGCGTGGTCGCGGACCTACGAAGAAGCTTTCGAAACGCTCGTTCACCTGAACAACAAATACTGCCTTGACGGCCGCAACCCGAACTCCTACGCGGGTATCCTCTGGTGCTTTGGCAAGCACGACCGGCCGTGGATGGAGCGGTCCGTCTTCGGCCAGATCCGTTACATGACGAGCGGAAGCACCGGGAAAAAATTCGATTCGAAAAAATACATTCAGTGGACGAAGATGCTCGGTTAGCGTGATACAGATTGCGGTCCGCCTCCGCGTTTGAAATGTGGAGCAAGGAAAGTGCTCCATTTCTTAATGCAGGAGGTTTATCGCAATGATCAATCATATTTCTATCGCAGTTAATGAACCCGAGCGGGTCGCTAATTTCATCGCCGAGCTGTGGGACGGCTACGTTTACCCATTCCCGCCGGCCCCGAATTCGTTTTTCGTGCTTGCCGATGACGGCAGAGGCACTGCCCTTGAGATCACGCCGGCCGGAACCGTACTTGTTCCCGGCGAAGGCTTGCCGGATGAGAACGATCTCGACGCCGTGACCGAAGAGCACGAAGCCCAGTTCGTTCGCAGCGAGTTTGTGCCGAGATATGTCGCTACGCATATCAATATCAATACCCGGAAGAGCATCGATGAGATCCGCGAAATGACCAAGCGCGAGGGTTGGCGTGTGCTTGTCTGCAATCGGGGTGGCGGGCTTTTTCAGCTCGTTGAGGTTTGGGTCGAGAACACCTTGATGCTTGAGGTGATGACGCCCGAGCAGACCAAGCGATACGTCGAGATCACCGACCCGCGGTTCATGGACGCGGCCTTTGCTGATACGCTTCAGCAGCACCATCCGGCAACCGAGCGCGTGTTGCCGAACAACCTGAGCCTCATCGGCTGAGCGGCTTGAACCAGATCGAGGTCGACGAGTTGTCACGTGTTCTGATCGTCCGGTCGCCCGGGTCAACTTGTCGATCTCTTCCGGTTCATTCATTTTGAAACTCCCGCCAATCACCTTTCCAGTCAAAGTACTCGGTCGCCCGAAAGCGCTTTTTGTAGTCGTAGAAAGACTCTTTGTCGTAGGCATAGCCGAGATAAAAATGTTCGAGGCCGAGGTCTAGCGAATGTTCGATCTCTTTTAGAAGCGTGAAGATGCCGAGGCCCGGACCGGTGAGCTCAGGATCGAACATCGCGAATACGCTTGAGGCGGCACGCTCGCCAAGGTCGAAGTAGCTTTCGGCGACGAGCCGGCCGCCCTCATGAACGCTGAGCTGAAAAGCTATGCAAGGAGAATCTCCGAGTGAGTTCGGAACGAAATCATCGAGCCTGTCCGGCCTGCCTTCTGTGAATCGAAGCCGGTGGCGTTCGAACAGGTTCCGTGACGCCGCCGTCACATCGAGCGGGCCGATCGTGACTTCGAGCCCGGAATTCCGTCGAAGGTTGCGACGCTGGCTCTTTGAAAAAGAGAAGCGTTTGAGGTCGATGCGGAGCGGAAGCACACGCATGATGCGGCCGGCGTGGATACCGTAGTTGTACCGAAAGAAGTGTTGCCCGAAGTGCCGCCAGCCGGCGGCCCAGAGGGCATCCATTGCCTCCGCCGGGGCGAATTCGCAATTGAAGCGTTCATTGATCAGGCCGGTCTCATCAAGCACCATGGGAATACAAGCGCGTTACAACAAATCGAACCTGCCCGAGAAGCCGTGCCTTCAGTGCGGCCGGCCGATGGCCTGGCGGGCCCGCTGGCGGCGCAACTGGGACGCGGTCAAATATTGCTCCGAACGCTGCCGCCGCGAGAGCCGCCGGGCTACCAGTTGACGCTACCCTCTTTCGAGGTATCGATCTGTGCCAGCTCGACGCCCTCGTTGAAGAAAAAGATCTTCATCTGGTCGAAGAGAAACTCGTGCGAGTCCGGGTTTGAGACGTCGATGCCGAAGTGGTTGATAAGCTGGTTCTGCTTTTGCAGCCACTCTTTCCAACAATCGCCGCAGGTTTCGGCACCGATCTTTTGCCCGAGTTCGGTCGGGATCGGCGCATAGCCGAGCGGTTCGCCCTTCTGCCCGCAGCGGGCACATTTGAACTTGTCACCAAATAAAGCCATAAAAAAATCTTAGCACAAACACGTGATGGCTAACTCCCGTCGGTGTTTCATTTTTTGCAGAGGCCATATGTTTCTGAAACGCTTGAAACGGATGAAACAGATGAATCGCCTGAAACGGCTTGTGTCGTCCTGAAAAAAGTTGACACATTTTGGTGGTAAACCTGGTATAGGTTTCCTGTTTTGTGTTGGTCCTGAAGAAGGTTTACGGTCATCTCCTTATATTGGTTTTGAGTTTCACTCTCAGGCCGCGGCCTGAGAGTGAAAAGTTTTGGCCGGATAGTATTTCTTCCAGCGTTTCCTGAGCTCGCCGGTCCTGGCATGGGCCTCGGCCGGGGTGAGCATATCGATCGACAGATGCGGCCTCAGGTGGTTGTAGGTATTGACCGCCTGGCCGACCTGCCGGGCCGCCTCGGAGAAGCTCTTGAAGCTTGTCCGGAGCAGTTCCTGTTTGAGAATGCCGTTGACGCGTTCGGCAATGGCGTTCTCCAGCGGGTCGCTCTTTTCGCTCATCGAGACCCGGATCTTGTTTCCCGATCAGCTTCATGTCCCGCGAGCTGTAGTATTGCAGCCCACGGTCCGAGTGGTGTATCAAGCCTTCGCGTTCCGGGTTGTCCCTGAGTGCCATCCGCAGTGCCGCCGCCGGCCCTCTGGCCGTCAGGTCCTCGCTGAGGCAGTAGCCGACTATCTTTCGCGAATACGCGTCCGTGATCAGGCTCAGATAAGCAAACCCTTCCCGGACCCTGATATAAGTGATATCGCTGACCCACAATTGATTGCAGCGGGTCGGCTCGAAGCCCTTTGCAAGATTCGGGAAGCTCTTCATCCAGAGGCCCGAAAACGTTGTTCTCGGACTTCGCCTCCGTCTCTTGCGGACCAGCATCGAATGCTCCCGCAAGAGATCGTACAAAGCGTCGCGGCCGATCTCTACCGAGTGCTCGCGGGCAAACCCGCTCATCATGTGATGCAGCTTTCTTACCCCGATCCGCTTTTGCTCCTTTCTCAGCCTTCCTACCTCCTGCAGCACGATCTCGGCTTCGAACGCCCTCTTCTCCACTCGCCGTTTCCCCTTGTAATATGCCTGTCTCGTATAGCCAAGCAGCCGGCAGGCCTCGTCCAGGCTTCTCCCCCTGCCGCTCTCTACCACTTTCCTCACCGCTTGGCCCCGGGTTGTTTTCTGATCGGTACCTCAAATGGATCTTCCGCGATGTCGATCATCGCATTCAACAACTCGTTGTAGAGCCGGGCCTCCTCCAGCTCCTTCCGCAACCGCCTCACCTCAGCCGACCCAGACGACCCGGCAGACGACCCCGGCCCCGAATCGGCCCGCTCCCGGCCTCACGACCCCTTATCCACCTATGTACAGTCGACACCGAAACCCGGTATATCCTCGCCAGTTCCCGCATCGACACACCCCCTCTCCCGTACCTCTCAACTGCCTCTCTTATCATCTCTCCTTCTTGTTTCATCTGTTCCCTTTTACCTGTAAACCTATTTCAGGACAAGACAGCTGAAACACTTGAAACGCCTCGGGGTTTTGAGTGGCGGCCTTGTCCGGCATTTGAAAATTCCAAATTCCAAATTCCAGATTCCAAATTCCAAATATCGCATTTGATGATACGCCCTTGGTGACGCGCGGGCTTCTGCAATTGGGCGCGTTCTGTTTTTTTTCGAGCATCGCGCGTTCGCGAAAACATCTCGAACATCTGGAACGCGTGGGACAAATGGGACATCTGGAACGCGTGGAACACGCCGGCCGGGCTCCGGATTTTGGTCTTGGGCCTTTGGTCTTTGGGTATTGACCGCTCGGAATTTGCTCCCCGATCTTTGGCAATTATCCGCATTGTCAATTGTTAATTGCATCATCGTAAATTAGTTAGTAAGGAGCATTGGATTCTTTCTGGCCGATCTGACGGTTGACTAATTGCTGGTTACTGCTCGCTGCTCACTGCTCACCCGCCTCTGCGGTCTCTGCGATCTCTGCGTTGATGAAAGCCCGCCATAGCTGCTAACCATTTTCTTTGGTCGTCGCTCTGAATGGAACGGCGATCCGTGAGATATGGAAGATATGGATGATCTGGATAGTTGTGAGTTGCAGAGTTGCGGAGTTGCAGAGTTTTGAGTTCCGGCTTTAGCCGGCAGGGTGTCGGAGGTCCGCGCGTTAGCAAGGGCTTGTCTAAGTGGCGAGTGAAAAGTGACGAGTGACGATAAGCGAATCTCGAATTCACCATTCACAATCAGCTATTGACGCCGCTGATATAATCTTCCCAACAAGCCAACCGCCGCCGAGACCGCGGCATCTTTGTTGAAAATGGAAATGCAAGCCCGACGCCCACGCAGAAACCCACGCCTTGCCACAAAACTGGCGAATTTCGATATCGCACGCCTGACCCAGTTCGGACCCGAGGAGGCGAATGCTGCGTTTATCTGGGGCGACTTTGCGGCCCGGCCGTGGGCCTTTCTCCGATGGCCGTTTGGCCCGTGCGGTCTTCCTTCGTGGATTGATTAAGACCGCAGTAACGAACCCGGGTTCTAATAATAAGACCGAGATCTTTAGAAATTCGGGTACGTTTGGGGACACTCTCAGGAAATTTTGTGGAGCGAGATAGCTATGAGACATCTTCGATTATCTTTCGTAATGATCGGTTTGTGCGGATCTCTCCTTTGGCCGTCGGCATTCACCCGCGCAGATCAGTGGTTTGACTATTACGGTAAGATTCCTTGGGAAGAAGAGAGGCTTCGTTTAGACGGTTTCGCAATGTTCTTGAAGCGAAACCCAGACATGATCGGTTATATGGCATTCTATGTCGGCGAAAGCGACTCCGAATCTGAGATAAAGCAACATGTAATTCAGGCAAAAGATCACATCGTCTGTGGCCGGCTAAAGATAGACAAAGAGCGGATCGTTATTGTTAATGCCGGAAAAAGAGCTGAAACCAAGTTTGTACTTCAACCCGTTCTGAAAACTCTTCCACCTCCTGATTTTTGATCGAGCTGGGCTGATAGTTCTGGAAGGTCGATAGTGTGGCACTCGACGGACACTGTCCGCTATCCATTTCCCCTCCCTCTTGACACTCCTGCTAAAATTGCTCCAGGCAAAACAACCGCCGCCGGGCCCGGAGCATCTTTGGTTGTTAACAGCACGCACCTCCGAACTGCAGATTTGGGGCTTGGTTCCGATTAGACGCTGCGATCGATAAAGGGAGTAGAAGGGTGTTCAAGATTTCATTCATCGGCTTAGTCGCATTGTTGTCATTCCCGGCGATGTTTTGCTCGGTGAACTCGGCACCTGTCGAGTCTCAAGCACAACTAATTGGGAATATTAATCACCAGTTCGAACCGTCTCGAATTTTGTCAGATCAAGTTGAGTGGCGAGCGGCAATCTTTAAGACCATTAAGGTAGGTTCGGATTCGAGGGCAAAGGCGTTGACCGTGCTGGGTGAACCGATTTGGACAGGAACACCGTTTGATGAATCGGGCAATGCTAATGTTGAGGAACTCGTTCGCGATGTCTTTGACATCAAAGATGGTTTTCATTCGAGAATCGCGGTTATTTCGAATCGACGAGACGGTCTCGTTATTTTTATCGAAGGCTCGCTCGCGAGAATTCCGATAGAGACGGTGCTCAAGAAGCTTGGTTCAAGCTATCAAAGAAAGACATACTCTACGATTTTCTGTGATCCCGAAGACCCTAATTCTGAGGTGCTTGTCGAAAGCGACGATAGGTACAGTAGCATCTACTACATTTATCCGGATTTGGGGATAGTCATACCTACTTCAGATGATGCGTTTGTGAACGTTATCCAATATCGATCTAAGCCAATGGTGACAGAGAATCAGTCGTGTAAAGGCGGCTAACAGTTCGAAACTGTCGACAGCAATGATGCGTTGCGGATGGCGGTGAGGATGTCGGCATCGGCGGGGGTGGAAGAGGCTTGGTGAATCCAAATGAAGCAAATTACAAAGCTGCGAACATTAGCCAATTATCTTGTAACTCTTGGGCTTGGTTACCTTCTTCTCGACAGAGCCTATTACCAAGGGGTCTTCATCGGCTACACATACGGAGTAGGGACCCTATCCGATCGGTTCAGCCTTGGTCTTAAGTCGGGTAATGCAGCCGGTGACTACGAGTGCTTCTCTATACCTGACGAGTATCTACTTCAGATATGGGTGATTCTCATCCTTTTGTCAGTTCGGATCATTTCGCGTTCCAAATGGATCGAATTCTTGTCAGTTGGAATTATCGTCTGGTTATTGGACCTTTTTGTTCGGTCAGCAAACTTCGATATGTCCAATTTTGTAAGCAAGGCATACTGCACAGAGATCCTTCCGCAGACTTCTGCTAACGATGCGACGAGGCTGACACTGCTTGTGATATTTCTCTTGATACAAACGCTCGTAGCTCTTTCATTCCTCATTTATCGAGATCGTTCGAAATCGCCAGTTTCCAAATTGGAATGATCGACCCTTTAATGAGTCGAGTTGGTCAGCGCCGACGGACAACGGCGGCGTAGCCGCGATCATGGAGGTGCAATCAACGGAAAGGCAGAGCCTTTCCGCTCATCGGGCGGCAGAGCCGCGGAAACCTCACCTAGCGCTGGCACTAGGCGTTGCGGATGGCGGTGAGGACGTCTTCGTCGGCGGGGCGGAAGAGGCTGAGGGTCTCGACCTTGTGGTGGGCGATGCGGCCTTCGCGGTCGATGACGACGACGCCGCGGGCGGAGCGGCCGGGCAGCCAACTTTTCATCCCGTAAAGCGCCGAGACCTTCCGGTCAGTGTCGGAGAGCAGCCGGAGCGGCAGCTCGTTCTTTTCAGCAAAGCCCTTGTGCGAGGCGACCGAATCGGTCGAGATGCCGACAACCTCAGCACCCGTCGCCTGATACTCCGACCAATGATCGCGTACCGAGCAAAGCTGCGCCGTGCAGACCGGCGAATTATCCGCCGGATAAAATATCAGCACAACAACCCGCCCGCGATGATCGCAGAGCGTCCAGTCGTTTCCGTCATCGTCCGCCAGCGTGAAATCATGTGCAATTTTTCCTATCCTCATTTGCTTAAGTCAACCTAATCGCAAGAATCTACAGAAAGAAACAGATCGCCCAAACAGCATACAACCAGATAAAACCCATATACGATATGAAATGTATCTTTCTGTTAGTCGTCCAATCATAGATAAAAAGAGAGATAAAAAATGCATTCCATACCAAAGGGATAATGATAAATGGGCTTACGTTTGTAAAGCTCATCGATCGGCTCAATATCGGCTCCAATACAAGCAAGTTGGCGACGAGGATCAGTCTCTTATGTGTCTCAGGAAGTCTTCGATATCTAAAAGCCAGGAATATCAAGATAGCAAAGGTCGGCACGAAAAAGCGGTTCGGTTTGGCGTAGAATACGAGATTGTTCCAACCGTTATACGTGGCATAGAAAAGATAAAAGGTACTCAAAACCACGCCGATCGCGACGATCATTCCTGCGATACCCAGCTTTTTATGAGTCTCAAGGTTATCTTTCTTGATCAAATTTGCCTGAATGGCAAATATGGAAAACCACAAAAACATGAAAATCCCGTGGATGACAAACTTAGGGTCACGATTGCTTTCCTGGCCTATGTCGGTGATCAAATTGTCTGAAAAAGCTAGGAGCGAAAGAAGCAATATCAAGATACTTACAATCGAAAAATAGTATTTTCTCATTCGTGCCTCTCCAATCAGTTCTGAAAATCCCTAATATCCTTATAAGGCTTCTTCGCATCGGTAAAATCCGGTGCTGCTTCGCCAATTTTCATTTTTTCAATCCCCGGGATCAGCTGAAGATCTCATCAATGTCTCGGGCGGCGTTGAGAACGCGAGTGATCGCGATCATTCCGGCCCAAGCTCTGAAAAAAACAATATAGCTTCCGATCGAAAAGTTACCATCAGGATAGAGCTTTTTCAAAGCGTTACAATTTGCAACGGTTTCATTTCCCTCGGCCTTGGCCGTGCTTTAATACGTGCCAGTTAACCTGCGGTCCAGCTTACTGAAAATCTCTTATATCCTTAAACGGTTCGTCTTTATCTTCAAAATTCGGGCGGTAGTAAAACGACGCGGCTTCGTATTCTTGCATAAAGCCTTCTTCGATGCCGAGGGTTTCGAGGAGCGAGAGGGCCTCGAACCACTCGCCTTCGGAGATGCGGCGAGAGAGCAGGATGTAGCGAGGGTCGGTCGCGGCCTTGTTGGTGGCGTAGTATTGGGCCATTAGCGAGATGGCGGTTTGGGGGCCGAGTTCGTCGCGGATCCAGCGGAGATTTTCTTCAAGACCCGCGATGTCGTTGGGCAACACGAGCAAGCGAATCAGCAGGCCGCGTTTTAGCAGGCCATTACTATCGAACACCAGTTCGCTGCCCATTTGCCGGTGCATTTCCTTGATGGCGGCACGGGCGTATTTGGGGTAATCGCGTACCTTGGAATATTGAAAGCCGGCGTCGGCATCGGCGTATTTCAGGTCCGGCAGATAGACGTCGACGATGCCATCGAGCAGGCGAAGCACCTCGACCGAGTCATAGGCGTTGGTGTTGTAAACGATCGGCAGGCTGAACCCGCGCTCGGCGGCGATGAGGATCGCCCGGGCCATCTGCGGCGCGAAGTGTGTTGGCGAAACGAAGCCGATGTTGTGGCAGCCGCGGGCCTCGAGCTCAAGCATCATTTCGGCGAGCCGTTCGTGAGTAACCTCGTTCTTTTTCTGTTCCTTCCAGGTTTGCGAGATCTGATAGTTTTGGCAGTAAACGCAGCGGAGATTGCAGTTGCCGAAAAAGATATTCCCCGCACCGCGGGAGCCGGAGAGGCACGGCTCTTCGCCGAAGTGAGCGGTGTAGCTTGAGACGATCGGCAGCCGCCCGGAATAGCAGGCCGCGATCTCATCATTGAGGCGGTCGTTGCCGCAATCCTTTGGGCAGACGGTGCACGAGCGTAGAAGTTCTTCTAAAGCTTCAACTCTCGGGCGGAGCGTCTTCTCCCGCAGGAGCACCTGATGCTTTGGAACGAAATCTTCTGCGTCCATGAACATTGTATGTATATTTCTCGATGATCTCTTTCGGCGCCACTTCCTGCGCGAGTGCCCATGTAAAATCCATTTCGGCATTTACGGTCGCCGTTGCCATCCATGTTTCGCGGATCATGAGAACGCTCCCAATGGCCAGATACATTATACCGACTATTCCGATCGGGATCGGCAGCCACCGGTAAACGGCCACTGCCGGAAAGACGCCGACGAAAGCGATGGTCACACTCGTCAGGACAAAAAAGCCAAGCCCGTAGTAAAACGTGCCCATTGCCTTTTGGAGTATGCGGGCACGGCTCGTTACTTTATCGAGCAGGCTAACGACCGTATCAACGCGCTTTTCATAAAGCGGAACGGACGTCTTATCTTCGACGAGTATCAGCTCGCTCAGCCGCTTTTCGAGATCGCGGACGCGGTCAACAACGCGTCCGAGCCGGGTCGAGGTCGAAAGCACGAGCGAACCGGTTGCGGAGATAAGAAGCGCGGGCGTGATCATCGCCGTCAGGAACTCGATGGTCGAGCTCAGCGCCTTTGGGTCAACATCGACGATTTCACCGGCAGCAAACATAATTCGAGATTCTAGCCTAACCGACGAGATTAAAGATAGATTGCCGAGGGATTTATTTACAGGAAGTTGAACTAACGGCCGTTCTGCACGCGCTCGACCTCTCGGCCCATCCGGCCGGTAAGCATATACCAGATCATCTTGTAATCAGAGATGAAAGACCAGAGCGGGTACTTGAACGTGGCGGGCCGGTTCTTTTCGACGACAAAATGAGCGAACCAGGCGAAGGCGTAGCCTACGACCAGCGAGAGCGGAAAGTAGTACCACGTACCGCGCCAAATGAACCACGCAAGAAGCAGCAGCCCGAGCGTTGTCCCGACGAAATGCAGGTTGCGGGTCATCGGCTTTGAATGCTCGCTGACGTAAAAGTCCCAGAAGTCTCTGTAGGTCCTTATCCTTTCTGGCATTTCAACCTCGGAGTCCACCTCGACGAAGTAATTCTGCATATCGCGGGTCCGAACGGATCGGATCCCAGATCGGATCCATCGGCAGGTTCACGAACCACCGGTCACGGCCGGCCAATGCCACCTCAAGCCACATGAATGTGCCATCATGGTCGCCGGCCAGAACAGCAGCCATTGCCTTCTGATAACCGTTAAGATAATCGCTGAGCGGCGGGTTCGTTGCATTACGATACCGCCGTTTATAAAGCTCCTTTAACGAAAGAGTTGAATAGGAGTCATCGCCCGAATTCTTCAATCCCGGTATCCAAGTCGCATCGGCGGAGTGATAATACTTCTTGGTTTCCTCCTCCATTCCTTTCTGCGCGTAGCTAAAGGCAAGAAAGTAATGAGCCATCGCAAAGTTTGGAACCAATTCTTCGACCTTAAGTGCTGTCTCGATCGCATCGTTGTAACGCCGGCCGATATAATAGAGCGAGGCGACGTCCGTAAGAATGATCGGTGAAACGGGGTCGATCTCAGCAGCTCGCCGCATCTGAACGATACCTTCTTCCCAACGCCCCTGGGCCGCCCGCAATTCGCCGAACCACTGGTGGGCGGTGGCATGGTTTGGCGAGAGTTCGATCGCCCTCTTGAAACTGACCTCCGCCGCCTCAAAATCCCAGTCGTAAAATGCCTGTAGATATCCGAGCGAACAGTAGGCCTCGCCCATCTGGTCATCTAGCTCTATCGCCCGCGTTACCGCGGCCCGAGCCCGATCCATTGCCAGCTTACGCTCGATGCCGCCATATTCGCTGAGCATCTGATACGCATCTGAAATTCCCACGAAACCGAGGGCGAACGCCGGGTCTTTCTCGACCGCTTCCTCAAAAAGCTCGATCGACCTCTTTATATTGTCCGTTCCACGTTTGTTCCAGAAGTAGCGGGCACGCAGATAAAGCGAATTCGCCTCCGCGTTCGATGACTCTTTTCGAGCCATAGTCTCCCGCTTGCCGGGCGATACCTTGATTCGCATTGCTGAAAAGACCCTCATCGCAATGGCGTCTTGCAGCTTTAGGATGTTCGCCGCCGAGTCCTCGAAACTCTCGGCCCAAATAACAAAACCATCGGCAGCCCTGACAAGCTGAACGGAGACTTTCATTTGACCGGCATTATTCTGGATCGTCCCTTCAAGGTAGTTTTCAACCTTAAGCCGCTCAACTGCAGCCTTTACGTCGTATGGCCCGTCGGCAAGTGCGATGACCGAACTCGTCGGACGAACGGTAAGTTCGGGGATGCTTGCCAGTTTCGTGACCAGCGAATCGGCCAACCCGATCGAGATCTGCTTGCTTCGTTCGTCGCCTGAAAGGTCCCGAAACGGCAAGACGGCGATCGGACGCGAGGTTCCTGCACCGGATCCGGAGTTCTCATTCCCGCCGCGAAAATATGTCCAGCCGACGAAAGCGAAGAGCGCGATCAGAGCAGCGGCGACAGGAACAAGAATATACTGCTGACGCCGCAATCCGCTCCTGAGCTCAGCGAGCGCCACCGTGTTCCCGTCATCGATCTCTGTATGCTCGATCACGGTGCTCATAGTCTCGCTTTCGGTAATCACAAGCGAGGTTGCTGATTCAGTTACATCGGCATTGAATCTGTAGCCCTTGCGCGGGATCGTCTCAATAAACTTTGGCGAGCTCGCGCTCTCGCCAAAAGCCTTTCGGAGCATCGAGACAGTGACTGAAAGGTTGTTTTCGTCAACGAACGTATCCGGCCAGAGCGCTTCGATGATCTTTTCCCTCGTGACCACGCGGCCGCGATGTTCCAAAAGCAAGGTAAGCATTTCAACCGCCTTTTGGGTAACGGCGATTCGCTCATGCCCACACCACAAACTTCCATCCTCCGTCCTAAGAGAATAGTCGCCGAATTTGTAGCTTACCGGGCTCTGACTCTGCATTCACTGAAATTTTAGCCGAAATTTAGACGGGTTAAAGGTATTCCAGCAAGAGCATACGATACAAACGATATCAGTTTCAACAGTTTTCGCTCGGCAAAGAACATGAGGATCATACGAACAACCATAAAGATCGAACATCGCCGCGAGACCATTATCAGCGAGGTGCGTCCGGGAGAGCCTCACGAGCGGGAGTTCACGCCGCAGACACGCTCCGGAGAGAATGACACCGCTTGCAACTCAATAGACATGACGGATATTTCGGGCGGAAGTGAACACGTGCCCAATGCCGTCCTTCAGCGTACCGAGATCAAATGATGCTTCTAGGAGCCCGAGCCGTCCGATCTCAAATAACTTAAAGGAAAAAATGAAACAGATGCTAACCAGAAAATCTCTATTCGCCATTCTTATGTTGATGGCAATGGCCGCAGCCGGCAGTGCACAAACTAAGACCGACACACGTTCGCAACTACTTGGCTATTGGGTCAGTAGCGAGGCGGTCGTGGAATTTAGGCCAAAGGGCGTGCTGATCCTCAATGGAGACAGTTACGAATGGGCTTTGCTTGGCAAAGTGCTGATCATCTCGCAAGGCGAGGAAGCCGCCGATTTTCCGTTTGAGCTCAAGGGCGACACGCTGACCGTCTGGGTCGAAGGCAGAAAGGTCATATACTCGCGGACGGATAAAGAAGGAGCGGAAGAGGCGTTGACACTTCTGGCACGACGCGGCGGCGGCGGGAATCGCGGCGATGGCGGTGGCGGCAATAGCGGTGGTGGCGGCGGAAATCCGCAGGACCTTGTCGGGAAATGGTGCTATTCGGCGAATGTTCAGGCACAAGGCGGCGGCCGCCAATCCGATATTTGCTTCACGCTCCATCCGGACGGAACCTATGAATACTCCGGCGAAACCAGCAACTCAAATATCTACGGCGGGTCCAACTCGCAAAGCCGCGATGCCGGCCGCTGGAGCGCGACCGCGACGACCCTCACAGCTCGTTCCAACAGCGGAGAGACCAAAACCTACACACTCGAACGTCGAAACCACCCGCGAACCGGCGACCCGATGCTGATGGTCGATGGCGATGCATTTGTCACGTTCTATCAAAAGCGGCCGTGGTGATGCAGCTAATAACTTAGGTTCGGCCGCTTCAGATGAAAGACAGGAGAGATCAAATGACAAAGGGTGTACTGGCAATCGTATCTGCGCTATTTACTTTCGCGGTTCTGCAGGTCGGGACTGCCTCGGCAGCGACGCTGACGGTCAACGAGAATTCGGCTGGCGTTACCTGCAATCAGACATTGAGCCTCGCTGAGGCGGCCGAGTTTGCGCGAGACGGAACGTCATTGCGGAACCTGACCGACGGGGAAAAGGCGCAAATCTCCGGCGTTATATGGCTTGCATTTCCGCCTGAGCCGAACTGCGCCGGTGCCATCTGGCGGGCCGCGGTGAACGGCGGAGTAGGCAAGTTCGTGACCGACTCTATCTTCTTCTCTAATGCCGTAACTCAGATAAACGACCATGTATTCCTCGGACGCGATGATCGGATCTATGGCCTTAAACCGAATGGCTCAAAGGTGATCCTTGACGGTACCGGGAATGGAAACGACGGCATCACATTCTTTTCATTCGATGATGGACTCAGGAGCACCACAAACTCACAGGTCAGCAATCTTGTGATCAGAAATTTTCAGAGAAGCGGGATCTCGGCAGGATATGTTCGAGGATCGGTTTTTGAAGGATTAGAGATCTATGGCAATGGACGGCACGGGATCGCACTGCTCGGCTCGGCAGAGGGAAATGCTCGAACCGTCCGTATCGGCGGGACTCTGATCGCCCAGCGGAACTTTATCTATTCAAACAATCTCGATGGCATCTCGATAATTGGGGATCCGGTCAACGACCGATCCGGGCTTCAGAACATCGAGATTCTCAATAACTACATCGGCACGAGCAACGGAACCACCGAAAACGGCAATAACGGCAATGGCATTTACCTAGAGCACACCTTCGGCGTGATCATCGGCGACGCCACGGGCGCGACCCGAAACGTGATCAGCGGTAACAATGGCGATGGGGTCAAGATCGTTGGTTCCCAGTCGTTCGCGAACGAGGTTTTCGGCAACTTTATCGGAACGGACGCTTCAGGCGGAGCGGCCCTGGGAAACTCGGCGAGCGGGGTCGCATTGCTTTCGGCTGCGGGGTCTGCTGTTGACCTTGTCTCCAAAACCCCGAACTTGATAGGCAAACCGGGTTTCGGAAATGTGATCAGCGCGAACAATTTCGGCGTTTTCATTGCCGATAACAATACCTCAAAAAATTGGATCCAAAGCAACAGGATCGGAACGAACAATGGCGGAAATGCCGATCTCGGCAACTCGCTGGACGGTGTGTTGGTCGGTGGCGGAACCTCCGACAACCGCATCGGCGGCACCGGAGCGAACGAAGGCAATCTGATCGCATTTAACCGACGCGGCATCTTTGCCGACGGCGGCATCAGAAACTCTTTCCGGCGCAATCGTATATTTTCAAACGACGAACTCGGGATCGACCTCGCTCCGGTCGGCGTGACCCCGAATGACACCGGCGATGGCGATTCGGGGCCGAATGGGTTGCTTAACTATCCGGTCATCACATTCGTCAATGCACAGAACAGCGTTGTTTACTTTGAAGGAACCTACAACAGCGCGCCAAATCAAAGCTATACACTCGAATTCTTTGGGAATACGGCACTCGACGCTTCGGGCTTTGGCGAGGGCAGAAACTTTCTTGGACAAACCGTGGTCGTTACCGACGGCAGCGGAAACGCGAACTTCAGCGTCGAATTTGCGGCCCCGATCGCCGACACCGGGACATGGGTCACGGCTACGGCTACCGATTCGAACAACAATACTTCCGAGTTCTCACAAGGCCGAGGCATCTGCTCGCTTATTCGCCTTAGTCCGGTCGGCCTATTGGCTTCGGCAAGCGGCGGCACAAGCAGTTTTACCGTCATTCAGTCCGTTGGATGCGGAGGTTTCACGCCCGTGGCGAATCAGGCGTGGATCAGTGTTACGGGTTCCTCCGCCGGAACGGTCAATTTCTCCGTTGCGTCGAATTCCGGTGCACAGCGAGCCGGAGCCATCTCGGTAAACTTTAGCAACGGTCAATTCTTTACGTTCGTTAATTTCAACATAACACAACTAGCACCCGGCTGTTCTTATAGCCTTAGTCCGACGAGTGCAAATGCGGGCTCATCGGGAGGAAACGGCTCGATCAGTTTGACGACGACCGCCGGCTGTAACTGGACGGCCGTAAGCAGTGCTCCGTGGTTGACCATCACCGGCGGCTCCAGCGGTTCCGGAAGCGGGACCATAAGCTATTCGGTCCAGGCGAATTCCGGGCCTGCGAGAAGTGCGACCATAACTGCAGGCGGACAGACGTTCACGATCAATCAGGCATCGGGCTGTCTGTTCTTCATAAATCCCCTGAATCGGAGCTTATCGAGCGCGGGAGGCACAGGAACGTTTAATGTGACATCTTCGAATAGTGGATGCACTCGGTCTGCAGCAAGCAACGTTCCCTGGATCGTAATAACGGGAGGCAGTAGCGGATCCGGAAGCGGAGTCATAAGTTACACGGTTTCTGCAAACACAGCGGGGAATCCTCGCACCGGAACAATAACCGTCATGTCTGCAACGTTCAAAGTCAATCAAGCCGCAGCAACTAAGCCACAGTTCGACTTTGATGGTGATGGCCGGACGGATGCGTCGATCTATCGGCCGAGCGTTGGTCAATGGTGGTACCTGCGAAGTTCGGATGGAACAAGCAGGGCATTCCAGTTTGGCAGCTCAACGGACCGCATCGTTCCCGCAGACTACACGGGCGACGGCAAGACCGACATCGCATATTACGTGCCCTCGACGAGCAACTGGTTCATCCTGCGGTCCGAGGACAATACGTTCTACGGCTACCAGTTCGGTTTGCCAGGAGATGTTCCCGCACCGGGTGATTTCGACGGCGACGGAAAGGCCGATACGGCCGTTTTCAGGCCATCGAATGGCGTTTGGTATATCCTTCGAAGCTCGGACAACGATGTCGCAACTGTGCCGTTTGGGGTTGCCGGCGATGTGCCTGCGATCGCCGATTACGACGGCGACGGTAAGGACGACATCGCAGTTTGGCGGCCCTCGAACGGGACTTGGTGGATGATAAGGTCATCAAACTCGTCGGTGTTCGCTACTGTCTTTGGCGAATCGACCGATAAGCCCGTGGTTGGCAACTACACCGGCGACGGAAAGGCGGACATCGCGTATTTCCGGCCTTCTAATTCGACCTGGTATGTGCTGCGGAGCGAGGATCTTTCGTTCTACGGTGCACCGTGGGGACAGAACGGTGACATACCGGTTCCCGGCGATTACGATGGCGATGGGAAGCACGACCTTGCGGTTTGGCGTCCGGGAAACAACGTTTGGTACTTGAATCGTTCGGGCGGCACTCTCGATTTCGTAACCTTCGGTCAGGCCGGGGACAAACCGGTGCCGACAGCTTGGATACCATAGAGAACTTGGGCGAAAGCCGATCTGGCTTGGCCGCGGGGATCTCCCCCGAAGGCCAGGCCTTTTTTCTTAGAAGTTGATGCGGACTATTTCAGCGACGGCGGCTCCGAGGACGCCGGCGATGCCGATGAATATGAAGCCGAGAAATGAAAACCCTACGACCGCGATCGGAACGGCGAGCCAGGCTTTGTAGCCGCGGCGGATGAGGCCGCCGGTAGAGAAGGACGCGAGTGCGGAGGTGATAAGAATGATCGCAAGTGCGAGAGCGACGAAAGCTACGATGCCGTAAGCCGCATCGGATTCGCTGTATCCGTTCAGCGCGATGATCATGAAGAAGACGGCAGCAAAGGCAAAGATCGCCTCTGCCAGAAGTGTAATTATAAAGGAAATTACGTTGACGGCCATTATCAGTGGTCGGCTACGGCTCGAGGGCGGTAGACTTTAGGCTGCCTGCTTTAGCTCATCCGAAACGGTCCTTATCTCAGGCAATTTTATCTTCTTGGCCCAGCCGAGCTTTTCGAAAATGCGGATCGCGATCCAGTTCATATCGAACTGATACCATTCTAACCCGTGGCGGGCCGAGGTCGGGAACGCGTGGTGATTGTTGTGCCAGCCCTCGCCGAAGGTGAGTATAGCAACGAACCAATTGTTGGTCGAAAGGTCGCCGGTCTCGTGCGGGCGTTTGCCATAGATGTGCGAAAGCGAATTGACGAACCAGGTCGTGTGCCAGCCGAGAACGACGCGGGCCGCGACGCCCCAGACGACCATCGACCATCCGCCAATGGCAAAAAGGATAACTGCCGAGACGGCGATCGGCACGAGATAGTATCGCGAGATCATCCGGTGGATCGGATCTTTCAAAAGATCGGGAATGTACTTTTGCAGCGTAGCCTGATCGTGATCCTGAGCCTTGCCCCAAACTACCCAGCCGAGCTGCGGCCACCAAAAACCGGAACGGGCCGAGTGCGGATCAAGATCGGTATCGACGTATTTGTGATGCATCCGGTGGGTCGCGATCCACTTGTTTGGCGAATCCTGCATCGACATCGTGGCGAAGATCGAGAGCGTGTATTCGAGCCACTTCGGCGCCTCAAAACCGCGGTGGGTCAGTAACCGATGCCAGCCGAGCCCGACGCCGAGACTGCCTACGACCCAATTGCCGATGAGCAACGCCGCAAGATTTTGCCACGAGAATGTGTAAATTATTGGGATCGCCGCCAGATGGAAGAATGTGACCATCAAAACGTTTCGCCAGTTGAGGTTTTGGATGATGTAGCGAAAAGTGAGTTTATCTTGCATTAAATTCCCTTGTTCGAGGAGCTCAACTTTAGACTAACAGGTTATACGACCACGAATTGTAATAGTTGGGTAAGAGTTGGGCTAGACTCATGCTCAAGCGGCAGCTTCGGCAAGCTCTTTCAATCGGTCATTTCGGCCACTAACAAGCTTTGTTAACCTTGCTTTGATAAAAAGAGCGTCCGCCGCCGCACCGAGCGGGCCGAGCGGCGAACGCCAGATGACGATGTCGCGCAAGAGCGTACCGCCGCGACGCGGGATGAATTCATGAACATGGCGAAACTCGCGAAATGTGCCAGTGACCATCGTGTCAGTAACAAGCCGGCCCGGCTCAAACTCCGTCACCTCAACCAAAAGCACCTGCTTGATACCAAGCATTTCACTCTCAAACCGCACACGCTGGCCGAGTCCAAGTTCGCCCTCCACGAACGCTTTCGTTTCCGTGTGCAAACGCGGGTCGCGGAGCAGTGCAAAGCACGTTTCAGGCTTCGCGTGGATCAGAAGCTCAAGTCGAAGCTCGGGCATTCGGAAATCTTAATCCAAACCGAAGCCGGAAATCACCGCCCGAGAATGGAAAAGGCCGGCTGAGACCTTGAAGGCATCTCAACCGGCTATTAACCGGTTATTAAAGAGCGATGTTCTACCTGATCGCCGCCGGAGCGAACGGCAGGATAACTGCATCGATCGCGTGGATAACGCCGTTGTCCGCGAGCACATCGGTGACGATGATGTTCGACGTGCGGCCGACCGCATCGGTCAAAACGCCATTGCTTTGGAAAAAGAAATTGCCCTGAAGACTGCGGAAGCGCGGCGTCACAAGGACATCAGCGGCAAGCCGGTTGCCTGGAACAACGTGGTAGGCAAGAACCTGCGTCAAGAAGCCTTGATCGATCGAACCGATGTTCTCCGGCGTGAGGCCTAGAGCGAAAAACGCATCGTCGGTCGGGGCGAAAACGGTACGCTTGCCGTTCTTTGTCAGGGCCTCAACGATCTGCGGGTCGGCCGCGAGCACCGCCGCGATCAGCGTATCGAACTGACCGGCAAATGGGCCTTCTGTATTAACGGCGATCGCAACCTCTACGAGATTGCCGAGGTCCGGCGGCGGAGCAAAGCCCTTCTCGGACTTCTGAGCGGAAACACTAAGAGCTACAAAAAGAGTAAGGACAAGAGTCCCAAGAATATTTTTCATTATGATCCTACCTTGATCGAATAAAAATAAGTTTCAAGAGAGTTTTCGGAAGGTGAGGGATAGTGGATTCATCGATCGGTCGAGTGTTTCTGGAAGCGGTACATAACTTCCCAAACCCCATGGAGCGAATGAAGGTAATCGTTTCCTGCGGTTCCGAGCGATGAACCGACAGAGCCTTTGAAATTATCGTAGTCGGTTTCTCCAGCAAGGGCGGCGGCAACACGGACCCATTTTGGTTTATCGACAAACAATCGGCAGGCGTAATCGGTATCTTTCGTTACTATGATCTCGGCGTCGCCAAGTTCATCGGGAAAACGGGATTTCAGTGCTTCGAGGTGCTCGGCGAGGCGGGCTCGCACCATCATCCGGTCCGGGTCAACCGGCATCCGATGCGAGCCATCGCCCTGCCGGGCACAAACGACGCTGAAAAATCCGTATTTAGTAAATAACCACATAATTGGGCGAGTCAATCAGCAATCGCATCGCTCCATCGTTCGGGCCGCTGCGGTTTCGCCTAGCGGAGGCGGTCGGAGTTATGACGGTTCGCGATGTCTGCTAAAAAAGGGTTTTCCAACTGCCATCCACGAAGATCAATTCGAAATGACTGTTCTCAGGAAGAATGACAACGGCTAGGTTTCCGCGAACTACCACGCGTTTGACGCCCGGGATCACTTTCTTCAACTCGGTGCCGGTACTCTTTATAGACTTCGACGCGTTTGCCCCCAATGCCGCGACATGCTTCCTGAGGTTTCGAATTGCTCTTTCAGAACTATGTTTTTCGAACTCCGCAATATCCGCCTTAACCAGTGCGCCTGCTATCGTGCTCAACGCTTTGATCTGCGGACTATTAAGGACGTCGTTCCCTTTCATGTCTGCTGTGACAGCGGGGATAGGATTAACGAATGCATCTATTTCAAATATGAAATTCGCATTCGGATATTCCGGGAAATTCTGAAAAGAATCATCGTTGAATTCGAAGGAACCCTTTACCCTATCCGCAGCGAACTCAAAGTTTTTGATCGTTACCCGGTCCGTAACTTTCTGCAACGAACTGGGCATCAGCACAGTCAGGTCCACCTCGCTGAGATTTTTGGGGTCGAATCGAAGCAAAATTCCTTCCACTTCGCCCCACTTTGCAAGATCGCCAACAGGAAGGAAATTAATGCCATATAGCGAATCAAGCGGAACCTTACGGTCGGTTATCAGAATTCGGAGTTCGGTCGGATAGTGAAGGAGGCCCTCAGCATTGTCATGCAACAATGCATACACGTGTCTTACAGGTATTGCTCTGCCCTTTATTGTGAGAGTACCCGACACGCGATCAGCACCGAGGGCGAAGGATGTCGAAACAAAGAACAACAGGACCGACATCAACAAGAGACGACATAGCATACGAGTATCCTCCGATAATTTACCAATTGACGTTGGTAACGTTGCTACTTAGGTAGCCGTTACGTTAACACAAAAACGTGACGGATGATTTGCAGTTCATTTGCCACTTGCTCTAACTAGTTAAGTTTAATCGGCGAATGCGACGGTTAGTTGTTTGAGTTTTAGTGAGTCGCTTTGGTCGAGGCTGTCGACGTCCGGGCGGTTGATGTAGTTGTAGAGAATGTCGCGTTGCTGCGGAATGAAGCCGGCTTCGCGTATCTGGTAGCGGAGGTCGCGTTCGTTGGCTTCGTTATGGGCACCGGCGGCGGAGACGACGTTTTCTTCGATCATGATCGAGCCCATATCGTCGGCACCAAAGCGGAGTGCGACCTGGCCGAGGCGTATTCCCTGCGTTAGCCACGAGGACTGGATGTGCTGAACGTTATCGAGGAAAAGCCGAGAGACCGATAGCATTTTCAGGTAATCGATGCCGGTCGGTTCCTCGGTGATCTTGCGGCCAAGAGCGGTGTTTTCGCGTTGGAATGTCCACGGGATAAAGGCCGTAAATTCGCCGTAGTTCGGGTCGATCGCTTTATTCGCAAGTGCCTCGTCCTGAACCTGGCGAATGCGTTCGAGGTGGCGGACGCGGTGTTCGACGCGGTCGCCGATGCCGAACATCATCGTTGCGGTCGAGATCATTCCGACCTTGTGGACGGCACGCATGACGTCTAGCCATTCCTGGGTCGTGCACTTGGTCGAGACGCGTTTGCGGACCTCGTCGTCGAGTATCTCGCCGCCGCCACCGGGCATTGAATTCAGGCCCGCTGACTTCATCCGCCGAAGTATAGTTTCGTAATCGAGCTTTGAAATGAGCGAGATGTTATGAATCTCCGGCGGTGAGAAGCAGTGGAGCTGAAAGTTCGGGTATTTCGCGTGCAGCGTCGAGAGCAGGTCCTCGTACCACTCGATGTTAAAGTCCGGGTGCAGCCCGCCCTGCATGAGCACGCCGGTTCCGCCGAGCGCGATGGTCTCGTCGATCCGGCTGCAGATCTCCTCGATCGAATGAACATAAGTCTCCGGCTTTCCGGGCCGCCGATAGAACGCGCAAAAGGTGCAGACGACGTTGCAGACGTTTGTGTAATTGATGTTGCGGTCGATGATGTAGGTGACCACATCGTCCGGGTTCTTCCGCGTGCGGATCTCGTCCGCGGCTGCACCGATGCGGGCAATGTCGTACGACTCAAGAAGTGCGGTGCAGTCATCGGCCGTAAGCCGCTCGCCCGCAAGTGCCTTGTCAAGAATTGGCTGGATGCTCATTTCAGTTCCCAATTTCGAATTCGCTTTGCAGTTGCCGCCGGTTTCGGCGAGAATGTCGCAATCGCGGAAAGCAAAGCCAGACCCGAAACCATATTGTAGCAAACTGCGAACTTCAACTCCGATGCCGAAAGCCCCCGCAAAAGCGAAATTCAAAGCAGAGCTGACGTCCGATCCGCCGGGTTCCGGCTGGCATTTCATAGTGGTCGAGAGCAAAATGGGCGAGCGGTTCCCGAAGGATGGCGGCTCGCGGCGGGTAATTTGCTCGATCAACGGCCACGAGGGCTTTCAATGCGCGCTTATGCCCTCGGGTGGAGCGTTCTACATAATGGTCAGCAAGGAAAAGCGTGCCCGCTTCGACATCGCGGCCGGCGATACGATAGCGGTCGAGCTCCGGCAGGACACGAGCGAATTTGGCGCGCCGATGCCGGAAGAGCTTGAAGAAGTGATGAACCAGGACCCCGAAGGCCGACGCATGTTTGACGCACTGACCGCCGGCGGCAAACGCTCGATGCTCTATTTCATCGGCAAGATAAAGGACGTCGACCGCCGAATCCACACCGCTCTCATATTTATGGAGCACCTCAAGAAGAACGAAGGAAAGCTCAACCGGCTTGAACTCTCCAAGGACCTCAAACGCCCGATCGTTTAGACTCGTTTCTGCAATTTTTCGTCTATTTTGCGTCTTTAAATCTAGAGAGGCGGCGAAAACGAAATCTGCAATAGAAAAAGCGGTGATACGAATTTCCGGAATAATACGCGATAGATATTGGATAGAGTTTTTATAAAGGACGCAACAAAGCAATGGAAAATCGGGAACAACAGATCGGGACGACAGACCTTGGCCTTTTGGTCTTTGTGGCGGTCTCGGCGTGGGTTTTGATATTTTACTCGGGCATTTTTTAAGCGGTTTCAAGTAAACTTGAGCGGCCTGCGATCCGTCGTCAGGCCGTGTTTTTTTGCCAGGTCCAGATAAAGCGTCAGGCCTTCCTCCATCTCCTCGCTAACCGAATAAGAAATATTTTTGCTTAAATAGGCTTTCATCGCTTCAGCCGTGAGCCCGATCTCGCCCGCGTAGTTTGCGGCGATCTCGTCGAGATGCTCAAGTCCCTCGTCGCGGGCGGCGGCGAGGTCAACAGAAAGCTCTTCGTGCCGTGTCATCCACATTGCAAAAACAAAACCGAGTCCGGTGTACTTTCTCCACAGCTCGACGAGGTCGAAGACGCGAAAGCTCTGCCCACTGCCTTCAACGCCGGACGAAATTGCCAATGCAGGATCGCCGATGAGCAGGGCTGCGTCTGAAACAGAGAGCATTGCGTCGATATCGGGCGGCGCGTCGCGCCATTCGGGTTCGCGGCCAAGGAATTCACGGAAGATGATCTTGGTCAGGGCGACGCTCGTTCGCGATGAGACATCGAGCGAGATGCTACGGACGTCCTCGAGTTCGCCGCCGCGGGTCACAATGCAAACGCTCCGGACGCTCTCTTTTGCCCCGACACAAACGCCCGGAACAAGACGAACGCCCTCGATGAACTGCGATGCGATGACCGGAACGAGCGCCGCATGAACCCGTCCCTGCGAGAGCAGCTCGGCGGAACGTGCCGGCGCATTATCAAGTATCAGCTCGACACTGCCGCGGCCGCGGCCATAGAGAAACGACCACACGAGCGGTGCGGTGTTCGAATAGCTTGAGGCTGAGATGCGAGGCGTGTTCATGGCAAACGCGGAGCGAAGTGCCCTATCCGCCGAAAACGTCCGCATATTCGGCGTTGCCGTTAAGCTTACGCAGAGCGAACGGGCAGGTGGCGTAGATCTTGAGCCCTTTTTCGCGAGCATAATTCACGGCTTCGGCCAGCAGCTTGTCGCCGACCTTTTGGCCGCGAAGGCTTTCATCGACCTCGGTGTGGTCGATGATGAAGCCCGTTTCGCCGGCGGTAACGTATGTCATTTCGGCGACCCGCTTGCCGTCTTCGCCCTTAATGATAAATGCGCCGCGACCGCCCTTTTCGATCCGCTTGATATCCATAACGATAGTTTCCCGCAAACTCGTATTTGCGCAAAGCGTGCCGCGGCGGAACTTGGGTTAAAATGAACGAATGAAGATCTTCGACGTAACGGTCCCGATCAGCGAGGATGTCCCGATCTACGAGGGCGACCCGCGAGTGCAGATCGAGGCGGTGCTCAAGCTCGCCGATGGCGGTGCGGCGAATGTCTCGCATCTTTGCTTCGGCGCCCATACGGCGACGCACGTTGACGCGCCGAACCACTTTATCGAAGGCACACGAAGGGTTGATGATCTCGAACTTGAGAAGATGATCGGTCCGTGCCGTGTGGTCGGGGTGCCGGATGACGTAATGCTAATAGAGCCTGAGCATCTCGGGCCTCTTGACGGCGTTGAGCGGGTCGTGTTTCGGACTCGAAACTCGGCTTTCTGGAATAACCCGGAGGCAGGGTTTCGGACGGACTTCACCGCGATCTCAGCCGCGACCGCGCGCAAACTTGCTGATGCGGGCGTGAAGTTGGTCGGCATCGATTACCTTTCGATCGAGGCATTCGGCACAGATGGGCATCCGGTGCACATCACGCTACTCGAGAAAGAAATAGTGATCCTCGAGGGGCTCGACCTTCGCGGCATTGAACCGGGCGATTACGACATCGCCTGCCTGCCGCTAAAATACATCGGCGGAACCGGCGATGGAGCCCCAGCGAGAACAGTTTTGATGCGGAGCTAACGCTTTCTTTGCTTTCCTGAACTGTGGGTAGCGGAAACGACAAAAAATATCGCGAGCGGGTTTACGAAATTGTCCGGCGGATACCGCGGGGGCGGGTGATGACGTATGGGCAGATCGCGTCGGTGCTTGGCGAGGGTTATACACCGCGGACGGTCGGTTATGCGATGCACTCGGCGGATGCGGAAAATGTTCCTTGGCAGAGGGTGATAAATTCGCAGGGAAAGTGCTCGACCGGAAGGCTGACGATCCCTTTGAACTTGCAACAACAGATGCTGGAGCAAGAAGGCGTAGAGTTTAACGCCAAAGGCCGGTGCGACCTTAAATTGTACCTACACGAAATCAACGCCCGGAAAGAGAAGACCACCTTGTTGAGCAAAAAGGCCAAATGACCATCGATTTCAACGATTCGCACCTTTTACTAACGGCGGATGGACGCCTTGCGGAGATACTGTGGGAAAGTATCGAGTCGGTCTATGTTTACAAACAGGACCTCGAGATCGTGGACCGAATTGCGACCATCATCAAGATCGACGGTGACCTTGAGGTTGAGATAAATGAAGAGATGGACGGTTGGAAGCCGCTTGTTGATGCATTGCCGGAGTATTTGCCGAACTGCCGCGATTTTGCAGATTGGTTCATGGATGTCGCGTTCCCGGCTTTTGATCCGAAACCGACATTGATCTATAGGCGTTTGAGAGTGGACCAGATCATGTGATCATCGGCCCCATTTCAGTTTGTTTCGGAGAACATCGAAATAGTTACGGTTCGGCGGCTGGACGAGGTTGAAGGTCGTTCGGCTTTTGCGGATCATCACACGGTCGTGCGAGTGCATCGCGTAGCCGATCTGGCCGTCGAGGGTCAGCACAACGCCTTCGTTTTCATTCTGGAGGATGAGTTCGATCTCGGCGTCGTCCGGCATAACGATCGGCCGGTTGGTGAGCGTGAACGGGCAGATCGGCGTCAGGACGACGGCATTCATTGAGGGGAAAACGATCGGCCCGCCGGCGGAAAGGTTATAGGCGGTCGAGCCGGTCGGGGTCGAGACGATCAGGCCGTCAGCGCGGAAAGAGTTGACGTAAAGCCCATTGAGCCGGACCTCGATCTCGATAATTCGAGCGAGAGCAGCCTTGTTGATAACAACATCATTGAGCACGCGGCCTTCGGCAAGCTTCTCATCGCCGCGGCAGTGCTCAGCCCGGAGCATGACGCGGCGGTCGATCTCATAATTGCCCTCAAAGATCGCCTCGAGCGCGATGTGCATCTCTTCGATGCGAAAATCCGTCAAATAACCAAGGCTTCCGTAATTGATGCCGAGCACCAGCGGCTCCGCATCGCCGACCAAACGCGCGGTCGAGATCATCGTTCCATCACCGCCGAGCACGACCATCAGGTCGGCTGTTTCCAGCGACGCGGGCGGTTCGGGCGAGGAAGCGCCGAGAGCTTCGGCAGGGCAGAAGGGCTCGCCCGCAATGGCGATGTCCCTAGCCGCGAGCCATTCGGCGAGCTCGCAGGCAGTCTGCCAAGCCTCGTCATGATTGGGCTTGACGACGATGCCGACGGTTCGAATGGCAGTTGGAGGGTTCATAGGCTCGCGCAGCTAACTGCTAGAGTATTTATGAAACCGCATCAAAAAAGCAATAGGCCCATTTCGGCGGGTGGCAGCCTACGGTTGAAATGCGGGCCTTTTATTGGAATCGGGCCTGTAATTCTGATACGATTTGAGTTTGTCCCTATTTCACGCGTGGAGCGTTCCATTAAGGTAATCACAGATGTTGAAGTTCATTTCCAAGCTTGAGAAGACGCGCAATATCGTCCTCCTGACCTTTGCGGTCGTTATGGTGCTGAGCCTTGTGCTCTTTTATGCGCCGACCCGCACCGACCTGGCCGCAAATCTGACGGCCAGCACTGAAACTGCGGCGACCGTCAGCGGCGAGACCATTACGATAGGCGAGCTTGCCCGCCAGAAGGAAAACTACGCACGGTTCAGCCAGGGCCGGCCGTTCCCGGCGAAGACGCTTCTTGAAAGCCTGATCAGCAGCCGAGTCACCCGGGTTGAGGCAGCCCGGCTTGGGCTGACAGCGTCGGACGCCGAGGTCGCTACTGAGATTCGAAAGGCCTTTAAGCCGGCGGACGGCACGCCCTTCGACCAGGATCGGTACGAGCAGAACGCCGTGCTTCAGTTCGGTAGCGTCCGGGCGCTTGAGGAGAGCATCCGCGATGACCTGAGCGCCGAAAAACTTCGGGCGTTCGTTACCTCCGGCGTGACGGTTTCTGAAGAGGAAGTGCTCAAGGATTATCAGCGGCGGAACACAGAGTTTGATGTTTCGTATCTTGTGGTCAGCCCGGCGGACCTTGCGAAAAGCATCACTCCATCGGACGACGACCTTCGCCAATACTTTGAAAAGAACAAGCAGAGCTATTACATAAGCCAGCCGCAGAAGAAGATAAGGTACGTATTTCTTAATACGGCAAAGATCGGCGAAAAGCTTCCGATCTCTGACGCGGACCTTCGGGCCGAATACGACAAACTGCCGGAAGACAAGCGTATCGCAGGCGTAAGGGGACGCGAGATCGTGCTTCGCGTTGCCAAGCCCGAATTTGACGGTCAGGTCTATGAAAAAGCGACCGGACTTGTTCAGCAACTCCGGCAGGGCGGTGCGGCCGTTTCTGAGCAGGCGTTTGCCGATCTGGCACGGGGGCAGTCAGAGAACCCGGTGAGCTCGGTCAAGGGCGGCGAACTTCCGGGCCCGGTCCGTGAAAACCTTAACAACCCGACTGATCCTTACCAGCAGCTTTTGAAAATGCAGCCGGGCCAGGTCAGCGAACCGATCAGCTATCAGGGACGCTATTTTATTCTCTGGCGTGGCGAGGCGGTGCCGAAGAGCTTTGAAGATGCTCGTCGCGAGCTTGAGGTGAGCCTCCGCAACCGACGTGCTTATGCCGCGGCGGCTGAGCTCTCGAAGACGGTGTCCGATTCGCTTAAACAGAGCAAGGACGTTCAGAAAACGGCACAGGCGTTCGCCGGCCAAGCCAACATGAACGCGGCTGATATGGTCCGCGAAACACCGTTCATAGTTCCGGGCGACAACGTGGACACGGTCGGCGTTTCGCCGCAGTTTGAGGAAGGCATTGCCGGGCTGCAGAACGCGAACGACGTCGGTGACGCAATACCTGTCCCGGAGGGCTTTGCCATCCCGCTTCTGGTCGAAAAGAAAGAGCCGCGGGATGCAGAGTTCGAAGAGGTCCGCAGCAAGCTCGTCGATGTGGTAAAGCTTGAAAAGGCCCGCGAGCAGATCGAGAACATCGCAAAGCAGATCGCCGGCGGAGCAAACTCTGCCGATGGCCTTGCGGCCGCGGCCTCGGGCCAGAACCTGACAGCTCAAGAAAGCAAGAGCTTCATCCTCGGTTCGCCGCTTGGCGATGGTCCCGCGGCTTCGACCAGCGAACAGCTTGAGGACGCCATCTACGGCCTGCGGGCGGGCGAGGTGACGAAAGAGCCGATAAAGATCGGTGAGAATTATTACATCGTCGGTGTAAAGAGCCGGGAAGAGGCGAATATGGAAGAATTTGCGAAGCAGCGGGATACGCTGACCGAGCAGATGCTTACACGCAAGCGTGGCGAATTGTTCTCGGAATATCTTGCCGCGACTCGGCGGAAGATGGACGAAGCGGGCCGCATCGTAATTTACGAAGATGCCATCTCCAAGATCGATGCCGCCGATGCGGCGACAGCCCCTCCAACGGGCATGCCGCAGATGCCGCTCAACATCCCGACTAACTAGTTGGGAGCTTAGCTCAATGACGCGGGGCCGGGATATCTTCCCGGCCTCTTTTTTCTACCACCAGCCGAGAAGCTTCCACCAGGCGACTCCGACCGTTCCCCAGATAATGATGTTGACCACCGAAGCGACGAAGCCGATCTTCCACCAGGTTTGCAGCGAGACATACCCGGTGCCGAAGTAGATCGGTGCGGGTGTCGTTCCGTAATGCGTTAGACCGGCGTTGAGGTTCGAGAAATAGGCGAGCAGCAACACGGCAAGCCCGGCAGGGGCACCAACGGTGAGCGTAACCGCGACGAACGGGACGAACATCGCGAGGACGTGGGCCGTTATCGAAGCAAAAAGATAGTGCGTATAGAAATAAACAAGGGCGAGCAATGCAAGGGCCGCGACCCAGGTCATTCCGGAAGTGTAGCCGCCCATTGACTCGGCAAAGACCTTCGTCAGGCCGGTGTTGCTGAGTTGTGCGGCCATGTTAACCAACCCGCCGTACCAGATAAAGACGGACCAGGCGTTGTGCTCGCCCATTAGGTCCTTCCAATCGATGACCTTCGCGATAAGCAGGCCGCAGATGCCGGCCATCGCCACAATAGCGGTGTCAATGCTGTGAAGATGGTCCTTTGTCGTCCACATCACGACCACGCCGACGAGGACGGCAAGCATCAGCCATTCGCCGCGTTTGACCTTGCCGAGCTTGTCCAGCTCTTCTCGGGCGAAACGCTCCGCCTCAGGGGTTTCCTTGATCTCCGGCGGCGACATCCGAGAGACCAGATAAGGCACCGCAATGAGCGAGAGAATGGCCGGCACGATCGCGGCGGCGAACCATCCGAGATAGCCGATCTGAATACCGGCATTCTTCTGGACCAGGTCGGCGATGATGATGTTCGAGGCCTGGCCGGTGATGAAGGTCGCGCAGATGATGACGTCCGCCTGATAGAGCAGCGACATCAGGTATGTGCCGAGCCGGCCGGCAGTGCCATCCTCGGGCCTTGAATCGTACGTCTCGCAAATGCTTCGGGCGATCGGCAAGATCACACCGCCATTGCGGGCGGCGTTTGAAGGGATCATCGAGGCGAGGACGAAGTCGGTGCCGATCAGTGCGTAGCTGAGTCCGACGGTGCGGCGGCCCATGAGCCTGATGAAAAGAAGTGCGATGCGGCGGCCGAGCCCGGTTTTTATCATCCCGACCGAGAGAAAAAAGGCCGAAAGCACAAGCCAGACGACCGGCTCGGCATAACCCTTTAACGCATCGGTGGGCTTCAGGGCACCAAATAGAACGGTCGCGATCACGCCGAGCAGGACCATTGCGCTTCCTGTCAGCGGCTGAACTATCGAGCCGACGATGGTCGCGATAAAGACGGCGAAAAGCGTCCAGGCCTCGGGCGCAATTCCCTCCGGCGGCGGAAAGGCATAGACCACGAGGCCGGAAGCGATAGTTACCAACCACCGCCAAAGTGTCCTTCGAGTATTTGCTGTGGGTTCGTCCGACATTCCTTTTGCGAAAGAGGCCACCTCACACGAAATGAGATGGCCTCTTGTTCTGACTTAACGAACTTACTACGACGACTTTCCGATCGCCTTCAGGTATCGGTTCAGTTCTTCACGCACACGCGGGAAGAGGAGCAGAAGCCCGATCATGTTCGGGAAGACCATCGCCAGGATCATCGCGTCGGAGAACGCGAGGACCGAGCCAAGCGAGGCTGCCGCACCGATGACCACAAAGATGCAGAAGAGCACCTTGAACGAAAGGTCGGCAGCGGCCGAACGCCCGAACAGGTATTTCCACGATTGAAGGCCATAGTACGACCAGGAGATCATCGTCGAGAACGCGAAGAGGACGATCGCTACCGTCAGCACGGCGTTAAAGCCGGGCAGTACGTCATTGTAGGCCCGGGCTGTAAGGTCAACGCCGTCAACGGCCTGTCCGCCGATCATTACGCTGGTTCCGCCGTACTGGAAATAGCCGTCCATATTAAAGAGAACGATGACGATCGCGGTCATTGTACAGATAACGACCGTGTCGATGAAGGGCTCGAGAAGTGCGACGAGGCCTTCGCTGGCCGGGTATTTTGTCCGAACGGCCGAGTGAGCGATAGCGGCCGAGCCGGCTCCTGCCTCGTTCGAGAACGCTGCACGCCGGAAGCCCTGAATGATAACGCCTGCAATACCTCCGACGCCTGCTTCGGGCGTGAACGCGCCCGAGATGATCACGCCGATCGCTGCCGGTATCTCAGAGAAATGGGCGAGTATAATGACCAGCGAGGCGAGGATATAGATTATCGCCATCAGCGGGACAAGCTTGTCGGTCACCTTGGCGATGCGTTTGATGCCGCCGATGATGACGACCGCGACAAGAATGGCCATGATAATGCCGATCACGGTCCGGGTCGCACCGCCCTCAAGGCCGAGAATAGTTGTCAGCTGGGTTGTCGCTTGATTTGCCTGGAATGCGTTTCCGCCGCCGAACGATCCACCGACGCAGAAGATCGCAAAGATAATGGCAAGCACCTTGCCGAGCCCGCCAAGGCCCTTCTCCGAAAGCCCGCGAGAGAGGTAATACATCGGGCCGCCGTGGACGGTGCCGTCCTTGTCGATGTCGCGATATTTTACGCCGAGCGTACACTCGACGAATTTCGAGGACATTCCCAAAAGACCGGCGATGATCATCCAGAAGGTTGCTCCCGGGCCGCCGATGCCGACGGCGATCGCGACTCCGGCGATGTTGCCGAGGCCAACGGTACCCGAGACGGCCGTGGCAAGGGCCTGGAAGTGATTTACCTCGCCGTGGTGGCCTTCGTCCTTGATGGTCTCCGGAATGTCGCCATCGACGGTTAGGATCTCTGATTTCTCGATGTGCGGTTCCTTGTGTTCAGCATCGCCGGCCATCTCGATGTCGTCGTATTTACCGCGGACGACATTGAGAGCCAGCGGGAATCTGCGAATGTTCACAAAGCCGAACGTTAAGGTGAAAAACAAAGCGCCGCCGATCAAGAGGTATAGAACGATCGGAAGATTAAAGGGAGTAGGTAACGGAGCCTCGTAAAAAACGGTTGCTTCCCAACAATTGGCTACGGGACGAAACGCCTGATCGATCCGTTCATCAATGCCCAGGGCTTGTTGGTTTGCGGGCGGTGGAACATCCCAGCAACGCCTGGGTTCTGCCTCTTGGGCAAAGCCAATGATAGGAAAAACAACAACTGCAAAAAGGTAGAGTGCAAGTTTCGAGACTTTGTGAACCATTTTCACCTCAAGGATCAACAGAATTAGATTTTCGATTTATGTCGCTGCGGTTTGATACGCCGCCATTTGGGGTCAGGTTTTGTTCGTTGCATTGTATAATCGGCTTTTCTGATTTACAAGCGAAGATTTAACATCGAAGTTTCCAGACCGATCGAGCGACTTATCATGAGCGAGAGCAAGCACAACTTACTCGGCGATATGCCGGCGGATGAATTTCTTGCGGCGGGCGGACGCGTCATTGACTTTATCAACGACTATTTCGACCAGCTCGAACAGCTCCCGGTGCTTGCCCGTACCGAGCCCGGCCGCTTGGCAGACGAGCTTCCTACAGAAGCACCCGAGGCGGGCGAGAGCTTTGAGGCGATCATCGCAGATGTCGAGAAGCTGATACTTCCGGCGGTCACGAATTGGAACCACCCGAACTTCCACGGCCTTTTTTCAACATCGTCCTCGGGCCCGGGCATTCTCGGCGAAGCGCTTTCGGCAGCGTTTGATATGAAGTCGATGCTCTGGCGGACGGCTCCGGCCTCGACGGAACTTGAGGACGTAACGCTTGGCTGGCTTCGGCAAATGCTCGGGCTGCCCGCGGAATTTGAGGGCATCATTTACGACACGGCTTCGGTCTCAACAATGCACGCGATCGCCGCCGCACGCGAGCGGGCCGGGCTCAACATCCGCGAGCTCGGGATGAGCGGCCGGCCGGACCTGCCGCTACTGTGCGTTTACGCGAGCGAGCATGTCCATTCCTCAATAGATAAGGCATGCATCGCACTCGGGCTCGGGACGCGAAGCCTGAGACGGATCGGGTGCAATGAGCGGTTCGAGATGCGGGCAGATGAACTTCGGCGAGCGATCGAGGAAGACATCGCCGCGGGCCATCGGCCGATCTGCGTGATACCGACGATCGGGACGACTTCATCCACGAGCGTCGATCCGGTCGGTGAGATCGCCGACATCGCAGAGGAGTTTGGGCTTTGGATGCACGTAGATGCGGCCTATGCCGGGCCGGCGGCGGTGCTCGAAGAGAAGCGGCATTTCTTTGCGGGCTGGGAGCGTGCCGATTCGATCGTGCTGAACCCGCACAAATGGCTCTTTACGCCCTTTGACCTCTCGGCGTTCTATTGCCGCGATATGGCATCGCTCAAGGCCGCGTTTTCGCTCGTGCCCGAATATCTCCGGACCAGCGAGCAGACGACGGTGAAGAACGGGATGGACTACGGCATCCAGCTTGGCCGCCGGTTCCGCTCGCTGAAACTCTGGTTCGTGCTGCGGTACTTCGGCCACCGGGGCATCGAGGCCCGCATTCGCGAGCACTGCCGGCTTGCCGAGCTTTTTGCTTCGTGGATAGAGGAAAGCGGCGACTTCGAGCTTCTCGCACCGGTCACTTTTGCACTTGTGTGTTTCAGGGCTTGCCCGCCGGGCGTTGAGGACCTCGACGCCTTCAACGAACGGCTGATGAACGACATCAACGCATCGGGCGAAGCTTATATCTCGCACACAAAGCTCGATGGAAAGATCGCACTTCGCGTCTCGATCGGCAGCATTCGCGTCGAAGAACGGCACATCGAAAAGGTCTGGCGTTTGCTTAATAAAGGTATAGGATCCGGAAAACTGGCCGAGGACAACGATTGAACATTATGAAACGAATATCTAGGGTCGCTCTATTCTTAAGCATCACCGCTGGGATGCTGCTTTTTGCTGATGAAGCCGTTGCCCAGCACTGCCCGTTCGACGGCGGCAATATGGTCGTAGTAGAGCTCACCGATGCTGACGGTAGGCCAATGTTCGGCTCTGCGGCCGAACTGACGCTGCAGGAGATCGACAACCCCGAGGCCGATTCTTGCCAGTACACAAAAGGCCTGCTCTCGCGTTCATTTCTCGCTCCGTCGGACGCCTTTCAGCAACGGTACTCGCGACAGGGATTTGATTCCTTCAGCCGCTACTGCGAGAACTGTGCATTTAACACCTTTGGGTTCTATGCAGTCGTCCTCGGCCAAAGTGAGCGGTCATGTAGTTTGAAAAACGAGCCTGATTTCGAGCACCGCTGGGTAACACGAAAATTCGAGATCAGATTTAGCCGCGAAGGCGCCGAGCAAAAGATCGCGGTACCGGCGGACAGGATCTACAGCATGTGCACCGGCCAAGGCGAATGGTCGCGTTTTGAGCCGATAAAGCTCCGGCTTACCGAAACTGCAAAACCATAGGTTAAATTGAGTAATGCGATTTGAAAAAGAGACCGTTATAAAAGCGATGCCGGAGCGGGTCTTTTCGTTTCATGAACTGCCCGATGCCTTTGAGCGGCTGGTGCCGCCGTGGGAAGACGCGAAGATCGTTCAGAAGGCGGATATCTCAGAGATCGGTTCGCGGGCGATACTTGAGCAAAAGATCTTTGGGCTCATCCCGTCGCGTTGGGTGGCCGAGCATACGGCTTACGACCCGCCGAGAATGTTCGAGGACGTGCAGATCTCGGGGCCATTCGCCAAATGGCGGCATCGGCACATCATCGAGCCGCACGAGGACGGTGCCGTGCTTCGCGACGAGATAGAGTTTGAGCCGCCGATGAGCATAATCGGCGATCTCGCGGCCCCGCTTTTCATCCTGCCGCGGATCAAGAAGATGTTCGACTATCGCCACCGCGTCACGAAAGAATGGTGCGAGAGCGAGACCGGCCAGGAAATACCCTGACCGGCCGTTTCGTCATTCGGCTTTTAAGATCCAGCCTTTCGGATCCAGGTTGTATTTTGCACCGCCAACCCGAACAGAACCACGGCCATTCTTCATCTCGACACGCTGGATCTTGCCGTTGATCTCGACCTCAACAGGCATTGAAAACGGCAGGTTATTAGGGGTTTCCCAGCTGAGCGAAAGTGTTTCTCGTAGCGGGCCGCCGGAGATATCGCCAACCAGTCTCGGCAGTTTCGGCTGGCGGAGATAGACCTCAAAGAACCAGTCGAGCTTCATCCCGGATTCCTTTTCCGCGATCTTCAGAAAATCGTCAGTATCGACAAGCCGAGTTTGCCGGCCATCGGTCATCCGCTCCATCGCGGGCGTCGGGTATGCCATCTTGCGAAGCGAGCGGAAGAAGGCGTCGTCGCCGATCAGGTAACGAAGCGTGTGGAGGACGACGGCTCCCTTACCATAAATGTCGCCGTCGCTCTGAATATAATCCGGTCCGGCGAGATAAACCTCATAGGCAAACTTCGCTTCGCGGGGTGCGACCGGCTGAATATTCCGCGTCCGTCGTGCCCGGCCTTTCATCGATGCAAAATAGGCGTCCTTTTTGCCGATGTGCTCGAGGTAGAGCGAGTCCATAAAGGACTGAAACCCTTCGTGTATCCAAAAGTCTTTCCAGTCGCGGGCTGTGACGAGATTTGCCCACCATTCGTGGCCGAGCTCGTGGAGCTGAAGCCAATCGAAACCGTGCTCGTTGGTTTGAAACTTGTTGCCGTAGGCGAGCATCGTCGAATGCTCCATGCCGAGGTGCGGCGTTTCGGCCGTGCCAAGCTTCTGCGAGCGGAAAGGATACGGCCCGAGATACTTCTCGTAAAACTCGACGTACTTTTTCGTCTCCGCGATGAGCTTTGCACCCTTGTCGTAGCTCTCGGGCAAAATGTAAAACTCGATCGGGATGGTGCCGCCGGCAACGCTTGGCATCGAGTCTTTGATAACGCGATACGGAGCGGCGTTGAAGACGATCGAGTAGTTCGGGATCGGGTTCGTCATTAGCCAGTAGTAGGTCGTGGTGCCATCGTCGTTCTTCACCGTTTCCTTCAGCTTTCCGGGGCCGGCGACGACGAGCGGGTCGGGAACGGTGATCCGCATCGCGACCTGGTCGGCCTTGTCAGATGGATGATCTTTTATCGGAAAATAGAGATCGGCTCCGTCGTTCTGCAATGCGACCGAGACCCAGTCGGCACCGCTCGGCGTTTTCTCCCACATAAAGCCGCCGACCCATGGCGGATTTGGAGCGACCCTCGGGCGGCCGGAATAGGTGATGATGGTCTCAAATGCCTCGCCGGCACGCTTTGCCGCCGGAAAAGTGATGCGTATCTTGCCGTCCTTGTGCTCATAACGCAGCCCGCCCTGGCGGTCGCGCTCACTGGACTCGCCAAAGATACGGTCGATCTTCATCGCGTCGTCAAGATGCAGAATGATCTCGGTCGCAGGCTTGACCATCTTTGCGGTCATAACCGATGTGCCGGTGATCCACTTGTTCTTGGGGTCGATCCGCAATGAGACATCGTAGGTCAGGACGTCAAAGACGGCCTGCTCGGCGAGCAGCGGCCCGCCCGTCTCTGTCGGCCGAGCGCCAAGATCACGCTGGGCAAAACCCGAAAGCGAAAACGCAACTAAAAGAAGAAAGACCGAGAAGGTCAGGCGGCGATTTATCATTGTTAACTCCTACGACGGCAAATATGGCGTTCGATACACTTTACACCCGATTCGGTTTTGGCGGAAAATCGTTATCCATGAGGATGATCCAACTTTTGATGCTGACCGCTGCACTTTCTCTTGCCGCAAGCTCGCAGACGCCGCCGGAGAAAGAACCGGCAAAGGCCAATTCGCGGCCCGCGGAGCAGCAAAAGAGGGCAGAGCCCTTTGACGGGGCGGACGTAGCGACGATGGCGAAGAAATGCGTTACGCTCGACACGGAGGCCGGCGTCATCATCGCAGAGATGTATCCGGAACACGCCCCGGAGAGCGTCCGCAGCTTCCTGAACATAGCCGAACTCGGCTACCTGAACACAACGACCTTCGACCGCGTCGTGCCGGGTTTTGTCATCCAGGGCGGCAACTTTTGGACCCGCGAGGGCGGAGTGACATTTGAGATCGGCTCGCGGGGCCGGCGAACGCTGCCGGACGAACCGAACAAGGTGCTCCACACCCGCGGAATTCTCTCAATGGCCCGCGGCGAAGAGGCGAACACCGCCACGACGAACTTCTTCATCCTCGTCGGGGACGCCCCGCACCTCGATGGCTCCTTCGCTGCCTTCGGAAAGGTCACCAAGGGTATGGATGTCGTCGACGCGATAAACGGCGCGAAGCTCGAAGGCGAGAAGCCCGAAAAGCCTGTAAGGATAAAGACCGCGACCGTCTCGCCTTGTTCGTCAGGAAGTTAGCCGGTTTAATCGGCGAGATCGATGTCGAGTGTCATTCTATATTCGTTTGCCATCGATGGGTGGCCGTGGGCCATTGCGACCTCGATGCCTTTGGTGTAGGCCTCGATCGCTTTTTCGCGTTGGCCGGTGGCGAGATATGCCTGGGCGAGTGTGCCATAGGCGTTGCCCTCGTCGTCGGCCTTGGCAAGATAACTTTCGAGCATGGCGATCACTTTCGGGTGCTCGCCCGCCTTCTCATATTCCTTCGCAAGCCCGAACATCACCATCGTGTTTTCCGGGTCGGCCGCAAGCATCTGTTCAAAGACTTCGATACGGTTCTGCATTCTTCAATTCTAACAGGATGCACAGGATTATCAGGATGTTTTATCGCATTCCGCATGGTGTCTTTCCCCTTTAGCTCCGATCTCAAAAGAGCGACTGCTGTGCCGGTGCCGCCTCGGGCTCCTGTTTCTGCGGAGCTTCGTGCTGTTTGAGGCCTAGGCGTTTGGCGTGAAACTCAAAGAGTTTTACGGTGACATCCCATTGCTCGGTGCGGCCGGTCATCCGCTCTTTGTAGCTGCGATGGCGGAGGCTCCCGCCGCGTTCGCGGTGCATTGTGTTGATGATCTTGCGGACGCGGGTTTCCGGGCAAGCGTTCGTTCATTTTCTGGACAAAGTATTGCTCGATCGAATCGGTATCAATGTGCAGCATCGACATAAAAGCCCGGCGGGCACCGCACTCCTTGGCACGCTCAAGCAGGCCGGGAATGTCAGATTCGTTGTAACCGGGGATCACGGGTGCGATGCCGATGCCGGTCGTGATGCCCTCGTCCGAAAGCGTTTTCATCGCACGGAAGCGTGCCTCGGGGACGGGCGTATAGGGCTCAAAGGGGTTCGACCGCTCTTTCGTAAGAAACGGCAGCGAGAAAAAGACCGAGACCTTTGAGAGGCGTTTGAGGACGTCGAGGTCGCGGGTGACGAGCGGCGATTTTGTGACGATCGCGACCGGCACGCGAAACTCGGCACAGACCTCAAGACACTGGCGGGTCAGCTTATATTCAGCCTCAAGCGGCAGATACGGGTCGGTCGCGAATGAGAAATCAAGATGCGGCATCTTGTCGCGGGATCTTTTCAGCTCCTCGCGAAGAAGCTGCGGGGCGTTGGGCTTGACGACGATCTTTGTCTCAAAATCCGTGCCGGCACCATAGCCGAGATATTCGTGATACTGCCGGGCAAAGCAATATGTGCAGCCATGGACGCAGCCGCGGTAGCAGTTTACCGTGTAGCGAAAACCGCCTTCCCAATCCGAGGCAAAGGCCTTTGTGATGATCTTCTTGGTCGAGGTCTCTTCAAAGACCTCAAGCTTTGTCGGCGGCGGCTCGCCGACATACTCCGCCGAATAGCGGTCATAGGGATTAGGTGGGTTCGTGACCTGTCGCACAGATGCAACATTATCGCACCTGTAAAGAAAAGGCAATATTCACCACGGAGTCACAGAGAACACAGAGGAAATAAGGATCGGGTGAGGCGTTCGAACCCGTTTCGAACAAAGAGTTTTGTGCGAAGTGACACTGATCGAAAAAAAATCTTACTCTGTGCCCTCTGCGTCTCTGTGGTGAATTTCTTTCTGCATTAGGAGATCGGTTTGCGGGTCGGAGCCTAGTAAGAAGACGTGCGACCCGACGAAGCGGAAGCCGTTCTTTTCGTAGAACCGCTGAGCCCGCGGGTTGTATTCCCAAACGCCGAGCCACATCACATCGCAACCGAGTTCGCGTGCGGTGGTGAAGCACTCGTCCATCAGCGCCTGCCCGACGCCCTTTCCAAGAAACTGCTGGTGTGAATAAAGCCGGTTGAGCTCGATCGGCCGTTCGGCGGTGATCCCATCTTCGATCGCACCAACGGTCATCTTTGCATACCCTGCAAGCTCGCCGCCGATCTCCGCGAGCAGAAAGATATTCTTCGGGTCGGCAAGCTCCGCCGCGGCCGTCTCGCGGCTGAAAGCCTCAGCCATATACGCCGCCATATCCTCCGGCGCATTCTTCGGATGCTCATGAAACGCATCCCAAAAAGTGACGCGAGCAAGCTCGGTCAGGGACTCGGTGTCGTCTAAGGTGGCTTGGCGAATCGATATCAAAGCAACAAAGTTTGGCGTTCTAATTTGGCTATGTACACTTTTAGCGTCAATGAATTCTCGAACTATTTCAATTCCCATCTTGAGACTGAATCTTCAATCAACGACAGGCGATTCTTATGAGCAGGCGAGAGATTATAACGAGCTTCATAAACACCGTCAGTGTCCTCGTCCAGAAATAGATACTCCGTCACTGCTGCCGAATAATCGCGGAACTGGCCACGAAATGACAGGATCACGCATTCGCCGCCGACCGCGAATCTTCTGTCGTTAAGGGTATAGGAGAAGAGAGTGATAAATTCACAATGCAAACCGTTTCCGATCTCGATCGGAATAGTCGGCTTTAATTCCCTCAATTCGAACTGTGTTTCATCGATGTCGTATTCGCGGACCTTGATGACTGAAGATCGCAGCACTTCCAAGGAGTCGACAACGGGGACCTCCCATCCATTTACCTTCTCAGTTCGCTCGGGCGAACGATGTTTGGAATGCGATTGGCCGAAGGCGGCTGAAACCGCAGTCAGAAAAATTAGAAGGTGAAGTATGGTTCGCATAGGTTCAAGAACCCCGGTCAATTCGGCCACCCATATTTGCCTACTTCCCGCTCATGATCAGCTTCGCGATCGTTTGGAGCTGCATGTTCGAGGTGCCCTCGTAGATGGAGCCGATCTTTGAGTCGCGCCAGTATTTTTCTACCGGGTAATCCTTTACGTAGCCGTAGCCGCCGAAGAGTTCGATGGCCTTTGAGGCGACGGCTTCGGCGCAACGCGAGGAATAAAGCTTCGCGATGGCGGCTTCTTTGATGAAGGGCTTGCCGGCGTCCTTGAGACGGGCGGCGTTATAGACAAGCAGGCGGGTGGCCTCGATCTCGACGGCCATCTCGGCAAGCTGGAACTGCACGGCCTGGAAGTTGTTGATCGATTGGCCAAACTGCTCGCGTTCGGTGGTATATTTCAGCGCAGCTTCGTATGCCCCTTGGGCGATGCCGAGCATCTGGGCGCCGATGCCGATGCGGCCTTCGTTGAGCGTTTCGATCGAGACCTTATAGCCCTTGCCGACCTCGCCGAGCACATTCTCTTTCGGCACCTTGCAGCCATCGAGGATCAGTTCCGTGGTCGAGGAAGCCCGAATGCCGAGCTTGTCTTCCTTCTTTCCGACCGAAAAACCTTCAAAGCCCTTCTCAACGATGAACGCCGTAATGCCCTTGTAGCCCGCGGCCGGGTCGACGGTGGCGAAGAGGATGAAGATCTCGGCTTCGTTGCCGTTGGTGATCCAAAGCTTCTGGCCGGTGAGCTCGTAGTGGCCGCCCTTATCGACGGCACGGGTCGTCAGCGCGAAAGCATCAGAACCCGACGCAGCTTCGCTCAATGCATAGGCGCCCACGCGCCCTTCTGCAAGCTGCGGCAGGTACTTTTTCTTCTGATCGTCGCTCGCCCAACGCATGAAGGCGTTGGTGACGAGTGTGTTATGAACGTCAACGAACACCGAAACGCTGGCATCGACGCGAGCAAGTTCTTCGATCGCGACGATCGCGTTAAAGATGGTCGAGCCGGCACCGCCGTATTCCTCCGGCGATTCGATGGCCATAAGCCCGAGCTCAAAGCATTGCTTGATAATGCCCGCGTCGAGCTTGCTGTTGTGCTCCATTTCTTCGACCTTCGGGCGGATCTCGCCCTCGGCAAATTCACGAACGGAAGCACGGAAAAGTTCTTCTTCTTCTGAAAGTGTCGTCAAACCATTGCTCGTGGCCATTTGTGCGGCGGCAGTAGAATTCATATTAAATAACCTCTTTCGAATTAAGTTTTATAGAGACGATTTTACAGTAAATGCCGGCAAATCGCATTCTTATGATCCGACGGCTAGATCCTACGGCAGGTCGATAAGTATAAGGTCGGAGGAATATCCTCCGCGGGCGACCACGGCATGCGTTCCGGCCATCGACCAATCAAAATTATAGATCCGCTCGCCACTTACGGTTATTATGACCTCAGGTTCCTGGTCCGGCTGCTTTATGCTCTGCCGGACGATCGACGAATCACGGATGTAATCAAAGCTTTCGCCGGTGGCGGAAAATCGGATGAGGGCACGCGGGGAGCGAATTCGGAAAGTCTCCATTCGTTCGGGGTTGGCAAGGTCGATGAGCCCGATCCTGATTGGCACGTTCGAAAAATCATCTGTATCCGGTGTCTCTTCCTCGTTGGTCTTGTAGGCGAAGGCGAGCCATTTGCCGTCGAGCGAAGTTTGAAAGAAGTGCTGCGGAGAAAAGTCCCTGATCTCGCGAATCGTTTCTACTGACATATCGGTCAACGATATTCTCCGTATCTCGCTGCCTTTGCTTAAACGGGCGAGGAAGTAAAGATGCTTTTCGTCATGCGAGAGCGCCGGATACCAATGTGATTCGCCACCCTCGGCATTGGTGATCTGAGTCTGCTTTTTGCCGTCCTGGCCGATTCGCCAGATGCTTTCCGACCCGGTTCGGTTAGAAGAAACGTATAAGTGTTCGCCATTTACGGTCGCCGTGACCTGAGAGTTTCTCGACCCGTTGTTCTCAGTAAGCCTGACCTGACTGCCGTCGGAGATCGCGACCGACCATAGGTCGCGGTCAACGGTTGCACGGCCGTCAAATATGATCCTGTTCTCGGTAGCAAATTTCAGGTCACCGAGCCCGTAGTGTCCATATTTTCCTGTCGTCAATGGCCTTTCGTCTTCGCGTCCGTTCGCAGTCATCAGCCAGAGGTTTGAGGTCAAATTCCTTACCTCGGTGACGACCTTGCGGCCATCGCGGGAAAGTGAAACGCCTTCATAAAGATTAAGGTCGTTGGTGACGCGCGTTACGGTTCCGGACGGATACGCAACCCGAAAAAGCTGGCGGCCTTTTTCGGGCTCCTTCGAAAGCGCCAGGATCGACGTTCCGTCCGGGGTCCATGCCATGTGGAATAGCTTTTGAAGCTCCGTGCGGATCGCTCTGGACTCACCGGTCGTTGCGTCGATCGTGGTAATTTCCGACCGCTCACCGGATCTCGGTCGTTTGATCACCGAGAGTAATTTGCTGTCCGGCGACCACGCCGGAGGGACAAGAATGAAGAACATCTCCGGCGATCGAAGTTCCGCGATGACGCGTTCGTCCCCGGTCTTTAGGTTTTTGATGATCAACCGATCAATATTTGCCTTAGTGTCTTCCCGAAAAAAGGCCAGGAACTGCCCGTCGGGCGAGAGGCCGAACGCTCCCCAAACATCGGAGACGACCTCGGTCGGCACACCACCGAAGACCGGAACACGATAAACGATCCGTCCGGAGCGCCAGAGTCCGCGGGCGCGGAAGAAAAGTTCGCTTCCATCAGCCGAGAATTCCAGTTGTGATGGCACTACGTTGCCGTCGATCTTGATCTCGACAATGCCGCCGGACGCGACATCCATCAGTTTTGCAGACGGGCGGCCTCCGCTTCGGTCAAGAAAGGCGACCAATTTGCCGTCCGGTGAGATGGTCGGCGAAGATGCTTCACCAGTATCCGTCAAGCTTCTCAAGCTGACGGTCGTTTCGGTGGGCATGCTTTTCGCCAGATCGGACCGGTAAAAGGCGAAGGCTGCGGCAATACACCACACCGATACTATGCCCGCGACTGCGAGAAACCGCCGCAAGTGCGAAACCTCACTTTTCTCACGCGGAGCAACCGCAGGTGTAGGCGGGGCATGCAATTGAGCCTCGGGCCGGTCGGTCACGGATCCATCCGGCAGTTCGCGAACAATGACCTTCTTGACGAACTTGTATCCACGCCGCGGAACCGTCTCTATGAATTTTTCGTTTCGGCCGAGCACCTGCCGGAGCGTATAGACGTTTTGCGAAAGATTGCTCTCCTCTATAAAAGAACCAGCCCAAACCTGGTCGAGCATCTCTTCCTTACTTACGGTCGAACCCGCATTCTTGACCAGCAAAAGCAGCGTGTCGAATACCTTGGGCGGCAGCTGAACGACGGCATCACCGCGCCAAAGATTTCGTTCGCGCTCATTCAGAGTAAAATCCCCGAATTCGTATAAGTTGTTGGAAACGTTAGACATCTAGATTCTCAATTTCTTCTTGAGAAAAAATTGACGCTGTCCTAAAGACTTAGTTTGCAGGTCTTGGTTAAGTTTACCTTCAAACAGGTGACGATCTCGTAGTGTCTAGATGATAACCGCTCGGCCATTGTTTAGTAAAGAAAAACATTGCGGCCTCGTTAGCCTCAAAAAACTTTGGTCCTAATATGAATTCTGATCCTCAAACCGGCAAGTCCTCGAATGCCACGTTCATCATTCTCGCCATTGTCGGTGTTGTGATTCTCGTGTTCGCGGCATTGATAATAGCCGGGGCAGTCGGCATCTTTCTCTACACGAGTCGTGCAACAGTTTCCGAGTCGTCGGTACGAGAATCGGATCTGACCAGGCCGACGGCCACACAGTCACCGGAACCCCCAGCTACGGCCAGCCGGACGACCACTTCAGGAAACAAGACCGAAGCTCTGATCGAAGCGATCAAGCAAAAACCGACCATCGGCGGTTTCGCATTGCAGAACGTTATACCGCAGCAATCGAATCGTGCATTCAATAATTCGCTGGGCGAGGTCAAAGGGGTTTATACGGCCAATGGCAAGACGGTTTTATTCGTAGTCGCCGAGATGGAGCATCGGGCCCGGGCAACGGTCGAATTCGGAAGGATGATCGGCCGCGAACGGGCACGCGGCGCCAAGGTCACGGAGCAGATCCGCGTCAAAGACGGCACCATCAACGCCGCTTTTGAGAACGGAAACACCAAGAGTGTTGCGTTCTGCAATTGGCCGGACAAAGCGCCGGTTTTGTGCCATGTGGTTGGTTCCGATGATGAAAAGGCACTAATTGAGTTTCGCGAAGGGCTGGCAAGCGGAAGATAGCCGTAGCAAAGCCGATAAAGGACATTTAGCAGTTAACAGACAGTACAGGGGGAGAATCCAACCTAATGAGATCCACGGTATTTTTGTTGCTCTTTTTCATTTCAGTGCCTTTGGTTTTTGTCGAGGCACAGTTCCCGGTCCGCGTCCCGCGAGTTAACCGGCCGATCGTGTCGCCCAAAACGCAACCGGTAACACAGGCGAGTTCGACAGCAACCACGGATGGAACGGCACCGACGCGGCCTGCGGCTGAAACAGTTGATCAGAAACTAGTTGTGAATGACGCCGCGACAGACTTCACCGCGGCGACAGTTACCCAGAACCATAAGGACATCGGCTGGTACCTGATCCCGAATATCGAAATGTTGGGAAATGTGCCGCGGCGGAGCGCACTTCGCCTTTCGGTAAAGAAGGGCGCTAAGGAACTATACTCGCACCGTTGCGAGCTTGCCGGCGGTACAGGGAAGAAGACCCAGGCCTGTTATGACCGCACTAAGTCGATCGCTGAGACGGGCCCAATGGATGTTGAGGTCTATTTCATCGACGGCGACTCAGGTGCGGAGACACTGGCTAGAAAATACAAGATCGACGTCCGCCGAGCTGCGAAAGCCGACGATGCAGCCGCCGATTTTTACATTCATCGTCACGCCGATGCTGCGGTCGCATATCTTACGCGGCAAGCTAATGGCGTCTTGTTTCTTCACACGTTCTTTTCGCCGATGGAAGATGCCGATGATGTCTTCGGCTATTCGCCGTTCTTGCGGTGTTCTGTGAACGGCTCGCCGGTCGATCTCGGCGAGGCCATTGTCAATTTCAACCATGGTCCGATCTTTAACGCATTTCTTTCCGGGCGGACGGCGAACCGTGCTGTTTACCGCGACTACATTAGGTTTGACAGAACGAATGCCCAACTGCCGCTCACACTTAACGGCAATTTCGGCAAAGCCTTTGAGGTAACAAAAGCTCCGGGAAAATGGGAGTGCAGGATCATTGGCGACAAAGACCGCACGGTCTTTAGAACCATTAGATTCGATGTGACCAGCGACGGAACCATTGTTCCACATCCCGAGCAGCGAAGCGGCAACGTCAATCTCGCCACTGAAAGTTTCCTGATCGACATAGAGATACCGCCCGGCGGCAGCACGCTGGACAAGCGTCTGCTTCCGATGCCGAATGGGGGCCTTTTCTACGGGATCCCGTGGGCGACGGCGGAAGGAAAAGCAATGGCCGCCAGGGTTCCTAAGAAGGGAGACCCTTATCCGGTGCCGCGGAAGTAAAGAACTACGAACATTAGGGAAATAAACATGAAAAGAAACTTCACCATTCTACTCATTTTGTCATTTGCCTTGGCTGCCTTCGCCTCGGCTCAGTTCCCGGTCCGCGTGCCGTCGATCGATCGGGCAAAGTCACAACCGGCAAGACCGACGACGCCGCAGATGTCGAGCGAACGGAACGCGGAATCCACAGCGACGCCAACCTCATCTGCAGCAAGACAGACCACTACAAACAGGCAGATGGTCATGGACGATGGCTTTACATTTTTTGACGCCGAACCTGCAAAGGGGCGGAATCCGAAAAACACAGGTGATATCGATGTCGGCTGGTTCTTGAAGCCATCTCTTCGACTGATCGGGACCTTCCCGGAAAATAGCGGTTTTCGCTTGGTGATAAAGAAAGGCGGAAAGGAACTCGGCAAGTTCTTTTGCGGCGGATGGGTCTACAAAAAAGCAGACGATATTCAATTGAGAGCTCGTCGGGGTGCTGATGAAATTGAAGACTTTATGCAGACCAAGCCGTGCTCGAACGAATCGTCTCCAATTAAGGAGATCGGGCAGATGGATGTCGATGTTCTGTTTGTTGACGGAGCGACCGATGCCGAAAAGCTTGTACGCCAACACAAGATCGATGTCCACAAATTGCCGAACATAAAAGGCCCGAAAGGGAGCGAATATCCCGGCGTTGCGGAGTATCTAATTCAGCGACATGCCGAGGCTCCATTCGGGATAATGCACGCCGGAGGAAATTACCACTACGGGGGTGCACTGGCGCAAAAACCGTTCAAATATGCCGATGATGCAAGTCGCGGGACGATCTCGATACACTTCCCGATCACACCCGACAAGCGGACCTATTACAAGACATTTCTCCGATGCAGTGCCAACGGGCAAAAGGTGAATCTGCAGGTCGATAGCGTTGACCTGCGCCGACCGTCATCGGCGGCATACTTTTTTGAATCGGCACTCGCACAGAGGAACGACCCGCGATTCAGCGAACGGATAACGTTCACGTACTTGAACGCGATCCTGCCGCTTTCGGTAGGGAACGCTTCCGGAAAATTCAACGTCTCCGGCACGCCCGGAAAATGGGAGTGCAGCCTGGTCGAGAACGGCGAGGCGTATCGCAACTTTCGATTTGAGGTAGGTTCTGATGGAAACATAGCTCAACACCCTGAGCAGCGAAGCGGAAACATCAATCTCTACAACAAGACTTACCTCGTGGAATTAGAGATACCGGCAGGCGGGAGCTCGATCGACGAACGGCTGCTGCCGATGCCGACCGCGGGTATTTTTTATGGCATCCCGCTTTCAACAACTGAAGGCAAGGCCGCGGCCGCGAAAGTTCCGAAGAAAGGGATCGCGTATCCGAGTATTCCGAAGTAGACCAGATATCAGGAGGGAACAAGATGAAAAGCTGGAAAAGGATCAACAATTTACCTTTGGCCCTTGCACTTTTGCTGACCGTTTCACTTGGCTGTCTCGGACCGAGTGCGGCCGATTCGGCATGTGAAGGCACGGTCGTGTCGGGTGGAAAGACCTATGTCGGGAAAGCCAAGAATGAAGAACAGGCAGGGCTGAATGCATGCAATAGGTATTGCCTCGACGAAGACGAAAAGGCCAAGGGGATGGTACGTGACTGGCTGGCCTCAGATGCTGCCGCCGAGTTTGAGCGGAAGATGAAACGAAAACCTACAAGAGAAGATGCCGTCATTGAGGATAAAGGGATTCTCGAATACGTGACAAGGAATTGCGCAGCTCGCTGCAGGGCTGAAGCGAATAAAGGAAAACACACCCTAAAAACAAGCTGCGGCAAATAGGCCCGCAGATAGCAAACGTTAAGTAATAAACAAAATGAAAATTGCAACACTCACATTCTTCATCATCCTCACATTGCTGCCCACACCGCTGGTAAGCCAGATAAGGCTGCGTTTGCCAAAGGTCGGAGTTCCTAAGAAAGAAGATGTCGGTAAAGCTACCGAGAGTCAGTCCGGCTCAAACGCGAATCGGCAATTGGTTATCGACGATGGCTTTACTTTCTTTGATGCCGAACCGCTGCAGGAGCATAGCGCAGCGGCACGACGACAGGTCGGTATTGGCTGGCACCTCACTTCACATCTGCGAATGTTCGGAACCGTTCCGAACCGGAGTGGTTTCAATGTTGTTGTCAGCAAAGCCGGAAAGGATCTGACGAAGATCAGGTGCGAGGGCACGGTCTATAGAAAAGCCGAGGATCAGGCTCCGCGCGACCAGCGCAACCCAGGCGATGACTACGTGATGACAGATCAATATGGCTGTGCAGATAAGACGAAGGTCATCAAGGAAACCGGCAAGCTCGACGTGAAAGTCTATTTCTTTAATGGAAGCACCGACGAGGAGAAGCTACTCCGCACGTTCAAGATCGACGTTCGCGAAGCGACGCGTGTTCGTGGCCTCGCGACGGCCCCGGTGACTGACGTTCCGCACTATTACATCCAAAGACACGCCGAAATGCCCGCAGCGATCCTCTTCATAAGGCCGATCGTCGGATCGAAGCTTTCGCCGACGTATTACCGCATAAGCGGCGATAGCTATTTCAATAGCGAGGTCGACATCTATTTCAACATCTCGACAAAGAAACAGGTCGAGCGTCTTCAGCAGGCCGTTACACGATGTTCGGTAAACGGAACCCCGGTCAACTTTCCTGGTTCGGGCGAGAATGCAGATGGCTCTCGGCTTCGCTTGATGCGAGTTGAGACCGGCATCTACACTGATCGTCTGGCTCCGGAGTATAAAGGGGCAAGTGAATATATGGACGAAGTCTCGTTTAGCCTTTATCAAGTAAGGCTGCCGATGCTGCGTCGCAGCGATTCGTCAAATAACCGTATCGGAATGTCGGACCGACGCGGCAATTGGGAATGCTCGATCCGTATAAACGGTGAAACCATTCGGACCTTTCGATGGACCGTCGGAAGCGACGGAATGCCCGTCCCGCACCCCGAACAAGCAAACGGCAATGTGAACCTTAACTTCAACGGCTATCTCATCGACACCGAGATCCCGGCGGGCGGCAGTTCACTCGACCACAGGCTTCTGCCGTTGCCGAATGACGGGCTGTTCTACGGCGTCCCGTGGACCTCAACCGAAGGCAAAGCGTCCGCAGGGAAAGTGCCGACAAAGGGAGAGCCTTTTCACGTGCCGTCGACCAAGGCCAAACGGTAGGAGCACAGCTATGTCAACAAAACCATTACCCTCATGCTGTAGGAAAACAATAACCGATATGCAGGCCGTCGGTGAACTGGGCGTCGCGCTTCAGATGTTTCTGGCGGCCAGCCCATTTATTCTAATCTTGCCTGACCTTTTGCCGCCGGGTTCGGCTCGCGAAGCGGCCGAGACATTGGCCGAAAAGCTAGCGGTCATGGCCGGCGAAAAGGTCCTCGGAAACGTCACTAGTTCGGCCAAGTTGCCGGATTTTGCAGATTCGATCCGTGCGGTGAACGCTATCGCACTGGGGCGAATGCATCAGCTAGCCCAGATACACTCGCTGCGGCATGCTCAAGGCGTCACGGAAGGACAGCTTTGGAAAAGCCTGAAAGAGATCTACAACCCGGAAGGCGAATTACAGAAAGGCGGCGGATGGGACTGGAATCCGTTTTGGTAGGCCGATGTCGCCGCGACGTATAGATCAACACGCAAGAGAATTACAAAGGAGAAACCTCACAGATGAAAAGATTTACAACGACCACAATTACGCTCATAACTGCCATTATCTTTGGTGCAGCCATTACAGTACCCGCACAGACGCCCGATTCGCGCACTGCAGTTACCACAGTCACAATGCCGGCCAATTCAAACGCCGGACAGATCGACGGGAATCTGAAAACGGGCAAGGTAATACCGCTCACGTGGGCAGAGCGTAGTTCGGTCGCATGCTTTCCCGGCACGCGGTTCGAGATGTTCAACGGTAATCATGTTTTCTACCGGATCGCAATGCCTGCCGCTTCGCGGATCACGCTTACATTGGTGCCGAAAGATGGAGCGGCAATAAACCTATACGCGCTTCGCCAGGGAGCTGCCGAGACCGCCGCACCGCCCTCGATCACGTCCGCGATCTCGTGCGAGGCCAAATATCCGATCTACGCGAACCTTGCCAGCGGACGAAGGGTTACGAACAAGGACGATGGCACACGCAAGATCGAGTTCATATCCGTCGGTTCGCCGTATAGCATTCTGATCGGCGTAGCCGGAGCCAATAAGCTGGCCGAGGGAGCGTTCTCGCTTGGCATCAAGATCGAAGGCCGATAACTATCAAGGAGCAAATATGTTTGACCCTTTAGACAACATGGAGATCAGGCGGGGCTTACCGAACAATGGCTTCGGCATGGTAAGGAATAATGGTACGCGGCCGCATCAGGGATGGGACCTTTGGGCACCGGTCGGCACGCCGATCAAGGCGGTCGAGTACGGCGTGGTCGAATTTGTGAAGCCCGATACAGGCGATTATGGTATGCAGGTGTGCATGAGTTTTGAGAGCCCGCTCGCCCCCGGAACTCTGCTTTATGCGTTCTATGCGCATCTATCGCAAACCTATGTGACCAAGGGCATGGTCGTCGACGGCGGGCAGGTGCTCGGATTAACGGGCAAGACGGGCAATGCCTCCGGCTTTACGTCGATCGAGGACGAGCACTTACATTTCGAGATCCGCGATTCGGCCTCGCCCGGACGCGGGCTCAAGAACCGACTCGACCCGGCAACATTGTTCGGCTATGACCTTTACACATCATCTGATTCGCTTCCTGTTTGTGAATTGGAATGAGACGGAAGCCAAACATGAACTTAAATTTTGTTTGCTGAAACCAGGGCTGGAAGTTAGCATTGTAGTTTGCTCCGAGCACGCTTAAGCTAACTGGTGGATCCTGAACAAACCGAAATTAGCGAACCTAAGAGAGAGTCGCGGAAAAGAAGCAGATCTTTGATGATCGCGGCGGGAGTGCTTACCGTCGCGGGAATCTTCTTGTTCACGTATTTTATCTACTCGGTTGGGCTCGCCGAGATAGCCGAAAATGTTCGCCGCTTTGGGTTTTTCGGTTTTGCCGTCATTCTTGCGATCTATTTCGTCCGGGTTCTCATCCGGTCGCTTTCGTGGAAGCTTTCGGTTTACGAGCCTTACCGGCTTGAGATGCGGGACACGGTGCCGGCGGTGCTGATCGGCGAAGCTCTGAGCAGCATGATCCCGCTCGGCATCGTCATCAGTGGAACGGCCAAGGCCGTCGCGGTCCGGCGGAAAGTGCCGCTGGTCGTCGGGCTTTCATCGGTCGCGACCGAGAATCTTTTCTACAGCGTAACGACGAGCGTCTTCCTGATGCTCGGGGCATTCACGTTTCTACGCACCTTTGACCTCGACGATGGTTGGATACTGACCATCGACCTTCTCATCGTCGGACTGCTCGCCGCGATAGCGCTTATCGTGTTGCTGGTGCTGCGGCAGTGGCACATTGCGAGCGAGGCGTGCGAGTGGCTCTATCGGCGCGGTATTTTGACACGATTGCTCGAGGCCGGGCGGCTTCAGGTTCGCCTCTTCGAAAATCTGATCTTCGGCTATTACCGGCGACACCCGAGCCGGGTCATCCCCATCTGTTTGCTCAACGCCGCGTTTCATGCCCTTGGCGTTTTAGAGGTCGTATTCATCCTTAGCCGCATCACGGACACAGGCGCGACCGCCTTGAATGCTTTTCTGCTCGAATCCGTCAGCCGGTTGATCTCGATCGTTTTTAAGCTGATTCCTTTCCTGATCGGGGTCGATGAGGCCGGGGCACAGTTCGTTGCGGAAACGGTAGGCATCGGCGTCGGCATCGGCGTAACGCTTGCGTTGATCCGGAAAGGCCGAATACTCTTTTGGGCAATGACCGGGCTTGCGATATTGATCAGCAGAGGACTTTCACTGCGAAAAATATTCGGGGCCATGCAGAACTAAAATGGCCAGAAGACGGGCACGAGCAGCATCGAGACAGCGAACACGAGTATCGTCAGGATCGTCCCGACCTTTACGAAATCCATAAATCGATAGCGGCCCGGGCCATAGACCAATACACACGCCGGCTCAAGTGGTGTGATGAATGAGAAGGATGCGGCGAGGGTAACGGCAATGACGAACGTCCGCGGGTTATACCCGAGAGCGACCGCCGTTTTGACCGCCACCGGCAGAACGACTAGAGCTGCTGCCTGATTTGACATCGGCTGGGTCAATGCTACGGTCAGGACGAAAAATCCGGCAAGCACGGCGGCCGGCCCGAACGATCCGAAATAAACTTCGATCAGGCCGGCAAGGTATTGATCAGCACCGGTCTTTTCCATCGCTACGCCAAAGCTCATCATGCAGGCGATAAGCACCAGAAGTCGAAAATCGATGAGCTGATACATCTCCGCGTAGCGGACCGTTTTGGTCGCAAGCAGAAGAAAAACCCCGGCAAGTACCGCCATCGCGAGTGGGATCGTGATCCCCGAAAAGATTCCTGAAACGGAGAGAGCGAGGAACAACGCAAAGGCGGCAATTGCCCACTTGCGTTTTTCAAGCCGCATGCTCTTTGCTGAGAGGTCTTCGAGCAGAAGTATCTCGCCATCGGCGACGAGCGGCTCTATCCTGTCCCGCGAGCCCTGAACGAGGAGCACATCGCCAAACTTGAGCATCGTATCGCTCATTTTGTCGATCACCGTTTCGCCGTGGCGGTTGATGGCGAGCACTGTAAGGTCGTACGTCTGCCGGAAGCGCAGCGTTTTCATCGTTTGCCCAACGAAGGCCGAGTCACGCATTATCAGCACCTCGAACAGCTCGACGCTCTGATACTCCAGCACGTGGTCGTTGAGTTTGAAATCGGGGCGGAGTTCGAGCCCGACCTCTTCCTTTACGCGGAGCAATTCGCTGATCTTGCCTTCGACGATGAGGATGTCGCCCATCCGGATCCGCTCATTTGCTCCGGGCGCAATGCGCTTTTCGTCGTCGCGGATGATGTTGATGATGGCAAGGTCGAGCTCGGATGCCAGACTCGCTTCACCAAGCGTTTTGCCTATCAGCCGAGAGCCGGGCAGCACCATTAACTCCGAGATATAGTCGCGAATGCTGTATTGGTCTGTCAGCGATTCGCCGCCGCCGGCCGAGGGAAGCATTCGGCGGCCGAGTACAAGCATGTAAAAGATACCGACCAGGACCATTACGATGCCAACCGGCGTCAGCTCGAACATCGAAAGCGGCGCGAGGCCGTAACGCTGGATCGCTCCGCTGACGGCGAGATTTGTAGATGTTCCGATGAGTGTGCAACTTCCGCCGAGAATAGCGCCGAAGGCAAGCGGCATCAGCAGCTTTGAAGGCGGCAATTTTGCTTTTGCTGCGAGCCCAATGACGACAGGAAGAAACATCGCGGTCGTTGTCGTGTTCTTGAGAACGGAGGCCGAAAGAGCTGCGGTGGCCATTATCAGTGCCGTAAGGACGAATTCGCTGTCGCCGGCCAGTTTGTGAAGCCGTCGACCGATCAGATCTACTAGCCCGGTTTTGATCAGGCCGCCGACAAGAATGAAAAGCCCGGCGATGGTGATGATGATATCGTTACCGAATCCGGCGACCGCCTCTCCGACGCTCAGCACACCCGTGAACACAAGCGCCATCACCAGCAAAAGCCCGACAACATCGACAGGCAGCTTCTCGGTCGCGAAGAGAATTATCGCGACCACGAGCAGGAGGAGAGTGATATCTATCGGCGACATAGTTGGCAAAGGATACAGAAATCAGAGGATTTTTGGAAGCTTATTCTTCGCCCGGCGAACCTTCACGAGATTTGAAAATTGCTTGAAGTAGGCATACGATTGCGAGGTCATCAACTTGTGGAGAAGAAAATGCCTCATATGCGTGCAAAACACTTGGTTTCGTTTCTCGTGATCGCCGTCGGTTTTTGTTCGTTTGCTTACGCTCAAACGACCGAGCAGAAACTTGCGGCGATCGACGCCTATGCTCAGAAAGTGCTGGCCGATCAAAAGCAGCCGGGAATGGCGATAGCCGTTGTCCGCGACGATAAGGTCGTATTCGCAAAGGGCTACGGCAAACGCGAGCTTGGCAAGAACTCGCCGGTCGATGCCGACACGGTATTCGCCATCGCTTCGAACTCGAAGGCCTTTACCACGGCAACGCTCGCGATACTTGTTGATGAAGGCAAGATAAAGTGGGACGACAAGGTCTCGAAATATCTGCCCGAGTTCAAGATGTACGACCCGTGGGTGACGTGCGAACTGACGATCCGCGATCTTGTTACGCATCGCGTCGGGCTGGATACATTTAGTGGCGACCTGCTCTGGTACGAGGCGACCTATAAGCCAGAGGAGATCCTTGATCGCGTCCGGCACCTGAAGCCCGTTTCGAGCTTCCGCACGCGATACGGCTATCAGAACCTGATGTTCATCGCGGCCGGTGAGGTGGTCAAAAAAGTCACCGGCAAACCCTGGTGTACGTTCGTCAAGGAACGCATCCTCGACCCGCTCGGGATGAGCCGAACGACCTGCAGCGTCAACAACCTGCCCGATAACGCCGCTTGGCCGCACAACGAATCCGGCGGCTCGATGCGTGTGCTCCACCGCGGTAACGTGGATGGGTCGAGCTCGGCGGCTGCGTTCAATTCGTCGGTCAACGATCTTTCCAAGTGGATCAGAACGCAGCTCGGCCGCGGTACCTTCGAGGGCAAGCAGATCTTCAGCCGCGAGCGAAGCTGGGAGATGTGGCAGCCCTATATGGCTCAGCAGGTCGCCGAACCGCGCGACCGCTCGACCCCGCCGACGCAGTTTCGCGGCGTCGCAATGGGCTGGTTCGTTAGCGACTATCGCGGCCGCAAGATCGTCGAGCACAGCGGCGGGCTTGACGGAATGCTCTCCTACACGGTGCTGATACCCGAACTCAACACGGGATTCGTTATCCTGACGAACAGCGAGTCGCCGGCCTTTCGTGTAATGCGGAGCAAGATGATCGATATCTTTACGGACGCTCCCGAACGCGACTATAACGCCGAAGCACTTGCCGGCATTCAGAGAGCCAAGGCTGCCGCCGCAGAAGAGACCAAGCGGGTTGATGCGGCCCGCGTCGCCGGCACAAAGCCGACGCTCAAGCTGGCCGACTACGCCGGCACATATGGCGATAAACTCTATGGCGACATCACCGTCAGCGAAGAGAACGGCAGGCTCGTAATGCGGTTTCTGCCTTCGCCGCGGTTCGTTGCTGACCTCGAGCACTGGCACTACGATACGTTCGTGATCCGCTGGCGTTCCTCGGTCGCATACAACTTTCCGCGTGGCTTTGTAACCTTTGCGATCGACCGCAACGGCAAGCCGGACGAGTTGAAGATAGACCAGCCGAACAACGACTTTTGGTTCTATGAACTTACGCCAAAGCGTAAACCGTAAGTTTATGACTCGACATAGTTCGCGAAGTTGTGCGAAGATTCTTGTTTGCCCGAAAGAAACAAGTCGATCAAGAAAACAAAGATCAGGAGACCAATTTCCAATTGATGTCAGAAGAAGCAGTACAGGCAGCCGAGGCCGCGGAAGAAACGCCCAGCCCCGAAGATGTGCATTACCAGGCGGTCGAGAAAGACGGCGAGGTAACGGCCATTTGGGAAATGCAGGGTGAAAAGCACATCCGCACGATCCACCCGCAATCGACCGAAGGCAAGCAGATCCTCGCACTTTTCGAAACAGCGGCCTAGGCCGAAATTCGAATTGCCGCCCACTCCGGTTCTCACTCGCACGAACGCCGCCGGACGGTGTTCGTGTTTTTGCGCTTAAAAGGGCCATAGCTCGAGCACCGGGTGGTTTGCCGCGGCGAGACGGCGTCCGGCAAACTCCGCGACCGGGCGAATGCCGATGCCCGAGGATGTGAGAAATATCGCCTCGGCCGATTCGAGCTCGCCGATCCCGGCCACAACCTCTCGGCACTCCAAGTTTTCAATGATCAATTCGCGGACCGTCCCGGGAAGGCAGCCCGTCTGAAGCAACGGCGTAAAAAGCTCGCCCTCGCGGAGCCAGAAGATGTTCGACATCGCTCCCGAGACCACCTCGCCGCGTTCGTTGAGGCGGACGGCCTCTGAGAGACCGCGGCCGCGGGCTTCCTCGGCGGCGATAAGATTTTCGAGATAATTGCAGGACTTAATGCCGGCAAGCGGCGATGCGGAGTTGACCGCGAACGGCGAGACGCCCAGCCTTATCTCGCCGGACACGGGCCGAAAATCGCCGGTGATGATGTGCAGCTCGGTTGCGGCCCTGCCGCTCCCGCCCCAGATGCTGCTCCCGCTCGCATCGAGCAGCGTAATACGGGCCCGGCCGCTCGCGACCGCATTTGCCGCAACCAACTCTTGAAGCGCCGACTCGATCGCCGCGTCATCGACCGGCGCAAGCCCGATCGCACGTGCATTCGCCTGCAAACGGCGAAGATGTTTTTCAAAGAGAAACGCCCGCCCGCCCTCGATGCGAACGGTCGTAAAAACGCCCTTGCCGTAGAGCAAGCCCGCACTGCTCGCGAGCGGAGCATCGCCCCGCTCCACGATCTTGCCATTTGCGTAAACTTTGCTGTGCATCGTTCTCACTTAAAAACTCATCGGAAACTTGACCGGGAGGTTAAAATACCCGCGATGGCCATTCGAATCATGAAGGTGTCCTTTCTCAGCTTGTTCCTCGCATCTGCGTGCGTGTTTACGGCCTGCGCCGAGGTCGGCGACGCGCGGGTGCCGAGTATTTCCACGGGCGAACGATCTGAGCCGGAGATCACGGAGATCGCAAACCCAAAGATCCGCAAGCTGCTTGCGAGTGCCGAGGAGCAGCTCGAGGTCACGACCGGATATACGCAGGACTACTTCAGCATCGCCTACCCGAATGGCGACGTGCCGGCCGAGACCGGAGCTTGTACCGATGTTGTGATACGCGCTTTTCGGCGGGCGGGCGTCGACCTGCAAAAAGAGGTGCACGAAGACATGCGGGCAAACTTTCGCGAGTATCCGCAGAAGTGGGGACTCACGGGGCCCGACACCAATATCGACCACCGACGCGTCCCAAACCTGCAGGCCTATTTTCGCCGAAAGGGAAAGTCGCTGCCGATAACGACATCGCCTGCCGCTTTTAAGCCCGGCGATGTTGTCTCGTGGGACCTCGACGAACGCGGCACGACCCATATCGGGCTTGTCTCCAACCGCCGCGACCCTACCGGCAAACGATACCTGATCATCCACAACATCGGCGGCGGTGCCCGGCTCGAAGACCGACTTTTTGAGTGGACGATAACGGGGCATTTCAGATATTTTCCAGCTGAGTAAGCTCATGTCCCGTGTCACCATTTGAATCAAAAGTCGCCAGGCGAATAGCAAAGAATGTAACCGGAACAAAATGCAAAGCAGACATAAACACGAATAGGCTAGGCGACCGACTCCACGATAAATAGGCGTCCTCGATTGCTCCAGGACTCAAGATAAACAAAGACAACAGAGTCAGTGCGAAGATCAGGGCCACTGAGCACCAGCCTGATACCTTTGCCCAGAACGGCCCCGTGTCTGCAACAACAAAGGCCGCGGCAGGAACTAGCAACCCGAACATATAGCCCATCAAGAATACAGAGACCCAGAGAAAATTACCGTGCCCGCCGCCCGTCACGAGCAGAGTAAGGAATCCATGTCCGACCCCCCAAGCGAATCCTGCGGCCCCCCAAAGAAAACGTCGCATTGGTCAACTCCCGAACCTCTCGAAAGCATCCTCGCTCCCTTTGAGATCGACTCGGCCTTTTCGGTCGTGGCAGAAGTCGGCGACGAGGCGGACGAAGGCGTCGGTCTTTTCCTCCTGCGGGACGTGGCCGCAATTTTTTAGCACGACGAGCCGCGAGCGGACGATCGAATCATAGAGCTTGATGCCGTTTGCGAGCGGGATGACGCGGTCCTCCTCGCCCCAGATGAGCAGCGTGGGTTGGGCGATGAGGTGGGCGTCGTTCTCGATCCGCTTGGCGTGCCAATTGCGCGAGGTCGCGAGCACCGAGTGGTGCGCATCGGCGGCCTTGAGCGGTCGCCGGACGCTGCTTACCCGCTCATCGGTGATCATGTGGTGGTTCGCCGGGGCGAGCGTATTGTGCATCCGCAGCCTGAGGAACGCCTTTGAATCGACGAGGAACGGCGTTATCACCTCGCCGACTCCGGGCACCGAGGCAAGCCGGAGGACGGGGTGCCGCTTTGCGTCGTCATTGATAACGGCATCAACCATCACGAGCTTTTCGACGCGGCCGGGATAATCGAGCGCGAGAGTTGCCGCGACCGCTCCGCCATAGGAGCTCCCGACGACAGTCGCACTCCCGATGCCGAGCCGGTCCATCAGCCGCGAGACGATGCGGGCCTGCGAGGGGATCGTGTAATCGAACCAGCGTGGCTTTTCCGAATAGCCAAAACCGACGAGGTCGAGAGCAATTACGTGGAACCCCTCGGCGGCGATAAGCGGCGCCGCCGACTTCCAAACATAGGCCGAGGCCGTGTAGCCGTGGATCAGAACGACCGGCGGGTCACCCGCCTCGCCAAATTCCTGTATGTGAATGCGAATGCCATCGACCGTGATAAAGCGCGAGCGGTCGCTGTGGGGCAGCACCTCGCGGGCACGCTCCCAACTCGCGCTTCGCTCACGCGTCAACATCTTTACCGCCACCGCCGCGGCAAGCCCGCCGCCGACCGCCAATGCAAGATCTCTTTTCTTCATATCTTTACTCTAACCCGCTTGTTCTGTTTCTTTAAGGCATCGCGCGTTCGCGAAAACGCCTGGAACACCTGGAACGCTTGGAACGTCGCGAACATCGCGAACGCCGGAAACGCGTGAAACGTTTCGGTGCCACGCACGGCTCCGCCTTCAAAGGTAAGAGCCGCGTCGCAATGTCTGGTCACTCTCGTCACGCGACGATATTCGCACATCACCCGATTGCCGCCAACGGTATTCTGAACGATATGGATGAAAAATATGAAATGGATGATATGGAAGGTCTCGATAGTTGCGAGAGTTGCAGAGTTGCAGAGTTGCAGAGTTTCGGAGGGTGGCGGTCCAGATTCCGCATTCATCATTCCGAATTCCGCATTCATCTGGGCCCGGCTTTAGCCGGCCCGCGTGAGGCGTCGAAGACGACGGAATTGATGAAGCCCACATCGTGAGATGTGGGACACGGCCAGATCAAAGCCCGAACCGTCGAAGACGGTGGCATTTGCACTGGAGATCTCGAACCACGAAACAAGAAAAGAAGAAAACCGGGAGCTTGTCTGTGGTTCTTGTCTGTGAATTCTGTGGATCTCGTCTGTGTCTTCTGTGGTCTCCGGAATAACAGACGCATGACCACAGAATGCACAGACCGAAGCCGCACAGAAAGACCGGCCCGGTTTTAGTTCCGCCACCGTATCTTCCGACCTACACCAATTTGGTGACGCATTTCCCGGCCGGGCGGTCTATAATGCCCTCGGGCAACTTGCGGCGGTTCACACGACGCAAATAAACATTCAGCCGCCTGCAAGCGCTTTGAAAACCGAACCGTCTGAAGTCCGCAGGTGCTGACGAAAATTGCAATATCGCAAGTCTGACGCCGATTACAGCTTGTTATTTTTTTTGAAATAGGAGTACGATTGAAAAAGATTTACGACAATTTGTACGGAGGGCCTAAAAATGCGAAATGCAATGCTTTTGATCACTATGGCGGTGATGGCAGCCCTGTTTGTTGAGACGATCTTTGCCCAGACAACCGAATTTAACTATCAAGGCAGTCTCAAGGACGGGGCGTCGGCGGCGAACGGCAACTATGATTTTGAGTTCGCTTTGTTTGATGCGGTTTCGGGTGGGGCTCAATTGGGGTCGACGCTCTCGCTCAACTCAGTGGCCGTCGCTAATGGTGTTTTCACCGTCAAGCTGGATTTCGGCAGCCAGTTTCCAGGAGCGAAGCGGTTTCTTGAGATCAGGGTCCGGTTAGCCGGACAACCGGGCATTACGACTTTGGCACCGAGACAGCAGGTGGACAGCTCCCCATATGCGGTAAAGAGTATTAATTCAGATACTGCCACCAATGCTGTAACTGCCGCGAACGCTACAAATGCGGTCAACGCAACGAATGCAGCAACCGCGACAAACGCCACAAACGCCACACAACTTGGCGGCGTGGCGGCAAATCAGTATGTTGTCACGACCGACCCGCGAATGACCGACGCGCGGCCACCGACGGCAGGCTCGACAAACTACATCCAAAATCAGACCGCCGGATCGCAGGCGACCTCAAACTTCAGCATCAGCGGTAACGGCATTGCCGGCGGGACGCTTTCCGGGAACATCGTCAACGCAACGACGCAATACAACATTGGCGGCAGTCGCATCTTGAGCAATGCGGGCTTGGAAAACCTTTTTGCCGGCGAAAATGCCGGTCAATCGAACACGGCAGGCAACGGCAACTCGTTCTTTGGCTTTTTTGCCGGAGACTTGAACACGACGGGCAACAGCAACTCCTTCTTCGGCAGGAATGCCGGTGGCTCGAACACGGGGGGCGCCAGCAACTCGTTCTTTGGCAATCAGGCTGGTTTGTCGAACACGACGGGCGCCAACAACTCGTTCTTTGGCAGGGTTGCCGGTGCCTCGAACACCGTGGGCAACAGCAACTCGTTCTTTGGCAATCAGGCTGGTGACGCGAACACGACGGGCACCAACAACTCGTTCTTTGGAAATACGGCTGGTTACGCGAACACGACGGGCGCCAACAATACTATTGTCGGTAACGCAGCGAATGTCAGTATAGGCAATCTCACAAACGCCACGGCCATTGGTTCATTTGCTTTGGTTGGCGCAAGCAATTCGCTTGTGTTGGGTAGCATCAGCGGCGTAAACGGGGCAGCGGCGAATACTAATGTTGGCATCGGCACAACCGCGCCAGTGTGGAAACTTCACGTGGCGGGCACCGGGATTCAGCGGGCGGCCGTTAGATCGGACATTAATTCAGGGTTCATTCTGGGTCTTGGAAACACTGACCGGTGGTCGTTGGCGACCACCGCTCCAAACGGAAATTTTATTCTGTTCAATGAGATTAATGCCACAGTCGCATTCAGCGTTGACACCAACAGCAATGCGGTTGCGATACCGACGCTTGGCGCCGCCGGAGCGACCGCGCTTTGCCGAAACGCATTGAATCAGATATCAACCTGCTCTTCTAGCTTGCGTTACAAAACAAACATCGGTCGATTTTCACCCGGCATATCGTTTGTCAATCAACTTCGCCCGATCTCCTTCGACTGGAAAGACGGCGGAATGAAGGATGTCGGATTCGGTGCAGAAGACATCGCAAAGATCGATCCGCGATTCGTCACCTACAACGACAAAGGCGAGGTCGAGGGCGTCAAGTACGATCGCATCGGTGTCGTCTTGGTAAACGCGGTCAAGGACCAGCAGGCACAGATCGAGGCTCAGGACGTAAAGATCAAGTCGCTTGAGACGCAGCTTGAGGCATTTAAGGTTCTCGTATGTTCACAAAACCCTTCGGCGGAGGTTTGCCGGCTTAATAAATAGAAGTGATCGTTATGAAGTAACTCAGTTTGATAGTCACATGTATGGCGTTGGCCGTTTTGGGCGTCAACGTGTCGGATCAATCCGGCGGTACGTTTACGATCACTAAGTCGGGAAACAACGGGGTCAGGCCTGCGATATTGCAATTCGTGCCTTGATGTGGGGCTCAAGAACTTGAGTGGTCAGACCTTGCGTTTCTTTATCGGCCTTTGTTCGCTTCACAACCGAGTCGTATCGGCGGCTAGCCGTTGAGGGCGAACTGGTCTTTGATCAGAAGTACGGCTATGACATGCTGAACCGGATCACTTCGGCGGAGGAGAAAACCGGAGCGACGGTGAACTGGAACCAGACCTATACTTTCGACCGTTACGGCAACCGGAACTTTAACGAGAGCCTGACCACGACTTTGCCGAAGGGTTGTGTGGACGGCAGCACGATGGTCGTTTGCGAGGCGGACAAGAAGATGCTCAATCCGGATCTAAACGCCTCGGACAACCGAATGGCCGCGGGCCAGGGCTGGGCTTACGACGCTGCCGGAAATGTCATCGCCGACCCGCAGGGCCGCTCGTTCATCTACGACGCGGAGAACAAGCAGGTCGAGGTCGAGAACGCGCTCGAACAGAGCATCGGCAAGTACTGGCACCGCGTTCAAGGATCCGACTTGGGTTTTGAGCCCTTTCTGACGTCGGGCCTCCGACACAGACGGGCGGGTGGAAGATCTTGCTCCCTTACAGGGAGCGGGTTGGTGGCCACCCAAACCCGGGGTTTCACCCCGGGCTATTATCTTCGTCACCTTCGGCGACGGCGGAACCCGCCCGCACCGCAAGCCGGCTAAAGCCGGGACAGACCCGAATGCGGAATTCGGAATGATGAATGCGGAATCCGGGCAATAGAGGGAACTCAGAACAGGGACTCTACATTCATCGTTCATTATTCATCATTCCAAGAGACCCCCTCCCTACCGGTCGGGTTTCCGCCTGTGCGATCACGGGACGGGTGAAGATTAGCTCCGATGAACCGCCCTTACTTACGTGCGGGCTTCTGCAAAGCGGGCCTTGCTAACGCGGCGGGCTTGTGGATTGCGATCATTGTTTTGTGAAGACTAGGGTCGAGGTGTTGGTGCCCATCGGGCCGGCGAGCGAGCGTTTTACGGTCAGCGTTTTGCCGTCGGCGGAGAGCGACCATTCTTCGCTTGATGTGGCGGTGATCTCGCCCATCTGGCCGGAGAAGGTGCGTTTCTGGGTGAGCTTGAGCGTCGCTCCTTCGAGCTTTGCGCTGAGCGTTACGGGCACGGGGCCGCGGGGCGTAGCTTGTTCGGTGGTGGTCTCGCGTTCGGTCAGGCTGTAGGTAAACTTGCCGTCGCCGCCGCCAAATCGGCCTCCACCCATCCCGCCGCGACCGCCGCCTTCGGGTGCCGAGCGCTTGGTCTCGGTCGCCACCTCAAGCGAATCTGCGGTCTGCGCAACGGTCATCTTCATCGTCTCGATCCGCGTGCGTTCGTTAAGCTCCGATCGCTCCTTATCGAGCGTCCAGGTGCCCGCAAAGTTCGGTGCTTTCTGTGCAAATGCGGCGGCCGAGGCGAGTGCGATGGCCGCGAAGATAAATACTGATTTTTTCATGGTAAATGTTCTCCTTTTGCGGAAAACATTTTGATGCGAATGCTCGGCAAAAAGTCGGCGGCGAGTGTAAAGATTTGTTCGGCTTGACGTGCCGCACGGCTCGGCTAGACTGATTGCATGGACCTGAAGATTTTCGGCACCGCTTTTCTGACGCTTTTCCTGGCCGAGCTTGGCGATAAGACGCAGCTCGCGATCATCGTCCTAACGGCAAAAACGGAGTCGAAGCTCGCCGTTTTCCTCGGGGCGAGCCTCGCTCTCGTTCTTGTATCGCTACTTGCGGTCTTGTTCGGCGGCGTGCTTAGCCAATATGTACCTACTGAATGGCTTCAGCGGATAGTCGCCGTCGCGTTCATAATCATCGGCATCCTGATGCTCTTCGGTAAGATCTAAAGCGACGACCCGGCGGCTATTCGGATGCGATGAATTCGACGACGTTCAGCTCGTCGTTCGTTGTGATCGTTTGGATCGGCTGCTTGAAAACATGGCCGCGGGCACGCACGGAAACAAATACGGTCTGGCCGGCGGGTATCCCCTCGAAATTGAAGTAGCCGAAGCTGCCCGTAAGCACACTCCAGGTGTTTCCCTCGGCATCGAAGATCACGACCGAAGCATTCGGAATTCCCAAACCATTTGCCGTCATCACACGGCCCTCCACCGATACGTTTGACGACGATGGGGCCAGCGTAGCGAAGCCGATGTCGAAGCGATGGTCGTTCTCGCCAGGCCCGCCGGTGGTAAAGCTGACGACCGGAAACGTACCAAGCGGCGAACCGGGCATATTCGTCGCTGCCGTTGCGTCCGAATCGGTGGCTTCGTCGTCGCCGGCCTGCGACGTTTGATCCGCGGTCGTGATCCAGCGGCCAAAGAGCGGCCCGCCGATGAGAAAATTGGACAAATTGTCTAGCCTGATCTGATAGGATGTCCCGAAAGCGAGGCCGCCGTTCACGATGCCGATGTGGTCGGTCGGGTTTGGGTCAACCGTGGTTCCCGGGACGAAATAGTACTCGCCGTTCGCGTCGGTCACTGCTGTCCCGACAAGGGTTGAGCCTTGATAAAGATTGACGGTCACCCCGGCGATCGGGCCCTCGCCGGGGTCCTGCACGCCGTTAGAGTTGGCATCGAACCAGATTCGGTTTCCGACCTCGATCGGGGCCGCCTCGCACAGAGGAACAACGTTGCCGATGCCGTTCGCCTTGCCGAAATCGCTGAACGAGTAAGCGAGATAGCCGCGATTCTGAGCTCCGGTGTTGTTCACAAACCACCGAAAACCACCGGCATCATAGATATTGTCGTTCGGGATATAGACCGGGTCGAAGATGGTCGCAACGAGTACGGAATGGCCCGGTATCTGCGATGCCCCGCCGAGTGCGACCTCGTCGTGCGGATTGCCGTTCGGGTGATAGTTGTCTTGGTAGTAATATTCGCCGTTTCCAGGGCCTTCGTCCGTGTTCTGCGGCGCGTTCCCGATGCCGCCGCAGCGGCCGTTGGCTTCAAGCGTCCAACCCGAGGTCGGGTTGCCGCAGAGCCGCAGCATATCTCCCGCGGTGATGCCCTTGAAGAGCTGCGACGGATTGTTCGGGTTGCTTGCGCTGTTGTAGCCCGATTGGTCGCCGTTGCGGTCGCGAAGCGAAAGCACCATATTGCCGCGGTCAAAGTCGATATCTGTCACCATCGGCTGAGGATAGATGAAGTGCGAAGTGCTGATGGTCGTGTAGGTCGCACGCCAGTTCCGCCATGCGGCACCGTAACCGGGGTCGGTCTCGGCCCGCGGGTAATTGAGCTGAATGTTGATGCTTGGCGTCGCGGCAAAGGTATTCGTCACCGGATCGAAGGCGTAAACGTACGCACGGAGATTGGTTGAGATCGCCCCTCCTGCTGTTTCACGCGAACAGACCGCGCCAACGTAAACCGTGCCTTCGTACCAGGTCACCGCGAAGGGCCTCACCTCGGATGCAACCGTGCAGCTCGGCATCGTGGTTGGGAACGGATAGCTCGTGATGGTGGTCGAATTGAGCGGGCCGGACGTAGGAATGCGATAGAGACGCCGGTCGTTCAGGTTCATCGCGTAGAGAAATGTTTCATCCGCATTCAGAGCGATGCCGCCGAACGAGATCTTTCCAACAGCGTTCCAAGTGGTCTGGCCGTTATCGGTGTTGTAATCGAGCGGATTGTGCGGGTCTGTGCCTGCCGTTCCCGGGCCAAAGACCGTATTCAGGTTTACGAATTCGTTGACGGCATTCGTGTTTCGGTCATACTGATAGATCGCACCAGGGCCGCCGGGGCCGAACTTCGCGTGCTTTTTCATGTAGGAAGCCGCAAAGATACGCCGCGTCGCCCGATGATAAGCAAGCCCAAAGGTCGTGCCGACGTCATCGGTGGTCGCAAGTGAGGTATTGCCAGGCGAAGTAAAGTCGGTGACCGGGTTGCCGCCGGTGGTTCGTGTGCTGCCGCCGGTGTAGGGAATCGTAAATAGGGCTTCGGGCTGCGTGGCACCGCCGAAGCCATAAAGCTGCGAGCAGATCTCCGGATTATTCGCACAAAAGTCGCCGGGACGATTAAGTGCTAGGTTGACGTTCGACGTATTGCCATCCTGAACAAAGTGCACTGTAGAACCGGCCGTCGTTGCCGTATTCCCATTGACCGAAGCCGCGCTTCTGGCCGAGGGTCGAAAACCGGCCGGCAGGCCCGTGAACTCGATCCGGTACGGTCCGGTGCCGGTCGCGTTTAGCGTATAGGTGCCATTGGCCGCTGTTACTGCCGTCCCGCGTAGAACCCCGGCCGAGTCATAGGCAGAAACTGTTACGCCTGCGACGCCGACGTCTATTGCGGTAGGCACAGCCGCGGTGCCACCGGAGCTTTCGAATAGCCCGTTGCCGTTGAAATCCTGAAAGACACGGCCCGAAATGGCTCCGGCTAAGTCATCGGCAGAAAGAGAAAACTCGGCGGTCTCCTTTTCGAAACGGACCTCTTGCGCCTGTGAATCATTGGCGATGTAGAGCAGGCTAATCGTTAGCAGAAGACCGGCTGCGAGAAAGAAGACACTGAATTGCGAGGTTAGGTTTTTGCTTTGCGGCATCGGAGTAAATGGCGGAGAAAGAAGTTGGGTTGAGCTTGGAGATGACTAGCTCGTTGCGGAGCAAATCGAGCAAGGTTGGATGAATTGGGAGGATAGGGAAAGGATATCAGCGACCGATCAACATTGTCAAACGGTATTTTTCATCGTAAATCAATAATTTTCACAGCTCATTTTTTGAGGCGGGCGGCGAATTTTTGGCGAAACTTCACGACCTTTGGCGCGACGACAGCGGCGCAATAGGGCTGATTGGGGTTATTGGCAAAGTATTCTTGGTGGTAATCCTCAGCCGGCCAGAATTTATCGAAGGCGGTCACCTCGGTGACGATCTTGCCGTCGTAAATGCCCTCTTGCGTGACCTCGTCGATGATCTCGTGGGCGGTCTGTTTCTGCTCTTCTGAATGATAAAAGATCGCCGAGCGATACGAGGTGCCGATGTCGTTGCCCTGGCGGTTAAGCTGTGTCGGATCGTGGACGGAAAAGAAGACGCGAAGCAGGTCCGCATATGAGAGTTCAGCGGGGTCGAACGTGATCTGGACGACCTCGGCGTGGCCGGTGGTTTCGGAGCAGACCTCCTGATAGGTCGGGTTTTCTTTGTGCCCGCCCGAGTAACCGGAGACGACGTCGTGAACGCCCTTGAGGTCGTCAAAGACCGCCTCAACACACCAAAAACATCCCGCCGCGAGAGTTGCCGTTTCAAGCCCGTTTTCTGCCATAAATGAAATATCCCTTTCGGTTCGTACTTTATTTCATACTATCGTAATCAAGAGAGGAGATGAAAGGCGTGCGGCTGGTACATGGGAAAGAGGTTTACGGCGTTGAGGTCGACGGCGAAACGCGGTGCGGGCATTGGCACAGCCCGCTGGACATAATCGCGATCAAGTTCAAGTGCTGCGGCCGCTGGTATCCCTGCTTTGACTGCCATGCGGAGGTCGCGGGCCACGAGCCGGCCGTTTGGCCGCTGGCGGAACGTGCAGAAAAAGCGATACTCTGCGGCGGTTGCGGTGCGGAACTTTCGATCGAGGATTATCTTGCCTGCGAAAATCTTTGCCCGGCCTGCGAACGCGAGTTTAACCCCGGCTGTGCAAAGCACTACCACCTATATTTCGAATGAGTTAAGCGGCGACTTGGTCGAATGAATCGATCCTCTCGAAATTGCTTTCCGCGACGGGAGAATTACCGGGACGGACGGAAAGCAGAACCTGCATTCCTGACTCCGCGGCGGCGGCGATCTCCTCGGCGATGTCGGAAATGAAGAGGACCTCGGCGGGCTCGATCTCAAGCTCCTCTGCGATGCGGCGATAGCTTTCCGCCTCACGCTTGTGGCCGATATTGGTGTCAAAATAGCGGTCGATGTGGCGGGAAAGATCGCCCTCGGCTGTGTGGCTGAAGATCAGCTTTTGCGCCAAGACGCTGCCGGAGGAATAGATGGCGATGAGCTTGCCCGCCGCCTTCCAGCGTTCAAGGGCGGGCGGCACATCCGGGAAGACCTCCCCGACGAGTTCGCCTGCGGCGTATCCGCGTTCCCAGATGAGGCCTTGGATGAACTTGAGCGGCGTCGATTTGCGGTCGGCATCAATGAGATGCTGGAGGTATTCTGTCACCGCGTTCGTCGACGTTTTGTCGAACGCTTTCGTGTAGCTCTCGTCCGCCTCGGCCTCGGCGGCAAGCTCGGCGATCTCGCTTCGGAGCGACGCGAAATTCTCCGACACATAACCCGCGACGCGGGCACGGGCGTAAGGGAAAAGCGTCCGATGGACAAAGTCGATCGGGGTCGTCGTGCCTTCGATGTCGAGGAGTATTGCTTTGGTCATTTATTGCCACAGAACACACTGAGACCGTGGCGAGAAAATACTCTGTGCTCTCCGTGCCTCCGTGCCTCCGTGGTGAAGTTACTTTACGCCCAATGGAATGTAATTGCCGCCGAAGCACATCGGTTCAAAGCCCGAATCGACGCCGGAACTTGTGTAGTGCGGCGTCCAGCCGGACATGTCCTGAAAGAGGCGGATCGCGCGTACGGTCCGGTCGCCGCAGAGATTGAACCAATGCCGTGTGCCTCGCGGAACGCGGATCAGGTCGCCGGCCTCCATCTCTATCGAAACGACATCGCCGCCCTCGGGTGCGATGTGGAAAAGGCCGTGGCCGCGGACGATGAACCGCACTTCGTCTTCATCGTGCCAATGCTCTTTATCGAACTTCGCGAGCATGGCTTCGAGGCCGGGCGTTTCGGGCGTTACGTTGATTACATCTGCCGTGACATAGCCGCCCTTTGCTTTCAGCTCTTCGATCTCATCGGAATAGAACACAAGGATCTCCTCATCGCTCGCGTCCGGCCCGAGCTCGGCGATGTTGTCCCATCGTTCATAGTCAATGCCGATCGCCCCGAGATACTCCGTAATCTCGCCCACCTCGGTGAGCCGCAACGCTCTTTTTGGAACATCCACTATTGCCATGTTTTACTTTTCAATTCGCTTCTTTGCCATGCGTCCCAAATCTCTTGCGAAATCTGGGTGTATTTTGTTCTGGGGCCTGCGTCGCCGTTGAACCATTTACGGAATTCCTCATGAACAACTAACAGAACGTCTTCAGGTGAATTACATTCTCTAAGACGCGGCAGAATCGTCTCTACCTCGGGCTCATATTCGTCTGTGTTGTCCTCAAAATTAATGCCGATCGGATCGTTACGAAATAGAATCTCGGAAACCTGCTCGAAAAACCGGCCGTACTGTTTCTTAACGGCTGCTCGCCGCTCTCGCATCTGTTCTGCCGTTTCATCCCCAGAGTACATAGTCCGTTATCTTAAGCTCCTCCCCAGCACCTCGAACAAAAACTCAAATATCTCCACGTGCCGTTTTGCGTCGGCGACCGTTTCGCCCCAGGTGTAGAGGCCATGGCGGCGGAGGTAGATGCCGTGGCATTCCGGATTCTCGCGGAGCACATTCTCGATGACGTGCGAGAGCGCGACGTAATCCTGCGAGTTATCGACTATCGGCACGCGTTCACGGTGTTCATGGGTCGCAACGCCCGAGAGGCCCTTGAGCATCTCGTAGCCTTCTATCTCGATAAAACCCGATTCGTAAAAATGATCCGAGAGTATAGTGCCCCAGACCGAATGCGTGTGCAGGATAGAGCGGGCCCGCGGCACATGCCTGTAAATGCAAAGGTGAAGCAGCGTCTCGGCCGAGGGCTTTCCGAAGCCCTGTAGGATTTCGGCATCGTCATCAAGCTCGAGGAAGTTCGTCTCGTCGAGGTTGCCCTTTTCGATGCCGCTGGCCGTAACCGAAATGCGGAGCGGCCGGCGAGCGAGCAGCATGCTGAAATTGCCGCTCGTTCCAAGAACCCAGCCGCGGCGGTAAAACTCGCGGCCCGCCTCGGCAAGTTCGCCTGCTAATTTGTCTTTCGCGTTATCGGCCATTGGTCGTCCTGCGGCTTCGCCTCGAAGAATATTATCGCAAATCAGAGTCCGCTCTAGTAAACTTCTCGTTAAATGAACTGGCGCGATGGAATATCAATTGACCCGAATATCTGCCACGGCAAGGCCTGCATTAAAGACACAAGGATAATGGTCTCGGACATTTTGGACAACCTTGCCGCCGGCGTCACAACCGACGAGATCCTATCAGATTACCCATCATTGAACATGCTTGATATACAAGCAGCGATCGCTTCGGCGAAAAAGCATTGATCGAGCGCCGCCGGATCTCTAAACACAGAGCACACAGAGACAGGACACAGAGTTCACAAAGCTATCGAGCCTCCGGAGTTTTTCATTCTTCGTCTTCCCTTAGTTTCTCTAGCACTGAAAAATCTTCAAGCGTTGTTACGTCGCCGGCGATGGTTGCGCCGGAGGCGATCTCGCGGAGCAGGCGGCGCATTATTTTGCCCGAGCGAGTCTTCGGCAGCGAATCGGTGAACCGGATGTCGTCGGGCTTTGCGAGTGCGCCGATCTCTTTTGCGACGTGGGCGCGGAGCGCTTCTTTCAGTTCCTCGCCGCCGGTCCGTCCGCCCTCGAGCGTAACGAATGCCGAGATCGCCTGGCCTTTCAGTTCATCCGGCCTGCCGACGACCGCCGCTTCGGCGACCGTTTCGTGCGAGACGAGTGCCGATTCGATCTCGGCGGTCCCGAGCCGATGTCCGCTGACGTTTATCACGTCGTCAACGCGGCCCATTATCCAGTAGTAGCCGTGCTCATCGCGGCGGGCGCCGTCGCCGGCAAAGTAGCGGTTCGGGATCTCCGACCAATACGTCTTTTTGTAGCGTTCGTCGTCGCCCCAGATGGTCCGGAGCATCGAGGGCCACGGGTGCTTGATCACCAGATAGCCGCCCTCGCCCGGGCCGACCGGGACGCCCGCTTTCGTTACGATATCGACCAAAATTCCCGGCAGAGGCCGCGTCGCCGTTCCGGGCACGGTCGGCGTTGCCCCGGGCAGCGGGCTGATCATGATCGCACCCGTCTCGGTCTGCCACCATGTATCGACGATTGGGCAGCGGCCCTTGCCGATCACCTGGTGATACCACATCCACGCCTCTGGGTTTATCGGTTCGCCGACGGTGCCGAGCAAGCGCAGCGACGAGAGGTCGTGCTTGAGCGGATACTGTTCGCCCCATTTGATGAAGGCTCGGATCGCGGTCGGAGCGGTGTAGAGAATGGTCACCTTGTGCCGCTCGATGATGTCCCAAAAGCGGTCAAAGCCCGGATGGTTTGGCGCTCCTTCATACATCAAGATCGTCGCGCCGTTCGCCATCGGGCCGTAAACGACGTAGCTATGTCCGGTTACCCAACCGATGTCCGCGGTGCACCAATAAACGTCCTCGTCCTTGAGGTCAAAGACCATTTTCGCCGTGTAGGCCGCCTGCGTCAGGTAGCCGCCGGTCGTGTGCAGAATGCCCTTCGGCTTGCCGGTCGTGCCCGAGGTATAAAGGATGTAGAGCGGGTGCTCAGAGTCGAGTTCCTCGGCCGGGCAATCGGAGTTGACCGTTTGCATCAGCTCGTGCCACCAGTGGTCGCGGCCGGGCCGCATCTCGATCTTGGAGCCCGTCCGGCGAGAGACGACGACATTCTCGACCGAAGGCGTTTGTGCGACGGCCTCATCGACCGTCTTCTTAAGCGTGATCTCCGCACCGCGGCGGTAACCGCCGTCGGCAGTAACGATGAGTTTGCACTGGCCGTCGTTGACGCGGTCCGCGATCGCATCTGCCGAGAAGCCGCCGAAGATGACCGTATGCGTCGCGCCGATGCGGGCACAGGCGAGCATCGCGATGGCGAGCTCCGGCACAAGCGGCATGTAAAGCGCGACTCGGTCGCCGGTTTTGACACCGAGCTTTTTTAGGACGTTCGCGAACCGGCAGACCTCGGAGTGAAGCTGCAGATAGGTCAGCGTCCGCTGCTCGCCGGGCTCGCCTTCCCAGATGATGGCGGCCTTGTTCTTTCGCCAGGTCGTGAGGTGGCGGTCGAGGCAGTTGTAAGAGATATTCAGCCGCCCGCCGACGAACCATTTGGCAAAAGGCTCTTCCCACTCAAGCACCTTATCCCAACGGCGAAACCAATGAAGCTCCTCGGCCTGCTTTTCCCAAAAAGCCGGCGGGTCAGCCTCCGCCTCGGCATAAAGCCGTTCGTATTCCGCAAAGCTTTTTATATGGGCCGCGGCGGCGAAATCGGCCGGCGGCGGAAAAACGCGAGACTCGCTCAGGATCGATTCAATGGCAACTGGTTCGGACATAGCAACCAAGTATAAGGTATTGCCCGAACAGCGGTAAAACCCGGCGGCCGCGGGGTGAGTTCAGGCTTTGGAAACATAGCGGCGGGCGTGTAAAATCTCATCGTTCCCGTCCGCATTTTCCAGAGCTTTTACATAGATCGATTCGTTCATTATGCCGCTTCTCGAAATGAGAGAGATCGTCAAGGAGTTTCCGGGCGTCCGGGCACTTGACGGCGTCAGCCTGACGCTAGATGCGGGCGAGTTTCACGCACTTGTCGGCGAGAATGGCGCCGGGAAATCGACGCTGATGAAGGTGCTCTCGGGCGTTTATCCGGCTGGGAGCTATGAGGGCGAGATATTGATCGAGGGCCGGCCGGCGAGCTTTCGCGGCATTCGCGATTCGGAAGCCGCGGGCATCGCGATCATCTTTCAGGAGCTTTCACTCGTTAAGGAACTTTCGGTCGGCGAGAACATCTTCCTCGGCCGCGAGCCCGCCTCGCTCGGCATCATCAATTGGTCAGAGCTTTACCACAAAGCGACGAAGTTGCTCACCGATCTCGGGCTCGACATCGACCCGCGGGTGGCGGCCGGCAATCTCGGCATCGGGCAGCAGCAGCTCGTCGAGATAGCAAAGGCACTTTCACAGAACGCCCGCATCGTCGTGCTCGATGAACCGACGGCGGCGCTGACGGAATCTGAGGTTGAGACGCTTTTCGGCATTCTCGACGGACTCAAGAAACGAGGCGTCGGGATGATCTATATCTCGCATAAGCTCGACGAGGTTCTGCGGCTAAGCGACCGCGTGACCGTGCTCCGCGATGGCCGGACGGTCGCGACGCACGCCGCCGCCGGGCTGACGAAGAACACGATAATTTCCGAGATGGTCGGCCGCGAGGTCGGCGATATTTTTCCGGTCTCAAAGCATGAACTCGGCGAGACGGCGCTTGAGGTCCGCGGCATCACAGCCTATTCGACCGACCGGCCGGACAAGAAACTGGTCGATAGCGTCTCGTTCAAGGTGCGGCGAGGCGAAGTGCTCGGGATCGCGGGCCTGATGGGCTCGGGCCGTTCGGAACTGCTGATGTCGATCTTCGGGTCTTATCCGGGAAAAAGTTCGGGCAGCATTTTCATCGAGGGCAGCGAAGCGAAGATCAGCGAACCGATGGACGCGATCAGCCGCGGAATCGGGTTCGTTACAGAGGACCGAAAGCGGTACGGCCTTCTGCTCGAGCAAACTATCCTCGACAACATGACGTTAGCGGCTCTTCAACGCATCTCGGGCCGCTTCATTACGCACCGGGCACGCGAAACGGCGGCCGCGGCCTCGCCGATGGCGAAGCTCCGGATAAAGGCGAACTCGCCGATGACCGTGGCCGGAACGCTCTCGGGCGGCAATCAGCAGAAGGTCGTGCTCGGCAAATGGCTGCTGACCGAGCCAAAGGTGCTGTTCCTCGACGAACCGACCCGCGGCATCGACGTCGGGGCAAAGCAGGAGATATACGCCGAGATAAACGCACTCGCGAAAGAGGGCCTCGCGATCGTGCTCGTTTCATCGGAACTACCGGAGGTGCTCGGGCTCGCGGACCGCGTGATCGTCCTCCACGAAGGCACCGTCCGCGGCGAATTCACGCGGGAAGAGGCAACACCGGAAAAGGTAATGGCCGCGGCAACGGGTGTGTAGCGAGACAGAGTCTTTCGATGGTTCAGCGCGGGCGAAGATCGAGCTCATTTTCATCGCGGAGGCCGCAAAGACGCAGAGATCTGTTTGCTCAATTCGTCGCTGAAATCGAAGAACCGAAGATCACATAATGAAGAACAAACTTTCAGGCTTGGTTGATGGGTCGTCGCTGAGGGCGTTTGCGATGATCGCGGTGCTGGCGGTCATTTGGGGTTATTTCCACTGGGCGACGGGTCAAACCTTCCTGAAGCCGCAGAACCTCTCGAACCTGATGACGCAGATGTCGGTCACCGGGATCATCGCCGTCGGGATGCTGATGCTGATCGTTTCGGCGAACATCGACCTCTCGGTCGGCTCGGTGCTCGGGCTTGCGGGCGGCATCGCGGCCTTTACGCTGACCAACCTCGGGTATCCGATCCCGGTGGCCATCGGCCTTGCACTTTTGGCCGGAATTGCCATCGGTGTATTTCAGGGTGTGCTGGTGGCAAAGGCGGGCATTCCGGCATTCATCGTAACGCTCGGCGGCCTTCTCGCCTGGCGGGGTGCGGTGAAGTGGCAACTTGGCGGAAACACTGTCCCGATAGCTGACGACACCTTCAAGATGATCGGCCAGGGCAACATTCCGGCGTGGGTCGGCTGGGTGCTGGCGGGCATTGCGGTCGCGTTCGTGATCGCGATGGCGATCCGCTCGCAGCGGGCGATCAAAGAATATGGCCTTGGTGAGGGCAGCCTCGCGGCCGCGCTTCTTAAGTCGCTGGTTCCGATCGGCGCGATACTCATTTTTATCTGGGTGATGAATTCGTATCAGGGTGTGCCGATCCCGGTCCTGATCTTCGTCACTGTCGCGCTTGCCGGCTCGTTTTTGATGAGCTCGACCACCTTCGGCCGCTACCTGTACGCCATCGGCGGTAATGCCGACGCGGCAAGGCTCTCGGGCATCAATAACTCACGAAACGTGATCGCGGTTTACGGCATCTTGGGCGCGCTGACCGGCATCGCGGCATTGATCTACACCGCCCGCGTCGGGAGCGCGGCACCCAGTGCGGGAACGCTCAAGGAGCTCGACGCCATCGCCGCCTGCGTCATCGGCGGAGCCTCGCTGATGGGCGGCCGTGGCACCGTCTTTGGCGCCTGCTTGGGCGCGCTGTTGATGGCCAGCCTCGATAACGGAATGTCGCTCCTCAACGTCCGCGACTTTATGCAGGACATCATCAAAGGCTCGATCCTCGTGGCTGCCGTTGGGCTGGATATGATGGGCAGGAAGCAGGGCTAGATTTGTTGTATAATTGGGATCATGTCTGCGATCAAGGAAGAAGTTAGCTCATTGTTGGAACGTTTGCCGGACGATACGACCATTGAGGACATCCAATACCATCTCTATGTGATGGAGAAAGTTCGCAATGGTCTCGAGTCGATCAAGCGAGACGGCGGGCTGACACAGGAGCAGGTTGAAGAGAGGCTCTCCAAATGGCTCGATTGATCATCTGGTCTGAGCGTGCTACGGAGGATCTTGAAGATATCGCAGCGTACATTGCACATGATTCCGAACGTTACGCGAGATCTGTTGTCCGAACGATCCTAGAGAAGGTTCACATCTTATCCGATCATCCCCATCTTGGCCGTGTCGTCCCCGAATTCGACAATGACTCGATCCGTGAGTTATTCGCATATAGCTATCGAATAATCTACGAGGTAACTGATGATGAGATCAATATCGCCGCGATAGTGCACGGGAGGCGTTTGTTGGAACTCGCTTTAAATCCCTGAGCTATCCCCCAATAAAACTCATTGTCCGGTCGGGTTGGATGAAGCCGGGGTCGTTGATGTAATGGCGGGGTTCTTTTTTCAGAGCGGCGGCCTTGATCACGTCGGCGATCTCATCGTCACTAATGCCGGAGCGGAGCGGCCCGAGCAGGTCGTGTTCCTTAGTTGAGAAAAGGCAGGTGCGGAGCTGCCCATCGGCGGTTAGGCGGATGCGGGAACATTGGCCGCAGAACATCTCCGTTACCGGAGCGATGATGCCGACCTCGCCGGGCGAGCCATCGGCAAAGCGGAACTTCCACGCCGTCTCGCTTCCCCGCGAGGGCTCTTTCAGCTCAAGCGGAAATTCGCTTTCGATCCTCTCGCGTATCTCACGCCCCGAAACTACCAGCGAGCGGTCCCATTCCCGGCCCGAATCAAGCGGCATATACTCGATGAAACGCATCGATACATCGTTCTCGCGAGCGAAGCCTGCGAGTTCGGCGACCTCGTCATCATTACGCCCGCGGACGATGACGGCGTTGACCTTTACTGGATGAAAGCCGAGCCTCTTGGCCGTCTCGATAGATGAAAGAACGCGGCCGAGTGAATCCGAGCCGGTTATCTCGTGAAAGCGTTCGGGGCGGACGCTGTCGAGGCTGAATGTGACGCGGTCGAGGCCGGCAGTTTTCAGGTCGGCGGCGTAGCGCTCGAAGTCGTAGCCGTTGGTTGTGAGCGCAAGGTCGCGGAGCTGCGGCTTCAAGCCCGAAAGCATCTTGACGAGCACCGGGACGTCGCGGCGGATGAGCGGTTCGCCCCCGGTTAGCCTTATTTTCTCGATACCGAGCGAAACAAAGATCGCAGAAAGCCGCGTGATCTCTTCAAAGGTGAGCAGCGTTTCGCGCTTTGCCCAGGCCGGTTCGCCGTGCGGCAGGCAGTAAAAACACCGAAAGTTGCACCGATCGGTAAGCGAGATCCGAAGATCGCGTATCGTCCGGTTGTGGGCATCTCTCAGCATCACCTTAATGATACAACAATCAAGATGATGCCTTGGCCGGCTGCCCTACTTAAAGGCGTCCGCGATCCGCTTGATGTCCGCCAGGACCGCCGCTTTATCCGGGTGCTCGACCTTTTTCAGGATCGCGTCAAACTCGCCAAGCAGCTTTGCGACCTCGGCCTTTTCGCTGGCGTCTTCCGGCGGTGTGTAGCTTGCCGGGCTCTTTGCTTCATCGGCAATGCTTGCGAAATATTGCTTTAGTTCGAGCATGACGACGTCTTTTTGCAGGCCCGAAGGATACCGCGAAAGATACTCGCCGAGCGTTATCCGCGTAACGTAAAAATTACAGTTAAGATACCCCTCGCATTCGCCGGGCAGCGGATTCTTAGCCGCTTCCCAGGCAATGTCATCGCCGATTCTTGAACCTTTGTATTTCTCTTCAAGCTTCCAAAAGAGCTCGGAGCGGACATAGTACTCGGCCGCGGGTTCGCTGTAGGTGATCTTCGCCTCATTGGCCTTGAAGAAGCTCTTGTGGGGTTCTTTCTCGTAGTCCTCGCGAGCGATCCGCAGAAGCTTTGCCTGAAGGTCGAGCAGTTCCTGAAGCTCGGCTTTCGCTTTCGCCTCGTCGGACTTTGCGGGCGTTTGGGCGTAAGTGCCGGCCGCAAACGCCGAGACGAGAATTGCAGCCACAATAAAACTGCGGTGGAGATTTGGGATAAGGTCACTTTTCGAGTTCATCTTTCTCTTTGTCCTTATTAAGCTGCATTGCATTGCGCTTAAGGCCCGGGAGCTTTGCACGCTTTATCGCGCTTCCGCGAAAGCGCTCGGCATAGCTCTCGGGCGTCATCGCCAATATTTCATTGAACGGTAAAGCGGTCTCATTTTTGCGGGGCTCGAAGCGTTTTTCTGCGGTCGGCTGCTCAAAGCGGTTCCAGGGGCAAACTTCCTGGCAAATATCGCAGCCGTAAAGCCAGTCATCGAGCCGGTCGGCGACCGATTCGGGAAATTCATCGCCGCGGTGCTCGATGGTTGCATACGAGATGCAGAGGTTCGAATCGACGACGTAAGGCTCGGTGATCGCACCCGTCGGGCAGGCATCGATGCACGCGGTGCATGTGCCGCAATGGTCCTCGGCCCGCTCGTCGTAGCTGTCTGCTTCGATGTCGAGTATCAGTTCGCCGAGAAAGACCCATGAGCCCAGCTCTCGCGTGATGAGGTTAGTGTGCTTGCCGATCCAGCCGAGCCCCGCGGCCGCGGCCCAGGCCTTCTCGAGTACCGGTGCCGTATCGACGCACGCCTTGCCGTCTGCTCCCGGAAACTCGGCCTTGATCCGGTCGAGCAGGGTGATGAGCTTGTCCTTCAAAACTTCGTGGTAATCATCGCCCCAGGCATAGCGTGAGATCTTGCCGGCATCGGGTGCCGCGGAGTGCGTGTGAGGTGTGTAGTAGTTGAGCGCAACGGAAAGCACCGTTTTTGCTCCGGGAAAAAGCAGCCGCGGGTCGCTTCGCTTTTCGGGCTCGCGCGCCATCCACGCCATTTCGGCGTGATTGCCGCGGCCAAGCCATTCGAGAAGCCGATCGTGTGCCTCGCTAAGCGCTCCGGCACGTGCAACGCCCGCGAGGTCAAAACCCGCCTCGATCGCCAAACGCTTTAGCTCTTTACGCCCTGCCTGCACGCAAGGATTATAGACCGCCGCCTTCGGGAACGAATAGTCGAAATGAAAAAGAGGCCGCCGCAAGCGACAGCCTCTCTTTGTCTTCTACACCTTTCGAGTTTAGAAGTTGAGCCGCAGTCCGATCTGGAACTGCCGCGGGTCGTAAGCCGAGGTCGATTCACTTCCGTACTTGCTGCCGCGGCGAATGCCGGTCGCATTTACCACCTGATAGAACGGATTGGCTGCCGCCTCATTGAATCGGTTGAACATATTGAATACTTCACCGATGACATCAAGGCTGAAACGTTCGCCAAAGTTTATCCGACGCGAAAGGCGGGCATCGACCGAGAAATAATTATCGGTCAGGCCCATGTTGCGGCCGAGATTTCCGTTTGCCGGGAAAATGCCGGTCTGGCAATTGGGGTCGAGGCCCGTCTGGCAAAGAGAACCGTCCGGACGGACCGTCGGCCGTTCGTTGGTGCTCTGGAAGTCGCCGTTCGCATCGCCGACGGCGAGGATGTTGAACGGACGGCCCGAACCATACTCGACGATCGGAGCAAACTGGAAGCCGTGAAGGAAACGCAAGAAGCCGTTTCCGCTCCGCCAGCTATCCGGTGCACCAAAGACACCGCTGAAGACGAACCGGTGACGCTGGTCAAAGAGCGAATCCGATTTCTCAGCACGGAAATCAAGGTTATCCTGCGGCTTCAGGAGCGTTTGCAGGTCGGATGAGAAGTCGATCGCATGCGACCAGGTATAGGTCGCATAGAACTGGACGTTGCTCGAAAAACGCTTCTTCAGCTCTACGTTCAGAGCGTTGTAGAACGAATTCGCATCCGATAGCTGAGCGTTGACGTCCGCATAGGCATTGATCGGGCCCGGCGTGCGGACCGTTCCGGCAAGCAGACCGTCGAATGTCGCCTTGTTGATCGCACCGCCCGTGACCGACGAGACGAAGAAGTAGTTCGGGCCGAGGCGGCGGAAGTAGTTTGCCGCTACGGGGCTGACGAACCGCTGGCCGGTCGTGTTGTTGACGGCAACGAGGCCCGGCAAAAGGACCGTAAAGAGTGCGTTGTTCGAGGTCGGCATCGGGAAGAACGCCGCCGTCGAAAGGTTCGGCGGGAAGCACCCTGGTGCGTTCGGCGTTGCCGTAGTACAGGTCGGGAATGCCGGGTTGTTGATGGCAAATCGGCGGAAGTTCTCGCGCATCGCGTTGGTGTCAACGTTGTTCACATCCTGCGGGTGAGCAAGGTGCCGGGCGTTGACAGTGATGTAGCTCGCCGAAAGGACCATGTCCTTGCCGATGACCTGCTCAATGCCGAGATTGCCCTGGAAGGCATACGGATATTCGAAGTCTTTGCCTACGTGAAGCGTAAAGGGAAGCACCGGCCCAAAACCTGTAAAGGTGCTCGAATCGAACCGCTGGTAGCCAAACTGGTAGCGAGCCGAAGAGGCCACGCCCGGTGTGACGGCCGCACCGCAGATCGCCGGAACCGAACCCTGAACGCCGCAGACCGTTCCGTGGAATACTTGCCAGGCGTTAAAGAGCCCCGTCGGCGAAGGGCCGCCGATCGGAAGAAGCGTCGCCTGCTGCTGCTGCGAGCCGTCGGCGATGTCCGAGTTAAAGGCAACCGCCAGCAGCGGGTGGTCATAGAACATTCCGCCCGCACCGCGGATAACGGTTCGGCCGTTGTTGAAAACGTCCCAGGCAAAGCCGACACGAGGCGCCCAGTTGTTCGTATCACGCGGGAAGCCCTGCGTTACGTTGAGAGCATCCTGCGCCGTCTGAACATCAGCGGCCGTGAGCGTGATCCCCGTAAGCGGATCCGTGAAGGGTACCGGATCATACTCATCGGTTAGTTCAACGTCGTAGCGGATGCCGTAGTTGAGTGTGAAATTGCGGAAGAGCTTCCAGGTGTCTTGGGCAAAGAAGGCGATCGGCCTGTTCTTGAGCGTACTGTTCGGATCGCCGAAGCCCTGGATAAAGACGCTCGGGAAGCCGAGTCCATAGGTCTGGATCGGAGTAAATGCCGGTCCCGCACAGCCGGGGATCAGGCCGCCGCAAGCCTGCTGGCTAAAGTTGTAAAGGCCCGGGAAGTTAAGGTCGAACCTGGCTTCTCCGCCGATCCAGTTTACGTCGCCGCCAAACTTAAAGATGTGGCTTCCGGTCGCCCAGGTCAGATTGTCGCGGATCTGGAAACGCGTCTCAACTCTCGACACCGGCGAGAATGGATTCGAGCCGATGAAGCCCGTTCCGGCGATCTGGTGGGCAACGCTCGGAACCTGCGAATCAAAATTTGCCTTGCGGCGGCCAAAGCTGAAGTATGCCTCGTTAACCAGATTGTTCGGAAGCACGCTCGCAAGCGAGGCCGAGAAGGACGTGTCCTTTATCTCCTGGATACCGGTTCGCGAATAGTCGTTCTGACCGAGCGTCTGGTTCTGCGATTCGTCCTGAATGCCGTTGATCGTTCCGGGGTTGTAGCCAAGCCGGAGCGAAAGCTGATGGCCGGTTTGGATCAGGTGGTCAAGCCGGACCGAGGAAAAGGTCGACGCCTCAGAGATAGGGAAGATGCGCCGGAGTTGATTAAGCGGACGGAAGGCGACAAACTCGCCATCGGCGTTGCGTGTAAGCGGTACCGGCGCTCCGGACAGTAGGAATCGCTGCCCGACCGGCTGTCCCTGCGGAACGCCGATGCCGGGCAGAAAGTTGATAAGCGTACTTGCGCCGTTCAGCGCCGTTTGACCGCCGATCGAGGCAAAGTGTGCATAAGCGATCGCGGTCGAGGGACTTGTCCCGAGCGTCGTTTGAATATATGAGACCTGTGCCGGTGTCAGGTTGGTAAAGGTCTGCGAGACCGGCAGGAACGGAGCACCGATCGTCACACTCGAGGTAGCTCCGCCGACGATATCGCCGGTGAAGAAGCCCGACTCCTGTCTTCGGCGCTGTTCAAATGAAGCAAAGAAGAAGGTCCTTTCCTTTAGCAACGGTCCGCCGAAGGTAAAGCCGTACTGTGCCCGTGTGTAAGGCGGCTTTTTGGTCGGGTCGCCGTCGATGACCGGAGCGAACGCATTACGCGATTGTATGGACTTGTGTCGCAAATAGCCGAATACGTTTCCGCGAAAGTCATTCGTTCCGCTCTTGGTCACGACGTTGACGATACCGCCAGTCGCACGGCCAAACTCCGGCATGTAGGAGTTCGTCGTCACCTGATATTCCTGCACCGCCTCCTGCGAAACGGTCGTGCGGGCGGCGTTGATCGAGTTATCCGTAAAGTCGGCTCCATCGACCTGCACCAGCGTCGAGCGTCCGCGCTGGCCGCCGATGTTGAGTCCCGATGTCGGGGCCGGTCCGACCGGGCGGCCGTTGTCGCGTCCGACCGTCGAAATGGTCAGAGCAAAACCGGTCGCGCTTCGTTCATTGATCGGAAGATTCTGGATGCGTGTCTGGTCGATCGTGGTCGAAACGGTCGTCCGCGAAGTTTCGATCAGCTCGACCGATTCGCCCGTAACGGTGACCGTTATGTCCTCGGCGCCGATCTCCATGCTTATTCTCAACGTTGCGCTTTGTCCGACCGTCAACTTCACGGGCGAGATGGTAACGCGTTTAAAGGTCGAGGCCTCGGACGAGATCTCATAATCTCCCGGCGGCAGGGCAATGAAGCGATACGAACCGTCGTCTCCGGACGTGGTCGAACGCGTAATGCCGGTGCTCTGGTTGCGGGCCGTTACGGTCGCACCCGGAATTACCGCGCCGTTCGGGTCAACGACGACACCTGCGAGGTCGGCGGCGTTTGCCTGCGCCTGGCCCATCGCTAGGCCTACGCTGAATAGCGCAACTATTGCGGTCAACAGGGCTTTGGTAAATAACCCCGGACACCTTGAAAAAGCTGCTTTCATCGAGATCTTCTCCTTGTTCTGAACTTCCGAAATTATGTCTGCGAACCTTTCTACGTGTGAGTCGGGCTTTGGGTTTTGGGACTAAATGATCAGCGGGAATAGGCTGCCCAAAGCTTGCTAAGTTCTTTTTACTTTCGCGCGTAAAGCAACACGTTGCAGAAAAGTTAAGAATTGCTTTGTAGTTTTTACCGCAAATTGGGGATTAAGGCAAGCAAAATAGTCTTTTTTCGCGGGTTTAACGGGCGGCGGAGGTTTGTGGGCGGGTCAGCCTGGCGAGGGCTTCGGCCGCAAATGGTAGCCCGCCGAGTGCTGCGGAGACAAAAGTGGCAGCTCGAGTTCGGAACGCGGCGTTCCTGAGGAGCGAGCAAACGAAGAGCCTGCGGCGAAACCGCTTTGCGTAAAGCTCAGCATAAACCCGCTGCGCGTCGGCCGCGGCCGCGAGGCTTTCAGCAAGTACTGCTGAGCTTTCGATGGCCATCAGCATCCCGCTGCCGGTAAATGGATCAATGAACGAAGCTGCGTCGCCGACGGTAAAGAGCCGCTCGCCGTAGCTCAGTTCCGAACGCCCAAACCCCTCGAACGAAACTGCCATCCAGTCCATCTCGGCCGTTGAATCGATGAGCGCGTTTCGCGCACTGGCATTTTTGTAAACGAGCTTTTCGAGCACGTCCTCGACGCGGCCGACGACGCTTTTTACCGCCTCGCTCCGGACGAGAAAGCAATGATTGACGGCGCCGCCCTCGACGCGATTGATACCGCCATAGCCGCCGGGGAAGAAATGTATCTCGCAGCGGCCCGCGGCAAGCTCGGCGCCGCGGAGATGCGCCTTAAAGGCGACGAAACCGTTCGAGCGCCTCGCCGGCCGTTCGCTGGCATTGCCCTTCGTGCGTTGAAAAGCCTTGACTAGCGCCTTGCCGCGGCCGGTCGCGTCAATGAAGATGTCGGCCGCGATCTCGCGGGTCCCATCGGCGGTCCGGACATCGATCGCCCGCAGCTCGCCTAGCTCGGCCGGAGCCGAAGCGATCGCCGCTCCTTCGATGACCTCGACGCCGACGGCTCTGGCTCTATCTAAGAGGATCGCGTCCATCGCCGAGCGGCTCAGCCCGAGTGCCGGCTCGCCGAAAGCACGGCCCGGGATCCGCACCGTCCGCCCGCTGAGAGGAAAAAAGAGCGTCTCCGTTATCCGCTCGCCGCCGGCCGAGAGCATCGGCTCGAGCACGCCGAGCTCGGCAAAATGCCCGAAGCACTCCGGCGAGATAAATTCGCCGCAAAGCTTGTGCCGCGGAAAGCGGTCGCGCTCAATTAGCACAACCTCGCGTCCGGCCGATGCCAGCCGAATGGCCAGGCTCGCACCCGCCGGGCCGCCGCCCGCGATCAGCACTTTGCCTTCCCGTTTGTTCATATTGCCGCTGCCCGTTTATTATAACTCTTCGGCACGGCACCGCCTTATGAAGATCACGTCGCTTTCCGTCCCAACACCATTTTACGTCGGCGACGTCAATGTCTATCTCATCCGCGAAGACCCGGTCACGCTCATCGACGTCGGCCCAAAGACCCGCGAGGCGGCCGAGGTTCTCCGCCGCAAACTCGCCGCCGAGGGCATGCTTTTCTCTGATGTCCGCCGCATCGTGCTGACCCACGCTCATGAAGACCATTGCGGGCTTGCCCGTTCGATCCGCGATGAAGCGAAGGATGCCGAGATACTCGTCCACGACTGGGAGACCGGCCATCTTTTCGGCCGGCTTGCCCGCGAGGAGCATCGCCGGCTGCTGATGCGTTCGGGCGTGCCGGAGAGCGTCTTTGACGAGATGCAGACGATGTATGAAGAGATAAGCCTGCTGACCGATTCGATTGAGGACGGCGGCTTTCGCCCGCTTGAGGACGAGATGGAGCTTGAGTTCGAATCCGGCTCGCTCCGCGTGCTCCATACGCCGGGCCACACACCGGGCTCGTGCTCCTTTTTCCGCGAGGCGGACCGGACGCTCGTCTGCGGCGATTGCGTGCTGAAACGCATAACGCCCAATCCCGTGCTCTCGCCCGACCCGCTTGAGCCCGACCGCCGCTTCCGCTCGCTGCAGGAATATCTCGTCAGCCTCGCACGCCTGCGTGAGCTAAAACCGACGCTCACCTACGGCGGCCACGGCGAGCCCGTTACCGATTATGAGGAGATCTTTAACCGCTATCTGCGTGCGATAAATGAACGGCAGGCGCGGACCATCTCGCTCGCCGGACGCGGCGGCGCGAATGCCTTTGAGGTCGCCCAGAAGCTTTTCCCAAACTCCATCGGCCACGACGTCCACCGTTTTCTCGCCATTTCAGAATCCGTCGCCCATCTCGACATGGCCCACGCCGAAGGCAAGCTCGCGCTCGAGCTCAAAGACGGCATCGAGCATTACCGCATTCGCTGACCGAAAAGCGGAGGGCTTTGATCATTGAGCGAAAATAGCGCCTGAAGCACGGGCTCCGACATGGGTCTTTGGCGTCTCGCTGCTTTCCCGTTTAAATTACCGTACTTCATGATTTCGACCACTCTTCGCAGATTCGTTATACTTTTAACATCGGAATATTTTCTAGATTTGTAACAATAATGATGATCTCAAAACTATTTGTCGCAGTTGTCCTTCTTTCATTTTCATTGTCGGCAGCGGGCCAGACGAACGGGCTCGCGATGCCCGGCGAGAAACGGTTGGCTAATATCAAACAACTGACCAACGGCGGTGAGAACGCCGAGGCTTATTTTTCATTTGACGGAAAGAAACTGATCTTTCAGTCAAAACGCGACGGCCGCCAGTGTGATCAGATCTATACGATGAACATCGACGGCTCGGACGTGCGGATGGTCTCGACCGGCAAGGGCCGGACAACGTGCTCGTATTTTCAGAAGAACGGCAAGAAGATCGTTTACGGTTCGACCCATCTGGCCGGCGATGCCTGCCCAACGGCCCCGGATTTCTCCCAAGGATATGTTTGGGCGATATATCCGAGCTACGACATCTTTGTCGCCAATGCGGACGGCTCGCGGCCAAAACAGTTGACGAAAGAGGCCGGCTATGATGCGGAAGCGACCATCTCGCCAAACGGCAAGAAGATCGTCTTCACCTCGACCCGCGACGGCGACCTTGATATCTACACGATGGACATCAACGGCAAGAACGTTAAGCGGCTGACGACCGAGCTCGGCTACGACGGCGGCCCTTTCTTCTCGCCGGACGGCAAGCAGATCGTTTACCGTGCATATCACCCGAAGACCGAGGCCGAGATTGCCCGGTATAAGGACAGGCTCAAGAACGACCTGATCGAGCCAAACAACTTTGAGATCTGGGTGATGAATGCCGATGGCAGCAACAAGCGGCAGATAACGAAGCTTGGTGCGGCGTCATTTGCTCCGTTCTTTACGCCGGACGGAAAGTCGATCATCTTCTCGACGAACTATTTTGCCAAGGACCCGCGGAAGCGAAACTTTGAGCTTGCTATGATCAATGTGGACAGCACGGGACTCGAGCAGGTGACCTTCAACGAAACATTCGACGGCTTCCCGATGTTCTCGCCGGACGGCAAAAAGCTCGTCTTTGCCTCGAACCGCAACGCGGCCAAGGAGGGCGACACGAACGTCTTCATCGCCGATTGGGTGAAATAGCCGCTAGTAAATAGTAAATCGTGAATCGTAAATAGAAAGGGAAGCCCGAGCGATGTCGGGCTTCCCTTTTCTCGTACGTTCCGGAACTACCGTTCGATAATGCGGACGGTTTGTATCTTGTCGCCGCGGGCGATCTTATTTACGACCGCCATGTCGCGTTCACTGACGTGGCCGAAGACCGTGTAGCCGCCGTCGAGATGCGGTAGTTTCATCGTCGACGATAGACCCTAAAGGTCGTACCTTTGCCTTTCGTTTTTGACCAAACACGCCGCGTGACCTTCTATGGCGTCGCCGTCCTTTAACCTTGATGCAGTGGGCCTCCAACCATTCGCAATTCGTCGTTCGAGCAGCTCATCTGCGGTTGGATGCTTGTTCCAGACGGCGACCGCCGTCACGGCACCGAGTCAGGTAGTGTCGTAAACCAGAAACACGTCGCGATATGGAACGATGATGTCGTGGGTGTACTCATCTTGGGTAATAACTTCGGCAACGGTCTGCGGATGCACTTCGCTCTTTGGCTTAGATGCCGCCCAAGCGAGCACGTCCGCGAGGCCGCGGTGACCGTTGATGGCCATACGATCAGTCTCACTCAGAACCTCCGAACTATCTGACCCATTTCGCATACGCTTCACGTTTGGTGCTTGAGAAAGAATACGCACCTTGATCGTCGTGTTTCTGGCTCACCGTTCGACTATTCGGACGGTCAGGATCTTATCGCCCTGCACGATCCGGTCCACTACCGCCATGTCGCGTTCGTTAACGCGGCCGAAGACCGTATAGCCGCCGTCGAGGTGCGGCTGCGGCGCATGAGTAACGAACCACTGAGAACCACCCGTGTCCTTTCCGGCAAGAGCCATTCCGACCGTTCCGCGGCCGTAGGGCACCATATTCACCTCGCAGCGGATGGTCCAGCCCGGGCCGCCGGTGCCGTCGCCCCTTGGGTCGCCATCCTGCATCACGAAATTCGGAACCACGCGATGAACCTCGAGCCCGTCGAAATATTTTGAATTGGCGAGCCGGATGAAGTTATCAACCGTCAGCGGAGCATCATCCGGCAAGAGCTCGATGGTGAAAGTGCCTTTGAGGGTCGCAAGCTCCGCCCGCACCGCGCCATTTTTTCTGGCGGCCGCTCGTCGATAATCGCTCTCGGTGTTGAGCACCTGGCCGAGCCTTGTGCCCTTGCCCGCATACCGGCGAACGCGGACCAGGTCCTTTCGGTCAATGTTCTTCAATATCGGCGAAAGCTCGCGGCCCTTGATCGCCTCGTCGTTCAAGATCTCATGAACACGCCGGCGAATTAGGTTATCGGGCGAGCCGGCCGCGAGGTCGAGCACCGAAAGCGTCCCGACCTTATTGAGCTTAAAGATAGCGTTGATCGCAGCGAGTGCCGCGTCGTTCTCGTTAAGGTCTTTCACGAGCGCATATTCGGCCGCGGTCTTTAGCGAAGCGAGATTTGCCTCAGAAACCGACCGGTCGCCGAGCAGCGATGCCGCCGCCGCTCGGATTTGAACATCCGGATTGCGAAGCGCGATCCGCAATATCTCATCAAGGCTTTCCGTACCAAAACGAGCAAACGCCCGAAGCGTATCCGGTGCCGCAAGTATCGCCTGGGGCTCTTCTTTCGCGTCGGCCTCGGCCATCGCCCTCGCCAGCGGCTCAAGCACGCCCGGAGCTTCCGCCTTCAGCTTCTTACTATCCTCATTTGGAGGTTCGATGCCGGCAAACTCACCAACGATCAACGCGAGCGTCCGATATTGCTTCCAGCTTGTAAGTTCCGGAGCATTCCCATCACCTTTCGCCGGGGCGATCCGGACGCGGGCAACATAGACCTCTGAGGTTGCACCTTTATCGAGCGTTGCAAACTCCTTGAAGAGCTTTAGTGCCGCCTCATTGAAGCTCCCCGGAATCATCTGCCCGAGCGCGACGGCGACCTCAACGAACTCGCCGTGCTCCGCCGGGACGAGGCCGTCGCGGAGCGAGCGCTTATAGTCGGCAAGCAGCTTTGTGCCGTGTGCGATCATCGGGTCAACGGCTTTCGGGTCTTTCAACGCACCCAGCGAACGGATCGCCGAAACACGGACGCGGCTGTCGGCATCCGAAGTGGCCGCTTTGATCAGCAGGTCGATTGCCGTCTTGTCCTCGGCCGCTCCGAGCAGGCGTGCGGCATTTGCCCGGGCAACCGCATCTATGTCAGACGCCAGCATTTTACGGAGCTGTTCGTTGGCGTTTTTTGCCCGTACGCGGGAAAGGGTGTTGGCGGCATCGATCCGGATGCGGGCATCGGAATTCGTGAGGAACTTCGCGACCGTGACGTCCGTTTTTCGGGCGCGAAGGCCGCAATGCGGCGGATCAGCCGACGGAAGACTCGTTTCGTTGTTCGGTCCTGTCTTGCATTTTCTCGGCCTCAAGAACGAAGAGTATCGCCTGCCCAAGGTCTTTCGCCTTCGGATCTTTCGAATTCGCCGCGGCAATTTTTCCCGCAGCCTCGGCAAGCCGGCCGCGGATGTCGGCCTCGACGACGTTGTGCAGCTTTGCCCTGCCAGTCTCGCCGATCGCCCGCTGAATGACATCCGCCGCCTCGATCGATTCGATCTCGCCGAGGGCAAACGCCGCCATCTCGCGGACCGCGATCTCAGTGTCATTTGCGAGAAGTTCTGCGAGCGCCTTTACCGCCGCCGCATCGCCGATCCGCCCGGCCGCAAGCGCGGCACGGCGACGAACTTCTGCGTCTTTGTGCTTGAGCAGGTCACCGATATCCGTGTCGTAGCGGAGTTCGTCCTCGGCACGCAGGATCTGAACCTCGATGGTGATCGGAATCTCGGCGATCGCGACGGCCGACAGCAGGACGACCGCAAGAAATATTGAAACAAGGTTTTTGAACATTTGAAATTTACTGGCCTGCACCGGCCTCGATTATCGAGAAGGTGGTTGTGATCATGGCCGTCGGGCGGACGGTGGCGGCGACGGAGCAATACTTGCCGTCCGAAAGCTCGATCGCCCGGGCGACCGCCGCTTCCGAAACGCCGCGGCCTTGCACGATATGGTGGACGTGAAACGTCTCATATTTTCGCGGGTGCTCCTCTGCCCGCTCGCCGCTTACCTCAACGCGGTAATCGGTTACGTCCTGCCGCTTCTTTAATAATATCGATATGACGTCGGCGGCAGTACACGCAGCGACCGAAACAAGCAAAAGCTCCATCGGCGTCGGGGCCGATTTCCTATCTCCTTTAGTATCAATAGCAAACGAGTGCCCGCTCGGGCTTGTTCCGATCAGCATCTCGTCGCCTGCGTAACGGATGACCGCCTTTATCGGCGTTGATGACATAGTTTCTTCACTCCCCTTTTTCCCGAATTTGTAAGAAAATCTTAGCACAGCAGAGCGTTGAGGTGCTTCGCAAGAGAATTTGAACAACTTGCGGTATAAAAAATGCTTCAAACGCGATGAGGGATGCGTGTGTCTTTTCCGAGGACGCACGAAGACGGTGAGATTATGAAACGGTTTTTCAACAGCTCGGTCGCCGCGATGCTATTTGCGGCAATTGTTTTTAGCTTTGCTTCGAGTGCCTCGGCCCAGCAGCCGAATGAACGCGAGGTTCGCGATACGGTCAGGAGCCTTTTGTCCAAGATCGACGATCTGGACATGACGCTCAACTTTCAGCTAAGAAGCAACTCCGCCTCGCGGGCGGTTCGTGACGAGGCAAGGTCGGGCATAGACGCACTGAAGGTTTCCGTCAATTCCTTTAGCGATAATCTCGGACTTCGCCGCGAGAACCGTAGCGATATTGAGCAGATCGTCGCGGCCGGGGCGGACATCGCCGCATTTCTCGAGGCAAATCCGCAGAACCGCAGGATCGTATCTACATGGACGGACGCCCGGACGTTGATCGAGCGGCTTGCGGCTTATTATGGCGTTCGACCGGATTGGAATGGACGCACCTCCAATGTTTCTAACCAGAGCTCGGACGCGGACGATTACGGGTACCAGCCAACTGGCGGAGCCATCTCGCCCGGGCTCACCGGAACTTACAGGCTTGACGCCGGACGCAGCGAAAAGGCGGCGGAGATCGTTGCTGATGTTAACGTTAATGCAAACGACCGGGCCGATCTTGAATCAAAGCTCGACGCACCGCAATCGATCGCGTTGCTCGTCCGCGGCAGCGAAGTGACTCTTGCCACGACGAATGCAGACCCGGTGACTTTCGTCGCCGATGGCCGCGAGCGGTCAGAAAATTCCGGCGGCCGAACGGTTCGGCTGCGTGCCACGCTTCGCGGCGATGAGATGACCATCTCAAGCCTTGGCGGCGAGACGGATTACACCATCATCTTCACCTCGGTCGAGAACGGCCGCGGCCTCAAGGTCACGCGTCGGATAACCACCGCATACCTTGCCGAGACCGTTTTTGCCGACAGCTATTACCAGAAGACCGAACAAACGGCTGGGCTTGGGATCGATAGTTCCTCGCAAACGGGTGTCGTCGCCGTTGATCCGGACGACAGTGGATATAGCGATAACGATACCGGCTACTCGACCAATGACCGCGACGACCGGGTCGGTGCGAACAGCCCGAACCCGACGCTCAGCAAGCCGCGGATCGGTCAATTCATCGTCCCGAATGGAACGGTCGTCACGGGCGTTCTCGATACCGAGATCGACACAAAGGCCTCACAAAACAACGACCGGTTCAAGATGACTGTTCAAGGGCCGATGGAATTTCGCGGTGCTGTGGTCGAGGGTTATATTACGGGCGTTGGACGCTCAGGACAGGTCTCGGGCCGGTCGAACGTGACCTTTAATTTCGAGCGGATAACGCTCCGCGACGGGCGTGCCTATGACTTTGCCGGGTCGCTGACAGGCATCCGCGATGAACGCGGAAAGGAAGTAAAGGTTGATACCGAAGGCACGGCCCAGGGCGACAGCCAGACCAGGGAGACAGCCAAACGCGGGGGCATCGGTGCCGGTATCGGCGCGGTGATCGGTGCGATCGCAGGCGGCGGCAAAGGTGCTGTTCTCGGGGCGATCATTGGCGGCGGTGCAGGCGCAGGCTCCGTTATCGCAACCGGCCGCGACGACGTAAGGCTGATGCCGGGCTCGACCATTACGGTCGTTTCCTCGTCACCGGTCCGCGGCAATAGTGATCCGCAGAGCAACTAGGCAACGGCTGAATCGATAAGCGGGCGGTGACATGCGTTGCCGCCCGTTTTTTTGCGCCCAAAGTTATGCTTTAATCGGCGTGTGAAGCATCTTCCCGAGGCGATCGAAGAGTACCGCGACCGCAAGTGGCGGCGTGAGGATGGTTTGAAGATCGATACGGCGGAAGAAGCCGAATCGATGATCGAGGATCTCGGGTTTTGCCTTGGACTGACCGACGTGCGGAAGGCAATGCCCTCCATTTATATCGCCGTCTGCGGCCGGCGGGATGCCCACATGCCGCGGAATGTGCAGAAAGACGCCGAAGCGAGCAGGGCATGGGTTCTGAAGGACGAGCTAATGGCCCGCGGAAACCTCTATTACGGGAAACTCATCAAGGGCAAATCGTGGTTTCTGGCCCGCCGGATGATCCCGGTTTTCAATGCGATCTGGGGTTGTTCGAGGGCGGGCGAAAGCGGAGTGCTGTCAAAAGATGCACAGGCCGTTCTGAAAGTGCTCCGGAAGGAATGGGAAATGGCGACGAGCGACCTTCGCGAAGCGTGTGGATTTAAGGACAAAAAGGACCTCACCAAAGCGCTCGATGAACTGCAGCTTCGAATGAAGGTCGTACCGCAGGAAGCGCTTTACGTGCCGAAGTTCACATACATCTGGACCCTGGCCGAGGCTCGATTTCTTGCGGAAATGAAGATCAAGATGAAGCGCGAAGATGCCGTACGCGAACTAGCCCGAACCTACTTGCAGATGTGCGGGATGACACTGCTTGGCGAACTTGCGGGCAAATTCGGTCTTAACCGCAGGGAAGCCGGAAAGGCGAATCACGAGCTGGTGGATGAAGGCTTTGCTGAAAGACTCGCGACCGGTGTCTATAAACTCAAGGAATTTTAGCCGCAGAGTTCGCTAATTCTTCATCGTCATCATCGCTGCAAATGTTTCGATTCCATCCCACAAATTCTGAATTCGGATATTTTCGTTCTCGGCGTGCTGGTTGTTATCGTGATTTGCGATCGGGACCGTTATCGTCGGCACCTGAAGGGTTTCGCTGATTATCGAAAGCGGCAGGCTGCCGCCTAAGGATGGCATTTGTACAACCGGTTGGAGCGTGGTTCCCTGGACCGCATTGATGACAGAAATGGAGACGGGCAAGTCCATTCGCGTTCGCTGTGCATTGTAGCTCCCGGGGACGTGGTTGAATTTTGCAATACGTTGGTACTTTTGGCGCTCTTCGTCGGTCGGATCATGGTCAATGACGTAATAACCTTGCGATTCAATGTGCCGGCGAAGTTTAGCGACCTGGCGAATGTGGTCGTTCCCCTTGACGAGACGAAGGTCGAGCACTGTCGTGGCGGTCGTGGGAATGACGTTTCGAGCTTTTTCGCCGACATCACCACTTTTGATGCCGTTTATGTTTAGCGAAGGCTGGTTGATACGTTCGAGAAGGCTTTTGCCGCCGCCCTCGGTGTAGGCGATACCGAGTTCACGTTTCAGCTGCTCATCGTATTGCGGAGCGTCACCAATATTCTTCAGTTCGGCAGGTCCCAACGGCTCGACATCGTCATTCCACCCCTTGATAGTAATGTTGCCAAGATCATCCTTCATTGAGCCAAGAAGCTTGGCAAGAAGTAACGCCGGATTTGGAGACCAGTTACCATAGTGGCCGCTGTGCAATGGGCGTTTCGCCCCATATACTGTCAGCTCAACATTAACGTCGCCGCGAACTCCAAACACTACCTGCTTGCGCCCCGATTGGTGAATTGGTCCGTCGCAGACGATAAAAGCATCGGCTTTCAAAATTTCCTTGTGCTTCTCGAGGATCTCCTTCAGGTTCGGCGAACCTGCTTCTTCTTCGCCCTCGAAAAAGAACTTTATATTGACCGTTGGCTTGATGCCCTTGGCAATTAGAGCGTCAAAAGCGGTCAGGATCGCAAAGACCCCGGCCTTGTCGTCCGATGCGGAGCGGGCATAGAGACGCCATTCGGGATCGATCTTCTCGCCATCTCGTGGAAACGGAATGATCTTTCCACCCTTATCAAGCGATGCCGTTCTCAGCACCGGCTCCCACGGCTTGCTTCCTGCCCAGTCAGCGGCATCTGTCGGCTGCCCGTCATAGTGAGCATAGAAAATGATCGTCTTGGCCGCACCTGGCGTGATGTACTCACCAAAAACAACTGGCGGGACCCTGGCGTCGTCCGCCTCAAGTAAGCGCGGCTTCAAACCTCGCTTCTGCATCTGGGCGATGAGATAGTCTGCATTCCGACGGATATTGGGCGTATCGGATGCTACGTTGGGGATCGAAAGCATGCCAACGAAATCGCGTAGAAGTCGGTGCTCATCTGTAGTGCGATAGTCGCGAACCGCCGTCGTAACGGAGGTCTGGCCAAATACGCAAACCGACGTGACGAGTAATAATACAACGCAGATCAAGAGACTTTTCATATAGATTTTGTTCACAAATGTTAATGAAAACAGCCCCGCAACTCAAATTGAGCTGCGTGGCCTAGGCGATGAACGTGTCGGTGGCGCCGACTCGGCGGACTGGAGCGTCGAGATATTCGATAAGCTCGTTCGAGATGCGTGCGGCGATCTCGGCCCCGTAACCGTATGAGATCGGGTCCTCGTGAGCAACGAGTACGCGCGAGGTCTTTAATTGGTCGACGAAGGCTTTGCTGAACGCGTCGAACGGGGAGTTTACCGGCTTGCGGAGGTCTGAACGATCCGTTCGGTGTCAAAAAACGACCGGATCAGGCCAAAGAAACGCCGTTCGTTGAATTTTAAAAGCAGTAATGCTTGAGTAGGTTAGATTGGAGGAGTTCGATGAAAATCGAGCTCTACCTTATAGCTACGTCAAAAGGCGGAAGGCACATCCGGGAAATGGGCCTTCCGCCTCTCCTTTTGACTCGTCAACACAGAAAATGCCCTGTGGACGCATGATCGCCCACGGGCATTTCAAAGCTCTTCGGAGAAAACTTACTTAAAGATGCTTTTGAAGAGTTCTTCGATCTGGTGGAAAAAACATCCGCACGAATTGATGTCGCAATCCTTCCGCAGTGGCTCAAACTTTCCATCCGCGGTGTAACACGAGAGGTGGCGCTTCTCGTCATAGATGCTGGCGTGAGCCACACCAGCAACGCTGACCGAAACGAACATCACAAGGGCCATTATCCGTGCAATTTTTTTCATTAGATTCCTCAGATTCCTCCTTGCTAAACAAAAGGTGGAGCAGGCAGACCGCCCGCAAAATAAGTTCCAACACTCTACACCAAATCGATTAAAAAAATCAATACTTACCCAACTTCCACTACTCTTCCGAACTACGGAAACACCTCACCGCAGATGTACGCAAATGAACGCTGATACTTTTTCTCAACGTGAAGAACTGTAACGTTCTGCTTAGACAACAAACGTGTGTTTATCTGCGTCTATCTGTGGTGAGATCATTTTCAAATGTTCTTAAGATACTGAGATTGAAAGATCCTTTTCACCTCGACCCGCGGCCGGCCGAAGTTGATCAGCAGGCACAACGGCAATTGGGTTGAATTCAGGTAGTTGATGCACTGTGCTTTATGGATTTCGTTGAGGGCATTGCAGGCCTTTAGCTCGATGATCAGGACACCCTCGATCAACATGTCAGCGAAGTATTCTCCGACAACGACCCCATCGTAAATGACATGCAGCGGCTTTTGAAGCTCGACCTTTAATCCAAGTTTACGGAGCTCGTGGGCAAGAGCATTCATGTAGACCTTTTCAAGAAAGCCACTGCCGAGAGCATTGCTGATCGTATAAGAACAGCCAATGACTTTTTCCGAAAGGGAGTTAAGCTCAGCTTCCGTCATAGATGATCGCGAACACTAACCGCAGATCAACGCAGATGAACGCAAATTTCTGCGGATAACTAATTTCTCAAATGAACTTGCATCATATACCTTATCCAATCTGCGTCTATCCGCGTTTATCTGCGGTTGATTTCTTTTTCAGTACTTCATCAATTCCTGAACTGCTTTCTCCACGTCCTCGCTTTGGGGAAGGATGAAGTCTTCGACCTGCGGGGCGTAGGCGACGAAGGTGTCGGTGGCGCCGACACGGGCGACCGGTGCGTCTAGGTATTCAAAGAGCTCGTTCGAAATGCGGGCGGCGATCTCGGCTCCGTAGCCGTATGAGATCGGGTCTTCATGGGCAACGAGTACACGCGAGGTCTTCTTGACCGATTCCGCGATGGCTTCCCAGTCGTAGGGAACTAGCGTGCGGAGGTCGATGAGGTCGACCGTGATGCCCTGCTGTTCAAGCCGTTTCGCCGCCTGATTTGACCGCTCGACGAGCGCGCCGAAGGTGACGATCGTAACGTCCTTACCCTCGCGGACCTTCTTGGCCTTGCCGAAGGGGATCAGGAAATCCTTGCTCGGATATTCCGACTTGTTATAGATCTGGCGATAGAGGTGCTTGTGTTCGAGGAAAAGAACGGGGTCGTCGCAGCGGATCGCCGTACGCAGTAGCCCGTTCGCATCAAGCGCGGTCGAGGGATAAACGATTATCAAACCGGGCGTGTGTGCAAAAAGTGTCGTGCCCGATTGCGAGTGGTAAACGGCGCCTCCTTTCAGGTATCCGCCGACCGGAACGCGCATCACCATCGGGCAGGTCGTATCGCCGTCCGAACGCCAGCGGGTCAGCGCGACCTCGTTGCGAATCTGCATCATCGCCGGGAAAATGTAGTCAAAGAACTGGATCTCAACGACCGGTTTCAGGCCGCGGATCGCCATCCCGACCGCACGGCCGACGATGTTCGCTTCGGCCAACGGCGAATTGAAAACGCGTGCCGAGCCGAACTTCCGCTGCAGGTTCGCCGTCACCTTGAAGACGCCGCCCTTACCTTTGACCCGCTCGAGATATTCCTCGCGTGAAACATCGGCCACGTCCTCGCCAAAGACGACGATCCGCGGGTCGCGTTCCATCTCTTCGTGCATGCAGCGGTTGATCAGGTCGACCATCGTGCCCGGATTGCCGGAGAGCTCAGCACCTTCTTCGGTATCGAAAAGCGAGCGATCTGTCGGATCGACATCCGGCGAAAAGACGTTGCGAAGCGCCGATTCAGGCGCCGGTTGCGGCGTTTCGATCGCAATATCGGCGGCCTTGTTGACCTCTTCATCGACCTCTTTGCGAAGGGCCTCAAGCTTTTCGGAGGTGATGACGCCTTCGGTCATCAAAAACTCGGCAAAGGTCGTGATCGGGTCGATCTCGGCATCGGCCTGGCGTTCTTCATCCGGGCGATAGAGCTTTTCGTCGTCCGAAAGCGAGTGCGAATACGGGCGAATGACCTTGCCGTGGACAAACGCGGGCCCTTTTCGCTCGCGGCAGTACTCGACAGCGCGCTTGAAGGTGGCATAGCTTTCGAGCGGGTCGGTGCCATCGCACTTTTGCATGAAGAGGTTCGGGAAGCCTGAGACAAGGGCCGAGATATCGCCGCCGGCCGTGTTTACCTCAACCGGAACGGAGATCGCGTAGCCGTTGTCCTCAACCACGAAGATCACCGGCAGCTTGAGGTTACAGGCTGTATTGAGAGCTTCCCACCATTCGCCTTCGCTGGTCGTGCCGTCGCCGACAGACATATAGACGACCTCGTCGCCCTTGAATCCTTTGACCTTGTCCTGAAGTTCCGGCAGGAGCGAGGCTCGGTGTGAAACCTCGGCCGCACCGACCGAATGGAGCGCCTGAGTTCCGGTGCAGGAAGATTGCGAGGGAACATTCAGGTCCTTGTGGCCCCAGTGCGAAGGCATTTGCCGGCCGTGCGAATTAGGGTCGAGCTCAGCACCGACGGCGGAGTAAAGCATCTCAAGCGCCGTCATTCCCAAACCGAGCATCAACGCCCGGTCGCGATAATACGGAAAGAACCAATCATAAGCCGGCTTCATTGCCTGAGCCGCTCCGACAAGAAGAGCCTCGTGGCCGGCTCCCGAGATCTGGAAGAAGATCTTGTTCTGGCCCTTAAGCTGGATCTCTTTGTCATCGACCCGCCGGGACATATACATCGTCCGGTACATCGCAACGAGCGTCTCCGGCGAAAGGCCGTGATACTTCTCGGCCGCTGCCGCCGTGCCGCCGCCGCCGTTCGCTTCTTTCTTATCTGCCTTCGAATCGGTCTTTTTTGCAGAGATTGACATCAATAAATAAGTCCTTTCAATAAGATTTTCTGATAGTTGGGTAACTAAAAAGAATAGCAAATAGCAGGCTTTCGGGCAATTTGGGCGGTTGGGCCAAAGACTCGGTCTTCCGAACGCCGAGATAAACAAAAAGCTTAAGGCGAACCGGTTTCCCGATCCGCCTTATTTTCTCGCGGGGAGTTGCGAGTGTGGGTAGCTATCGGCTCTTTCGCCGGAGATCGCGTTCGTAGCTCATTCGTTTGCGGGTGAGCAGATCGTTGCTGCGGTCGGCGATCAACCGGTTGAGATCCCTGACCGCCTCGATCTCCTGTTCGAGCTCCAGCGAAGGGGCAAGCGAGAATAGGGCATCCGTCTGAAGTTCCCTGTCAAAGAGCACCTGCTGTGCATCCTCAAAACGTCCGCGGTCCATGTACTCCATCGCTTCTTTCCTCGCTCGGGCGTTTGTCAGAAGCGTGACGGCTTCGAGCACCTGGTCGTTCCTGCGGAGTTCAGCCACAGCGGCCGCAGTGTCATAAACGACTTCGGCCTCCGCAGTTACGGCCATCGGCTTTTGAGTCGCTTGCTCGGTGTAGCGAAGCTCGAATATAGCCGCCGAAAACGTCTCGCCGACCTTGCCGGCGGGTATCTTCAGCCTGACTAAAACATCTAGCGGGGAACCGGCCCGAATATTGGGAAGTATGTACCGGCCAGATGCATCGGTTTCGAAGTCGTTCAGCAGGTCTTCGACCTTAACTCCCGGCGAAGGCGTAATGCCAAGCGTAACCGTGTGCCCAACCTGTGCCACCAAGCCCTTCAACTCTGTTTCGAAAATTCGGACCATATCCTGTGGTTCTTCGACGTACCATGCGTTCCCTTGGCCGGCTTCGGCCATAGGTACGAGGAGATCCTCGTTAAAGCCCTGCCCGATGCCGATGGTCGAGGTGCTGATCCCGCGTTCGGCGAGAGCCTTTGCCTGCTCAACAATGCGGTCGGGCCGCGCCTCGCCGACGTTCGCCTGGCCGTCCGTGATCAGGAGAACACGGTTGATGCCGCCGCCGGAAAGCCGCTCGCTGACCTGTATGCCGGCCTGAACCCAACCCTCGTGAAGTGCGGTCGAGCCGCGGGCCTCAATGCGGTCAATGCCGCGTTTGAGCATTTCTTTATTCGCAACGGGCTGATTAGTGAAGAGAACATCCACGTTCCCATCGAATATCACCGCAGAAAAGGTGTCCGTCGGCAGCAGCTCATCAACGCAGTATTTCGCAGCCTCGCGAGCCTGCGCCATCTTGTGGCCGCCCATCGAACCGGAGCGGTCAAGCGCGATGCCGAAGTTCAACTTCGGGCGTTTGAGTCCGCCAGCTTCTACCGAGGGCGGAAGCACCCTAAGGAGAACATCGATCGTCTGATCAGTGTCCGCGGCGACCATTTCCTTTTCCGTAAGGATCTGCAAGTGGGTCTTTTTACTTTCCATTGTCTTTTTCGTTGCTCCTTTTTTTTGTTATCGCCGCATCTTTCGATCGGTCTTGTCTAATCAATTCACCATTGATTCAGTATTGAATTAGCTCGCGCGTTTATCTCCGCTCTCTCGAATCGAGAATTCCATCGATCAGCACGAGCAGCCGCTGGCGCCAGTTGGGCTCTCTCGGGGCCCGGAAGCTTCGTGCAACGTGGAGTTCGACGCCGGGAATTATCTCGTAACGTCGCCAATCGGATGTACCACGGGAGAGTTTCGGTTCCGCGGCCGGCCGACTGCGGGCAGGTGGACGCTCCGGCTTGTCGCTTCGCCCCATTAGAAGCGATTGAAGATACTCCTTCGCTTCGTTGTCAGCCGCGGGCGGCGAGGCGGGCTGGGCCGTGGTGCCCGCCATGACCACAACTTCGCTGTCATCCGTATGCCCGATCGATGCCCGGAATAGGTCCAGCTCTTCTTCGTCTGTAAAGACGTGTATCTCCTCGCCGAATAGTTTTTCGAGCTCTTCTTCCGATTTACCGAGCATTAGGTCCTTGATGACGCTGATCGGAAGCCCGAGAGCCTGCAGCTTTTTGATCACCAGCAGCGTTAGAAGATGTTCGTAGCCGAAGATCGACGTAACCCCGCGTTTCTCGATCGCCTGGTCGAGCAGCCCTTCGGTGATGTAATAGCGAATGGTGCGCTCATTCGGGTAATCGGCGACCGTTCCCTTCTCCTGAATGGTTCCGGTGGACCTCAAGAAGTGCTCCGCGGCCCGGGCAAGCTCGCGAACGCCGTGGTATTCGATGTGTTTTAGAGTTTCAAGTAACTTGACCATGCGACGATATTACTGCAAACACTTGATGTTGTCAACAGTAAATATTATCGACAGTAGATAGTGGCAGGTCGAGGCAGGAACGGTCGGCTGTTAAACGCTTTGTTTTGTTCGTTTCCTGCGGTGCGGTGGTTGCGATATCATCTTTTAATGCTTACACATATCGTTTGTTGGAAGTACAAGCCTGAGATCGATGCGGCAGCCCGCGAAGAGCATATTGCAAGGTTGCGGGCCCTTAAAAATGTCATCCCCGAAATAATCGATATCTCGGTCGGCAAGGACATTCTCGGGCTTGAACGCTCGTTTGACACAGGGCTTGTGGCGACGTTTGCAGACCGCGAGGGCCTGGACGCATATACCGATCACCCGCAGCACCGCGAGGTCGCCGCGATGGGCAAAGAGATAGCCGAGCGCGTCGTTTCAGTCGATTTTGTCGAATAAAGTATTTTCGGGCGCGAAGGGTTGCGGGGGCAAACGATTCCCGCCGGCCGTACATCTTAAGACCCAGTAAATTAAACCGATGTTTTTGCAAAAGTTAATCAAGACGCGGCCTCTTTTTGCCCTTATCGCGACGCTCACGATCGGCGCCGGGGCTCTTATCACTTCGGCTCAGCAAACGCGGCGTGCGGCAACGTTCGACGTCAACGGATACGTTATCGATGCCAAGCTCCTGACCGACGAGAACAAGCTCGACGCCACGGTCGATGTTACATTCGTGCCGCTCGAGGACCTTCGCTCGGTCGCATTCGAGTTGAACGGCTCGCTCAAGATCGATTCGATCGTCCGCGTGAACTCCGCTGCTCAACCGACGCCGGCACCTACGCCAACCCGCGGACGGCAGCCGCGTCCGACCCCGACGCCCCGTGGGCCGGAGGTCACCTTTGTGCAAGACCAGGTCGGCGTCTCCGATCTGGGCCCGAGCGTTCGCATCGACCTCGGGGAGCAGGTTACGAAGGACACGCCCGTAACGCTTCGCTTCAAGTACAACGGAGTTTTGAATACGCCTTCGGGCGGGCCGCTGCTAAACAAACGACTGGCATATATCGGCGAGGTCAATGGATATCTTTTTTACGCGGCACGCTGGTTCCCCTTTCACGATTACGCGGCCGACCGGGCAACGGCGGACATCACCGTAACGCTTCCCGGAGCGTTTCAGGTCGTCGGCCACAGCGATACCGATGTGCCCGCGGTTTCGGCTGGAAAATATCGTTTCATTCAGTCGCGGCCGGGTCTCGTCGGTAACATTGCATACGGCCGATACACGAACCGCGACCTGCAGATCGGCGGTTACGAATTGAAGTTCTACACGCGGCCGGGCAGCACCGAGAACGTCGAGGCATATGCCGAAACCATCGGAAAGGCGCTCGAATACTACACAAAGCAATTTGGCGAGCCGGAGATGGGCCGCGACCTCGCGATCGTTCAGATCGACGATGAAAGCCTCGACTTCTACTCGGGTGCCGGAATCACGTTCGTCTCGGACCGGCAGTTCACCGAACCGAGAAACGTGACCGAAGAGCGGCTTCAACGCGAGGCCGCATATCAGTGGTGGGGACATACGGTCGGGCTCAAATCGTTTGACGATGCATGGGTCTCGCAGGGACTTGCCGAATACAGCGCCTTTGCTTTTCGCGAATCGAATGCGACTGGCGCCCAGCTTGATGCGCTTCGCCGCGAGCTGGTTGAAAAGTCATTGACGTTCGAACAAACGGCATCGCTGCTCCGCGCACCGGCAAATCTCGACGATCAGTCCACCGCTTACCGATACATGATGTACGGCAAGGGTGCAATGGTTTTTAAGCTTTTGCGGGAAACGCTCGGGAAGCAGAAGTTCGATCAGCTTCTCAAGACCTATCTTGAAGAATTTCGCGGCAAGAGCTCTTCGATCGACGAGTTTGAGCGGCTGACTTCGCGGGTCGCCGGGCAAAACATGCGTTACTTTTTTGCCCGCTGGGTGGAGAGCACCGGCGTGCCGGAATTCACGGCCGACTATGTGATACTCCGCAACCGTGCCGGCAAGTTCATCGCCCGCGGGACGGTAAAGCAGAACTACGACAACCTTCGGCTCCCGGTCGAGATACAGCTCAAGTTTGAAGGTGAGAACGGTTTCAAGACCGAGCAGCTTCAGATAGATGACGCGAGTGCGGACTTTAATATTGAGGTTGACGGCAAGCCGCTGGAGGTCATCGTTGACCCCGGCTTTAAGCTGCTTTGGGTCTCGCCGGAGCTTCGCGTGACCTCGATCGCAAGGCGGGGCATCGAGCTCTTCAAGGAAGGCAATTACAGCGAAGCGCAGACGCAGCTTGAGAATGCCCTGAAGCTTGACCGCTCAAACTCTTGGATCTACTACCACCTCGGGCTACTTTTCCTCGAACAGCGAAATTATGAGCTTGCTAAGGAAAACTTCCGGGCCGCTCTTCTTGGCAACATCAATCCGCCGTGGCTTGCGGTTTGGGCAGAGATAAAGCTTGGCAATGCCTACGACGCCCAGGGCGACCGGACGCGAGCCATCGCCGCTTACGACCGAGCCGAAAAGACCGGCATAGAATACGACAACGCACCCGATGCAATCGCCCGTTTCAAAGCAACCCCTTATGACCCGCGTGCCGGAGATGTAAATTGATTTAGTTTGATCAGATTTCGATGGCGGCCATCCGACAACTCTGAGCACTCTGCGAAACCTCAGCGGCCTCTGCGTTGGATTTAACTAAACGCAGAGGCCGCCGTGTTTTTCGCAGAGTACGCTGAGACTGAAACCCAACCCCAACTGTAAAGCCTTATTTCAACAAGCTTTCCGCGGCGGCCTCGCCGGTTTCGATGGCGCCTTCCATGAAGCCCTGCCAGTCGGCGATGTGTTCGCCGGCGAAAAGCACCTTCAGGTGCGGGCGGGCGAGGACCGGGCGGACGCCGAACCACTGGCCGGGCCGGTAGAGCGCGTATGCGCCTTCCGTATATTCATCCCGCTGCCAGGCATAGGAAGCAATGCCCTTGGCGAGGCGCGGGGCGTCGTCGTTAAAGTCGTGAAGGTCGCGGGTGATGATGTTCATCCGGCGGGTATCGTCCTGCGAGGCGAGGACGTCGGCTTTTTCGCCGATGGCGTATGCGGTCAGGATTCCCTCGCGGCCCGGTTGGTTTTGCGTTGAGTGGAAATAGTAATGCGAGGTCATGTCCGTGACCATCGAAAAGTTTTCGTCCTTCCAAAAGCGGTTCTCGTAATGGACAGAATTCTTGATGATCCGGGCGTAGATCAGCCTTTCCGCAGCGTTGCGTTGGTCCGCGGGGAGCGGCGGGTTGAACTTGATCTTTCGGAGCGATGCGACCGGTGTGGTGCAGATGCAGGCATCGGCGGTAAAGGTTTCATCGCCGGCCTTTACGGTCACAATGCCGCGCCGCTGGTTGATCTCAGAGACCTTCATCCCCGTCCGTATATTCGCATCGCCAATGCGGCGGGCGAGTTCATTGACAAGCCGCGAGTTGCCACCCGTCAGCTTGTAGTCCATCTGGTTCTGCGTTTTGCCTTTGACCTCCGGCTCTTCGTTGGCTGCATATTCGGCAAGTGCCCCGAAGGCCGATACGTGGCGGATCGATTCGCCAAAATCCGTGCTGTCCGCCAGCTCGCGAAGTATCAGATCCGGCTGAGTGAAGCCGGCGTCCGAGAGATGCGTCCACCAATCTTTCCGGTCGAGCATCCGCTGCTGGGCCGGTGTGAGCTTCTCGAATCCTTCGAGCAACTTGTCGAAGGCGGAGTTCGCCTGTGCCGAGAAATTCCACCCGCCGGGCCGGGAGACGCGGCCATTCTGCATCAGATAATCCTCAAACTGATGCTTCTGCAGCGGGATTTTGAAGTCGCTGCAGAGCGCCTTCAAACGTTCATGACTCTCACCAACCCACTCGGCGCCAAGTTCGCAGATCAGGCCGCCGCTGTCCGGCATCGTGTGCGAGAAGACCCGGCCCCCGACACGGTTGCGGGCTTCTAGAACGGTCACATCCCAGCCCGCGTTCTTCAGTTTGAATGCCGCCGAAAGCCCGGCAAGCCCGGAGCCAACAATGACGCAGGTCTTTGCTCGCCGCTGTGTGATTACGCTCGGCGCAACAGCAGCAACAGTCGTAGCGGCACCGATCCCTATGAGAAATGATCGTCTATTTAGCATTGGCGTTCTACTTGTGGTATTTCGGATTCAACTTCCAAGTGTCGGAAAAGCGATATGTCTGATGTTCGATCACCATCTACCTGATTTCCTCCACACGGATTTCTAGCCGGCAGACCGAATCTAGACTGCTTTCTGCGGCGGCGCTTCGAGGCTTGGTCGGAAAACAGCATCGAAGCGGTGCCGATTCGTTAGCGATTAAATTGATGCCTCAGGTCGTTTTGCGTCCCAAGTTCTTTGTGGTACAGATTATCGGAAATTAGTTGATTTTCCCACCTCGAATTCCGAGTAATCACATTCAAAGAGCGGCGGTTTGCTCGCTTATTAAATTGAATAGGTGCGATATGCCTCGAGATCAGGATTTAAAATGTGTTGCTTGTGGCGATTTGATTGATCTGTCACACCTTCCAGACAACTGTTTGCGATGTGGAGCAATTCTGCCGGCATATGAACGACCAAGAAAGGCACCTTGGTACTCGAGTTCACCAAACGCGGCTGCAATTGTGATTGTTTATATGTTTATCGCATTGCTTACAATCACGCCTCTCGGTTTTATGTGGTTTGGGTGGATTCCATTAGGAAACTTGGCGGTCGTTTTTTTCACTCATGTCATTATTCCGATAGCGATTTTTAGGAACTTAACGGATCGGAAATAGTATCTTCTACTGGCTGAAACGGTTGCGGACGTTCCCAGAATGGCTGCAATATCGTTTCCCGTATTATTGAGGTTACAGAAAATACAGGCCCAAGCGAGATTTTCGAGTCCTGACGGACTGCCGTGTTTTCGACTAAAGATATATTCGACCTGAAATTTGAAATAGGCGTCTTTCTCGGCGAGCCTGTCCGAAAACACCCTGCGAACCGACCGCAAGTCCCGCGGTCGTCGCACCCAAGATCTTCAAAAAATCACGGCGGTTCGTATCTTGTTTCATAGTCTACGCAGTCTTCTTTAGGGTTTCTTCGATCTCTTTCGCTGTTGTTCGGGCGGTGCGGCCGACGCCGATGAGGGTTGCCGAGGTGAAGCCGGTCCAGTTGCCGTAGCCGACGAGCCATAGGTTTGGCTCTTTTTCCGAACGCGTTCCGGATACTTTAACACGGCCGTTGTCTTCGACGACACCGAGCGGTGCGAGATGGTCGAGAGCCGATTTGAACCCGGTGCACCAAATGACGGCGTCCATCATTTCGGGTTCGTCGCCCTCTTGCCAGATCACACCGGCCTCAGTAAAGCGAACAAACGGACGGCGGGAAGTCAGCCTTCCCGCATCCCGCGCTTCGCGAACGGGCTCGACCATGACGATGCTGCCGAGCAAATCGTATGACTTTTTCGTCCCTGCCTCGCCTGTCGTTAGTGCCTTATATTTTTCGCTCGCGGCATCAAAGAGAACGCGGCCGTCGACATCGTCCGGCAAGTAGTTTGGCTCATCAAGCGTGACCCACGTCGCATCAGCCACGAGCGAGACTTCGGCCAAGATCTGTGCACCTGAATTTCCGCCGCCTACAATCAAAACGCGCTTTCCGGCAAATGCATCGGGTGATTCGTAGTTTGCGGAGTGGATCTCGACGCCGGAAAAAAGCGTGCGGCCTGGACAGTCCGGGATGAACGGCTTTTGCCACGTTCCGGTCGCGCTGACGATGGCTTTAGCGCTGATCTCGTCGCCGTTGGTAGCTACAGCGAAACGCTCGCCTTCCCGCCTTACGGAAGTAACAGTGACCGGCCTGCGAATCGGTAGTTCGTAACGCTCTTCGTACTGGCGAAGGTAGCTGAGCACCTCGTCGCGGGTCGGATATTTGTCGAGCCCGCCGCCAGGCATTAGCCAGCCTGGAAGCGAGCTCCACTGTGCCGGCGAAAACAGCCGCAGCGAACGCCAGCCATGCAGCCACGCTCCGCCGGGTTCGTTTTGTGCGTCTAGAATTACGTAGCGAAGGCCCGAGCGACGAAGATAATACCCAACCGCCAACCCGGCCTGCCCGCCGCCGATGACGACCACGTCGAGTTCGTTCTCTTCCAGGTCGGGCATCGGATGCGGCAATTAGCGGATCAATCTATAACGACGAATGTCAGCGGGCTCGGCGAGCAACTCGCCTAGCTTTTCGCGAGCGGCCGCCAGGTGGGCAGACTCAAGATGAGCGTCGAGCGACGCGTCATCAGTCCATTCCTCGATGAATGTAAAATCCGTTGGATCGGCCGTATTCTGATGAAGCTCATAAGTAACGCAGCCCGCCTCAGCACAAGTCGGCCCGATCAACCCAAGCGAGACCTCCCGCGTTTCATCAATGCTATCAATCTTTGATATCAAATGTGCTACGACTCGAATCATGGTCATATTTAAATTTACAAGATGCTGTACTACGTATTTAGAGAATGTCCGCACAACGAAACCAGGTTCAGTGGGCTTTCAATTCCTTTCCGCCAGACCGGTCAATTCCAATTTGGAAGTTGCGTTACTACGGGTTCGTATTGGCAGACGAACTCGACAATATAATCACCGCCGTAGATCAAGTAATGGTTTAACGGGATGATGTTCCCCTCTGCGTCAAATTGGCAACCTTCGTATGACTTAATCCAGGGAGAATCAAGGCAATGATACGCTAATCTCTCCCTGTTCAGTTTCCGCAGTACTGAACCAGCGCTGAGGAGCGCAGCCTTCATCAAAACAGGTAAAGGCGAGAACAGACTTACATTCGACGCGGAATTGCGTTCCGTCACTAGGACTTACCGTGATCTCTATTATTCCCGGCGACGTCTCTCCTCCGGTCTGAAAACGTGCAACAACGCTTGGATAAAATGCACGTGCAAACGGAACGTCCCATAGAACTAATTTAGCCATTGTTTGTTGTCTGCTGTTCAGGTTCCATGAATCAGATGATCGTCGTTACGATCTCGCGAATCGAGCGTTGGCGTTCGCGACGCTAAAAAGAAGATATCTCGCGTTAGTGTTCCGTAATGTACATCAACGCCTCTTCGCACGGGTACCGACCTTGAACTATGGATATTGGGCGAGAGTTAATTCAGGAATAAATCGAAAATCACGCATGTTCTTGGTCGCGAGTGTCTCGCCGAAAACGATAGCTGTCGCGGCTATTAATGAGTCGGCAATCAAGAGTCCGTGACTCAAATAAAAATCCTCAACTAGCTGTCTTGCTTTTGCTGAGACCTGTTCATCGATCTGCAGAGTCTCAAATCGGCTGAATAATTCAATCAACTCGCGCATGTGAGCCTTATTTTGGCTACCAACCAACAACTCCATTTCGGTGACAATGCTAAGCTTCAGCGACTTGCGGACATCGTGTCGGTCGAGCCAGTCCACGGCATCCGAATTTCCGTGCGTAAAGTCGATCAGAATATCCGAATCTATGAGCATCTAAGACGACTTTGGCCCCCAATGTGTTCTGCGGATATTGCGAACCCATTCCACACTGTCTTTCATATCGTCCCGATCTTTCCACATTCCAAATGACTTCTCATCGCGAAAAGACTTTTTCGGTGCCGCGGTCACACCCCCATCTCGCTTCCCTTTGAATAGCATGATCAACTTCTCGATCATTCCCCGCTCTCTTGGCTGCAGGGTTTCCAGCTCTTTTAATAGTTCTTCGTTCGTCATTGCAGAAACAGAATACTATCGTTGTAACCGCAAATACAAAAAACTTCCGGTCAGATGATTGTGGTTACGATCTCGCGAATCGAGCGTTGCAGTTCGCGGTCGTCGGTGATGGGTGAGACGATGGCGACCTCGGCGGCGTCGATGGGTGAGATGCCTTTGGCGATCATCTGGGCGGCGTAGATGAGCAGGCGGGTGGAGACGCCTTCTTCGAGGCCGTGGCCGCGTAGGTTCCTCACTTTTTGCCCGATCTTTACGAGGTCGGCGGCCATTGCTTCGTCGATGCCGCCTTCTTTTGCGACGATCGCCGCTTCGGCCTCGGCGTCCGGATAATCGAACTCAAGCGAGACGAACCGCTGCCGGGTAGATTGCTTGAGGTCCTTGAGGATCGATTGGTAACCGGGGTTGTACGAGACGACGAGCATGAACTCGGGCGGCGCTTCGATGATGGTGCCGCGTTTCTCCATCGGGAGCCGGCGGCGGTCGTCGGTCAGCGGATGGATGATAACCACCGTGTCCTTGCGTGCCTCGACGACCTCATCGAGATAGCAGATCGCCCCGGCACGAACCGCGGCCGTTAGCGGCCCGTCGTGCCAAACGGTCTCATCGCCCTCAAGCAGAAAGCGGCCGACCAGATCGGTCGAGGAAAGGTCCTCGTGACATGCAACCGTGATCAGCGGCCGGCCAAGCCGATGCGCCATGTATTCAACGAAGCGCGTCTTGCCGCAGCCCGTCGGGCCCTTCAAAAGAGCCGGAAGCTTGGCCGCGTAAGCCGCCTCAAAAAGTTCGACCTCTTTGCCGATCGGCAGGTAGTAGGGCTCATCCGCGACCCGGTATTTTTCGACCGCAAGTTCCATTAGAAAAATTATAAGAAGAAATCGCCCGAGATGCACACGAAAGAACCCGGGCGTTTTAAATGCCCGGGCCCTTGATCGCGATCCGGCTCGTCAATTTCAGCTTTTGAACTTTGACCAGTCGCCGCGGATCGCGAGCGTTACGCCCGCAAGCTGAAGATTGACGAAAAGCGTTGAGCCATCCGGCGAAAAGACCGAACCGGCAAATTCGCTCCGCGGAAATTCGGCCGAAGCATTGCGGGCAAAGTCGGCTATCTTGCCCTCGGCGGTGAGTATGCGGAGGTGGTTTATCGACTGCTGGCCGGCGTAGTCGCTGTCTTCGCAGATGAAGGTGAGCTCGCTTTTCGGCATCATGCAGATGTTGTCCGGCATGTGCAGAACTTTCGGGTCGGGCGACTCGAAAAGCAGCTTGAGCCTTCCGCCGTCGAGCCCGACGGGCTCGAACATCCAGACCTGGCCGCCCTTCTTGTCGCCGCCGCTGGTTGCGGTAAAGTGAACGCGGCGTGCGGGATCGATCGCGCAGCCCTCGAGCCGGGCAAATGACGCGGCCCCTTTGCCAAAGCCTTCCTGAAAGACGGCGTTCGGCTCGGTATCGGCGGCTTCCGGGTCGGGGTCGTCGATCGTGACCCAAACGGTCTCGAGGACCGTTCCCGGCTTCTGGCCCGTTCGGGTATCGAACTTCGGCCTGTCCTTAACGGCGAGCACCTGAAGCGTTCCGCCCTCGGCAAGCCGCTTGTTCCGCTTTGGGATGAACCGATAGAAACCCGAAGGATTGTAATCCTCGGTCAGGTAAACTATGCCGGTCTTTGGGTCAACCGCGACCGCTTCGTGGACGAACCTTCCCATCGCCTTGAGCGGCACGGGATTGACCTCCGAATTGGCCGAGGCCGGCACCTCAAAGCAATACCCATGCGGCACAGGATAGCCGCCGGTCTTTACGCCGCGGGAATTTGTGATCTCAGTGCGGCCGATGGTCGTTTCTTCGCAGGTGATCCAGCTTCCCCAGGGCGTCGGGCCGCCGGCACAATTTACAAGCGTGCCTGAAAGGCTGACGAAGTCGCGGATGAGCGTGTTTGTCTTTCGGTCGATGACCAGCGTGGTCGTGCCGCCGCCGGCCATCGGGTCGTAGTGGTTCTTCGAGCCGATCGCCGAGCCTTCGCGGGGAACGCGGCCATTGGTCACCTCATGGTTGCGGACGATGCGAAGCTCGTTGCCGACCTTGAACGTCCACTGCCCGTCGTGTGCCGGCGGCGTCGTCCGGCCGTCTGTCATCTTCGTGCCGCGTTTGCCAAAGACGTTGTATTCAAAGCCCTTCGGCAACGCAAGGAACGTCTCGCCGGTGTTTTTTGCAGCGGTTGGGAAAAGCTCGCCAAAGCCTGCCGCCCGAAAGCCTGAAAGATCGCCCGTCTGCAGAAACGCCTCGGCACGCCGCCCGAGCGAAGTCCCGGCAAGGGCAACTCCGCCTGTGAATACAGTTAGGTTCGCGAGAAATGATCGCCTGTTCATATGTGCTCCTCGGATTTTCGGCAGGTAGCTTTCAGAATAACTCTTCCCTGGCCCGTATTTCAATATTTGCACTCAGGTATGAATTTGATATGAATTATTAGCTGTGATGACGATAAGGCAAGCCGCGACGGCAGAGGACATCGAAGTACTGCGTGAGCTTTTTCGCGAGTATGAGGTATGGCTCGGGCTGAGCCTTTGTTTTCAGGGTTTTGAGGAAGAACTTGCCACGCTGCCGGGCAAATATGCACCACCCGAAGGCAGGCTTTATCTGGCAAGCGTCGGCGAGCAACCGGCTGGCTGTATTGCACTTCGAAGCCTCGGCAAAGGTGTCTGCGAGATGAAGCGGCTCTACCTTCGCGATAGTGCCCGCGGCCTCGGGCTCGGGCGGCGGTTGATCGAGCAGGTGATCGCCGATGCCCGCGAGCTTGGCTATCGCAAGATGCGGCTCGATACTTATCCGCCGAAAATGGGAAAAGCCGTAAGCCTGTATGAGTCCCACGGCTTTCGCCAGATCAATGCCTATTACGACAACCCGCACCCGGATACGCTCTACATGGAACTCGACCTGTTCTGAAATAAATCCCTGCTTAGATCCCTTGCCCGAAGCTGCCCGGATAAGCATTCGGCGGCGGCGGTGCCTGGCCGAATGCAGGCGGGGCAGTGTCAGGAAAAACCTGCCGGTAAGCGAACGCAAAAGCGACCATCACGAGCGGATAAACGAACAGCATTCCGAGGCACACGGCCATCATCCCGATAGTCAAAATAATGCCGCTAATGATGTAAAGCAAAACAAGGCCCGGCAGATTCATCCATGCCGACCTGGCGCTTAGGCCGAACGCTTCTCCGAACGATAGGTTTTTGTCGATAATCAGGGGAATCCAAAAAACGCAGGTCAAGCTCCAGACCATTGCTATGGCAAAGAACACGAGAGCGGCGATCAGGAACATGTTGATGGTTTCCTGCGGGGCATTCTCGATGCTGTCGATCATTTGCGACATGATCGTGATCGGGGCCCAGGGAAGCCCGGCGACAACGGCAGCGAAAAAAACGCGCCAGCTTTTGCCTTTGAAACCCTCGCCAAAAGCCGTTGAAAGGTCGTATTGTTCGCCGCGGAGCGCGCGAAAGACCATGGCGTAGATACCCGCCGTAAGGAAAGGAGCCAGAAGGCCGCCCGCCGGAATACAGCAAACGGCAACCAGCAGAATGGAGGTCACGCCAAAAAATGGCCAGTAGTTGCTGCTGAGCAGGCCCCAAGCATCGCTTACGGCAGTAAATGCGTTAACCGAAAACCGATTGTAGTCCGTGTACATAATGTTTTGCCGACTGCCCTAGCACCTCAGCCTATCGCCTTATGAGTTCCAAAATTCCGCCGATGAAGCCCGCGACGGCTCCGATGAGTTTCACAACGTCCATCACGCGATCCATTGCGTATGTCTCGCTTGGCACCGCCGGTTGGCTGACGGAATAGACAAACCACGCGAGCATAACGAACCCGAGTAAAAAAAGAAAGCCACTTTTGATCAACCGATTCATTGTCACTCCTCGTAGCGCCCGATAACTCCGATCATCTCTATTTCGATATCCGAATCCGGAGCGGCAAAGCCCGGAAACTCGATCTTTTCCCGCTGAACCATGTTCTGCTTTTTCGCGTTCAGCCGTAGCATTTGTATCGGCCCATGCCGTGCCGTTAACTCAAATCTTCCATCGGCACCGGTGGTGGCCGTCTGTACCGCTAAGGTCGGGCCGAACTCAACGGTCGCCCCCTCGACCGGTGTACTGCCATTCATCACACGCCCGCGAACAGTGGTGCTGAACGACATGCATCCGGACGAAACGATGACCAACATCGCTAAAGCGATAAATAGAGTTACTTGATTCTTAGTTTGTAGTCGCATATCTAAGGTGTCTCACCATTGAACTAGGTCTTCCGAAGTTGCGGGATGTTTAGCCCTTAAGCTCCGAACTTACCAACATTGGTTTCTGCGTAAGTTATCAGACTCCTCGCTCCTGACCACACAGTCTGACTCAGAGGCTTGTGAATGTCCTTAATTTTCCTGCTAATTTTTCCTTAATTTTGCTAATCGCTGCTAGTCACGCGCGTGTTAAGGGATAATCATCGTTTTCGACTGATGTCCAACATTGGGTTTTTGCATTCGGCATACGCCGACCTGCGGACCTAGAGTTGCGGCACAGTCCTCCAAGTTGCCGGTCAACGGGATTGCAAATAAACCAAATTCATTCGCGGATGGGATTTACGCGATGTCGTTTTGCTTTCGGCTGCAAATGATTGAAGCCGTAAGCCTTAGTAAGGCGAACGGCTTTTATCTAGTGCTCGGACGCAAAAGCTACTCCATTCCCTGGCCAAACGAAGTGCCGTACTCATGCGGCGAGGGTGGCTCCATCCGGAGGTTGCTCTCGATCGCCGGAAAGACCTGCCTGTAAGCAAATGCCCACGCGGCCCAAAAAAGCGGAAGTACAAAGAAAATGCCGATGCAGAGTGCAAGCACACCGGCGATCGCGATAAAGAAGCTCAGGATCGCGAGCACGACGATGCCGCCGACGTTGCTCCAAGCAGCCTTTGCGCTCAGCGTAAGTGCATCGACCGGGCCGATGTCGTGCTCTGCGATGAGCGGAAGGGCGAAGCTGAATGAGATCGCCCAGACGATCGAGACGACCAAAAAGACCAAGCCTAGTCCAAGGTATACAACCGAGATTCCTTCGGCCAAACCCGGTGCTGAAGATTCCTGAAAGAAAGTGCCGCCACCGAATGTTCCCCTTCCTTGCTCAAGAAAGATCGTCGAGATGTTCATCGTTGTATCGATAATCTGCCAGATGATGCCGGGGATCGACTGGATAAGGCCGACGACCATCGCCGGGACGAATTTCTCGAACCCCTTGAACATCATCCCGAAATCGACCGGCTCGCCACGCATATCGCGAAGCAGGGTGTAGTAAACACCCACGAGCACCGGGCCCATCATTATGTAATTGATGCACGGAATGCAGGAGATGATGACCCACGTCAGCAACGCAATGCCGAAGTACATCCAGTAGTTGGGCTTGATCAGATTCCAGCCATTGCTGATGCACCCTGAGGGGTCGATCGCACCGGGATAATATTGAAGATTGGACATAAGCGGGAAGAAAGCGGACGCCCTTTCAGCGCCCGAGCCATGTCAGCGTATAGGCCGGCGGGATGTTTTTCACGATCAGCGGGCTCCGCCGCGACCGGCCGTAACGCTTACGCATAAAATCTCTCAGCTTGATCGCCGAAGGCGAATAGTAGCCGTGGGCGTACTGATACATTCGGAACATGCAGCCCTCGGTCATCAGCTTTTCAACCTCAGCCAGGATCTTTCCGCCGACGTCATTTGGGAGCGAGACGAACGGCAGACAGCAAACGATATAGCCGACACGGCCGAGCCCCGAGCGGCGGTGGATCTCGGCGATGTCGGATGCATCGCCGGCGACGATATTCAGGTCATGGAAACTTCCACGAAGCGAACGCACAAGCGATGGGTCGATCTCAATGCCAAGGTAATTTTCTGAGTTCGCTCCGGCACTGCGAAGCTGTTTCGTGATGGCACCGGTGCCGACTCCGAGCTCGAGAACTATGTTGTCTGGCCCGGGCTCAATGCCCTTGACCATCGCCCGGGCGAGCTCCGGCGAGCTCGGGGCGATGGAGCCGACCGATGTCGGGTTTTTTAGAAAAGCCTGAAAGAACTGAATGCTCTCGTTCATAGCGCTCAAGCGGCGGGTGCGGCGGTGTCGCCCGCGGGGTCTGCCGCTTCGGATGTATCGACGATGGAAATCTTATAATCACACGCCTCATTTTTGCAATAGCGGACGGTGCCATCTTTTTTGGTGGTCTTCTGGAGCGTGATCGGTGCCGAGCATTCAGGACAGGGCTCGGGGATAGGTTTATCCCAAAATACTTCGTCGCATTTCGGGTAATTTGCGCAGCCGTAGAACGTCTTTCCGCGCTTCGATTTCTTGACCGCGATGTCGCCGCTGCACTTCGGGCAGGCGACGCCGATGGTCTCGCGTTTGATGTAATCGCATTTCGGATAATTTGAACACGAAATGAACTCGCCGAAGCGGCCCTGGCGGCGGACAAGCTGGCCGCCATCCTTCGGGCATATCTCATCTATCGGCTCGGGCGGCGGAGCGGGCTTTTGGTCGCCCTTTGCGATCTTGCGGATGTTCTTGCATTCCGGATAACCGGTGCAGCCATAGAACGGGCCGAACCGGCCTTTCTTGAGCGCCATCTCGCGGCCGCAGAGTTCACAGACCGGAACGGCCTCGGCCTCGCCCGATTCGCCATCGGCTGATTCGCTCGAACGCTTGCTCGCGACCTCGCGGGTGTTCTTGCACTCCGGATAATTGGAGCACGCCAGGAACTGCCCGAACCGGCCGAACTTGATCACCATTCCGGCGCCGCATTTTTCACAGATCTCGTCGGTCGGAATCGAGGTCTGCTTTTTGTTCTTGATGTTCTCGATCGCGTGCTCGAGGTCTTTGGCAAATTTATCGTAAAAGCCGCGGAGCGCAGTTCGCCAGTCGAGTTTGCCTTCCTCGATGTCGTCGAGGGCAAGCTCCATCCGGGCCGTGTATTCTGCGTTGAAAATATCGTCGAAACTCTCAAGTAAAAGGTCATTGACCGTCATCCCGAGCGGCGTCGGGTGAAAGCGGCCCTCGACCTTTTCAACGTACTCGCGATCCTGAATGGTGGTCATGATCGCCGCGTACGTCGATGGGCGGCCGATGCCTTTTTCTTCTAGTGCTTTGACGAGCGTGGCCTCAGAAAATCGCGGCGGCGGTTCGGTGAAATGCTGGTTGGGCGTAATGCCGTTGAGCTTGAGCGTTTCGCCTTCCTCTACTGCCGGGAGTTTGAGTTCGGCGTCGTCGTCCTCGCCGTCTTGCGGCTTATCGTCGCGGCCTTCCTGATAGACCTTTAGGAAGCCGTCAAACTTCTGGACCGAGCCCGTCGCACGAAACGTGAACCTTCCGGCCTTGATGTCGATGGTCGTTTGATCAAAGACAGCCGGCGTCATCTGCGACGCAACGAACCGCTGCCAGATCAGCCGATAAAGTTTCAGCTCATCCGGGCCGAGCAGCGAGCTCATGTCATCGGGCGTCCGATTCACGTCCGTCGGGCGGATGGCTTCGTGAGCATCCTGCGCGTCCTTTTTGCCTTTATATAGGTTTGCTTTGCCGGGCAGGTAGCTCTCGCCGTATTGCTTGCCGATATAGCCGCGGGCATTCTCGATGGCGGCCTCAGAGACCCGGACCGAGTCCGTACGCATATAGGTGATCAAGCCGACCCGGCCTTCGGTTGCGAGGTCGATACCTTCATAGAGCTTCTGCGCCGTCATCATTGTCCGCTTGACGGAGAAGCCGAGCTTGCGGGCCGCTTCCTGCTGGAGCTTTGAGGTAATGAAAGGCGGCGTTGCGTTTCGCTTGCGTTCCTTGCGGGTGACGGTCTCGACGACGAACGCTTCCTTTTCGGCCTCTGCGACTATCGCCGACGCTTCATCTGTCGTTTTGACGTGCGTTTCGCCGGGCTTGACGTCCTCATCAAACTTTCCGGTCTTGACCGATTTGTCTTCGATGCGCGAAAGCCTTGCTTCAAAGTTCGGAGGAAGAGCGGCGGCGAGGTTCGCGACGATCGACCAATATTCTGTCTTGACGAAAGCCTCGATCTCGCGTTCGCGTTCAACTACAAGACGGACGGCAACCGTCTGCACGCGGCCGGCTGAGAGCTTTCCGCCGATCGACTTCCATAGGATCGGCGAGACCTTGTAACCGACCAGGCGGTCGAGCACGCGGCGTGTTTGCTGGGCATTGACCAGGTTGCGGTCGATCTGTTTTGGCTCGACGAAGGCTTCCTTGATGGCGTTCCGCGTAATCTCATTGAACATCACGCGGAAAACGGCCTGGCCGCCTTTTTTCGGGACAATCTCTTCGGCAAGATGCTGGCAGATGGCCTCGCCTTCGCGGTCGGGGTCGGCAGCGAGAAAGATCGACTCGCTGGCCTTTGCCGCTTTCTTGAGCTCCGCGACTATCTTCTTATTATTGCGTTTTTTGGTGTCAGGAATTACTTCGTAGGTCGGCTCAAAATTGTTCTCGATATCAACCCCAAGTTCCTTGGCCGGCAGATCTTTGATGTGCCCGATCGAGGCGAGAACGGTATAGTCCTGCCCGAGGTATTTATTTATCGTTTTGGCCTTCGCCGGCGATTCTACTATTACAAGATTTTTTGACATCGGAAAAAAATAGTCAGATGCGTCTCTATCCAAAAGACGCTCTGACATTCTGACTTCTAACACCTCACGGCGAACTCTGTCAATCTGCCCTTTGACGATACGCCATACGAACTGTTTCGGCAAATCTTAAGTTTTCGGATGCGCCGGAGGGCGATCGGACTGCCCGTAAAGTGCGCTCCGCTCGGCGATCAATGCCTCGGCGGTCGCTAATTTTATTCCTTCAAACTCGAATTGCCGCCAAGTTTCGGCGGCCGGATCGAAGGAATGAATGGTCCGCTCCTCGCCGCCGGCAAGCGAGACGCGGATGCAAAGTTCGCGTTCATGCTCCGAGCGTTCGATCGCGACACGGGTGATGATCTCGGGGGAAGTCGGGGTTCGGTCGCGTTCGTCCAGTTTCATCCTCGCTGACATCATTTCATCAAGGCTCAAGAAAGGTTCAATGCCATAAGCTCTACGAAGAGCGTGGCAACGATCGCTCCCGGCCTCAAACTCGCGGCACATCTTTGGGCGGGTCTCATAAATTCGGCACGTGGCGTGCTCGCCGAGCGTTCCCTCAAGTTGGGCGCAGGCGAGTGTTTCTTCATCGCGGCGAACGTAGAGATCGACCTCCCATTCGCCATCGTCGTCGCTTTTTCTAACGCTCCACGTGAGCGCGCGATCCGGTTCCTCGCCGGGCCGAACCCCGACACAGAGCAGCGATGCGCAGCAGACGCCGCATTCTACGCAATCCGGTATTTCTGCATCGGGCGGAGTAACGATCGACTTTGCAACACGCGAGCTTAGCAGGTCGGTCTCTATTTGCGGAGGAAGAAGTTGCTCCCAGACCAGCTCATACATCCGGTTGATCGCCGGATAAAACTCATCTTCAGGGATCGACCGCTTGCGGGTTATCTGCACGAGCTCGGCTTTTTCCATTGTGCTTGGCTAGATCCTCCTCGCGTAATGCTTGCCCGGCAGGACGCGGATGAGGTCGCGGATATCGAGCCCGACAAGTGCGCTATTGAGGTCGCCGAACGATAGCCCGGTCGCTTCGAGCAGGACGTCGATGTGCATGGGCTCATCGGGCTGCAAATTTTGCCAGACCTTTTTCTCGGCCGAAGAAAGTCCAGAAGGTTCGAGCTCGGGCTGCGAGGCGGCGGTGCCGTTTTCGTCCTTTACCATCTTTGGCGGGAGTATGGTCGCCGTTATCTCGTTCGGCAGTTCGGCGACGACGTCCTGCCACTGCTGGACGAGCTTTGCGCCGGCTTTGATCAGGTAGTTTGTGCCGATCGATGTGCGCGAAGTTATGTTGCCCGGAACGGCCATCACTTCACGGCCCTGCTCGGTCGCCAACCGGGCAGTGATCAGCGAACCGCTCCGCTCCGAGGCCTCGACCAGAACAACAGCGAGGCTCAGGCCGCTGATGATCCGATTGCGGTAAGGGAAATTTTCCTTTAGCGGCGGCGTGCCGAGCGGAAACTGAGAGACGATGGCGCCGCCCTCGGCGATGATCTCATCGGCGAGCTTTTGATTTTCTTTTGGATAAGGATCGTCAAGGCCCGTGCCTATTACAGCGATGGTCCGCCCGCCGGCAGAGATCGCCCCGCGATGGGCCGAGGTATCGATCCCGCGGGCAAAACCGGAGACGACCGTGAAGCCTTGGCCCGCGAGGTCGCGCGAAAGCATCTCGGAGGCATTGCGGCCATAGGTCGAGCAATTTCGCGAACCGACGACCGCGACGCACGGCTGATCAAAACAGGCCTGCCAGTCGCCGCGGACGTAGAGCGTCATTGGCGGATCGGCGATCTCACGGAGCAAGGCCGGATAGCTGCCGTCATCAAGCACGAGGATGTCGCCGCCGAGCGATTTTACGCGGTCAAGCTCTTCGCCGGCCTTCGGCTCAAACTCGCGCTTCATTATGCTCTCAATGGTCTCGGGGCGAAGCCGAAGCTCCTCAAGCTCGCGCCGCCGGGCCGCAAAAACACCCTCCGGCGAACCGAACCGCTCAAGCAGCTTCGTCGCCGCCCGCGGCCCAACCCCCGGCGTCATATTAAGAGCGATCCAAAGAATCATAAAAGCAAGGATAAAGGGGGGGGAGGAGGATAAAGGTTAAAATCAAGAAACTCCCGCCACAAAGAGCCGTCTGAAGGTACCGGTCATAGGACTTGGACGTAGCTCGACGCTTTCGACAGGCCCTTTCTTAACCCTTATTGCCAACAATTCAACGCGTCCCTGACGTTCTTTCGTCCCTTCTCACGGCGTTGATACTAGTGGGTAGTTGCCACGAGATTAAGACCCACCCAGGATCACTCTCGCGCCCTGCGGTTTGAAGACTTCGGCCTCACCGGACAGGATGCCTCCGAATCAAATTCCTACTATGCGTCCGATTGACCTTGGTCGCCTAAAGCAAAGTTACTAGAGTTGCCCGCTTCGCAATATCGCTCACCAAAATATGTTCGTTCAGCGTGTGGGCTCCGTTGCCGGCTATGCCTAGGCCGTCGAGGACGGGGATGCCGAGGGCGCCGACGAAGTTTCCGTCGGAGGCGCCGCCGACCTGGGTTTCGCCTAGCTCGTAATCGAACGAGGCGGCGGTCTCGCGGGCTTTCTCAAAAAGAGCGACTACCGCATCGGTCCGTTCCATCGGCGGGCGGTTGATGCCGCCTGTGACCTCAAGCGAGACGCGTTCATCGACCGGCGTGAGTGCCTTTATCGCCGCGTCGATCCGCTCGGCCTCGGCCATCGACGTAAACCGGACATCGACGGTGCACTCGGCGTGTTCGGGAATGACGTTCGTCGTCGTCCCGCCGCTTGCAGTGCAAACGTTGACTGTCGTGCCGGCCTCGGGCGAGTTCATCGCGTGGAGCCGCTCGATCTGCCGCGAGAGCTCAAGTATCGCACTTGCGCCCTTTTCGGGGTCGAGCCCCGCGTGGGCCGGAACGCCGTGGGCCCTGACGACATACATGCCCGTGCCCTTGCGGCCGGTCTTTACGCGGCCCGCAGCCGAGGGCTCAAAGACAAGGCAGTGTTCGGCAAGCTTAGCCTCGCGTTCAACGTATTCGCGGCCCGTGTAGCTGCCGACCTCTTCATCACAGGAAAGCAAAATATTGATCGGCCGCGAGGGCCGCGTCCCGCTCGTCTTGAAATAGCGAAACGCCTCGAGCATCAAGACGATGTTCGCCTTCATATCAAAAATGCCGCAGCCGTAAAAGCGGTCGCCCTCGATCCGCGTCGGGTTCTTCGCTTTAGTTCCGACCGGATGGACCGTGTCCGTATGCCCAAGCAGTAGCACCGGCTTCGCTTCGCCCGGGAACGCGCGGATAATCAGATGATCGCCGTCATTCTCGGTCGGGTAACGCTCAATGGCGAGATCAAGTCCCGTCGCCCTCGCCGCATTCTCGACCCAATCGACCACCTCGCGGCTCCGCTCGGCGTCATGCGAAGGCGACTCGATCTCGACGATCTCGCGGATCTGCTCGATGATCGCATCGCGGCGGCCTTCAAAATATTCAAGCGTTTCTCTGGGCGTCATTTATCTCCCGAAAATATCGTTCAGCGTTTCGCCCATTCGGTAGCCGGCCAGGGTCAGGCGGCGTTCGGAAACGCTGAGAGCGTTGCGGCGGTAAGCGTCGCTTGGGGTCTCAAAGCGTTTGAGGTCTGAGCGGAAGACCTCCGTCTGAGCGAGCTTGAGGCTTTCGTCTTTCCACAATGTGTAATTTGAAAGAGCAAGCCCGCCCTTCTCTGCCTCTATGCTGTAACGTGATGTGAATGCCTCGGCGATGTGCTTTACGTAGCAACCCTCACAGAAGCCGAAATCAAAAGGAATGTTCCGCGGGACGATCGAATCCCAGAACCAATGCAGATTTTGCTGATCGGCTCGCGGCGTGCCTTCGGGTGTGATCTGAACGGTGTTGCCGCCGAGGTCGCCGTTCGGCTCGCGGTCCGTCACGCGGCTTGAGGTATGAAGCGGTTGGTGGATGTCTCCGCCGATATGGAGAAACCAAGCAAGGGCGATCGCTTTGTCCTTGTCGCTCACAGCCGGGTCGCGAAGCGCCTTTTCAAATTCGGCGAGCTTTTCTATCGCCTGGCCGTCCGGCCTTTTGTCCGCGATCAACTCGGCCCGGCCGCCGACCTCTCGCCAAAAGACCGACGTATAGTGCCAATCGCCCTTGTGATATTTCTCATAGCGGACCGGGAATGCTCGGTCGCGGACGATGTCTGCCCAGGTCGGCACGAGCATGAAATATTCAAGCTGCTTGTCCGCCTCGGAGCGAACTCCGTAGGACTGATAGTAAACCGAAAGGTGCGAGTCTTCCGGTGCCGAACGGAGTATCTTGATAACGTTCTCGCGGGCCTTCGGCGACATCCGCTGCCAGGCTATATAGCCGGTTATCTTGTGGCCGACGTCGTCCCAAGCAAATGCCGGAGAGGCGAAAAAAATGGAAATCAGCGCTACTAGGACTGTCTTGATACAAAGTGAGGTCATCGGCTTCTCCTGAATCGTTTAACACGAGTTTACCGAATATACGATCGAAGAGAAAGATTCGTCGCTCTTTTGCGTCTATTGAAATAGGGAAAACCAAAGCGGGGTACGAAACATCTTAAATAATGCAAAAACTTTCCCCGTTGAGCGTTCTACTTACAGCGGAAATCACGCGTTAATAAACGGGTGTGGGAAGCAAGGAAAGGGATACATGCAAAACGTTATCGAAAACTCGGTTAACTACAGCCCCGCGGCCTCTGCCGACGGTGCAACCCGGGTAAAGCGGATCGGCATCATAGGAAAACTCTTCGGATGCTGGCACAAACGTTTGAGCCGGCCCTTTTCCGAAAGGAACGTCTCCTATCGGTCCTGCCTTGAGTGCGGCGCGCGGAGAAAGTTTGACACCGAGAGTTTTAGGACCTCGGGTCCCTTCTATTACCCTTCCACGGTGCGGCCGGAGAATTTCTGAGCAACACCTTATACCTGTCTTTATCACCTACCATAAATACCTACCGAGTGCGGCCGACCAATAAGGCCGCACTCTTTAATTTTAGAGCTCGATATTTTATTTTGCCACAGAGGGCACAGAGAGAACGGAGAAATCTTTGTCGCTGTTTATCATTCTTAGGAAAATCGATCACGAACATCGATCCATAAAAACTCCATGTCCTCTGTGCTCTCTGTGGCTAAATTTTTCGTAAAACCAGAGCGGAGTTCTTTGACCCGAAGCCGATGCAGTTGCAGAGTGCAATATTTACATCATACTCGCGGGCTGTGTTTGGGGTGTAGTTGAGGTCGCAGGCCGGGTCGGGTTCGTCGAGGTTGATGGTCGGGGCGACGACGCCCGTCTTGAGCGTCATCAGCGTAGAGGCGATGCCGGCGGCTCCGGCGGCTCCCTGCGGATGGCCGACCTGAGATTTGGTCGCGGACATCGGCACGCCGTAAGCGTGATCGCCGAGCGCGATCTTGACCGCCCGCGTTTCGATGCGGTCGTTGAGTTGCGTGCTCGTGCCGTGGAGATTTACGTAACCTATCTCCTCGCGTCTGACGCCGGCATCGGCCATCGCAAGGGACATTGCGCGTGCGGGCTCGACGCCATTCTCCTCAAGCCGGACGCGATGATAGGCATCGCACGTCGCTCCGTAGCCCGCGACCTCGGCATAGATCTCAGCACCGCGGCGGCGGGCCGATTCGTAGTCCTCAAGGACAAAGATCCACGAACCTTCTGAGATGACGATGCCCGAGCGATCAAGCGAAAATGGCCGCGAGGCCCGCTCCGGCTCGTCGTTCCATTTATCGGTGACGACCGTCATCACCTCAAATCCGCGCAAGATGCCGGGAGCGATCGGCGAATCGACACCGCCGGCAAGCATCCGGTCGACGCGGCCGAGTGCGATGTGTTCGGCGGCGTAAAAGATGGCATCGGTCGAGGACGTGCAGCCGGTCGAAATGACATGGGAAAGCCCATGGAGCGAGAAACGCATCGAAAGCTCGGATGAAAGCCCGCCGTGCGTTGACGAGGGAATGGTGTAGATACTGCCCTTCTTTTCGTTTCCGGAAAACCAGTGGCCGAACTGCCGCTCAGTAAATGCGAGCCCGCCGCCGCCGGTACCGATAACGACGCCAAAAGCTCGCTGCTCTCCTTCCGTGAGTTGCGCAGGATCAATGCCGGAATCGGCCAATGCCTCGGTCGCAGATATAAGCGCAAGCGGAACTGTTCGGGGAACGTGTTTGCGATCCTGCGGCGAGAGGAGCGAATCGATATCAAGCCCCTCGACCTCGCCAGCAACGCGGACCTTGAAGCCAGAGGCATCAAAGCCGCTGATCGTCCGCGTGCCGCTCCTGCCCTCGCGAAGCGATTCCCAAAATGCGTCGCGGCCGATGCCGAGCGGCGTCGCGCAGCCCATGCCCGTTATCACCACTCGCCGCGGCTCTGAAAACCCCTTGTACATAAAATTGCAGCGGTCTAGCGGTTCATTTCCTGTTGGATCATCGACCGCAGCTCGGGCTCGCTCAGGCGAAGCATCCGGCGGCCATTGACGAAAAACGTCGGCGTTCCGCGAACACCGGCCGCACGGCCGTCGGCAAAGTCGCGCTCGACCTTTTGGTTGTGCTTCGGGTCGCCGACCGAAGCTTTGAGTTGCTCCATATTAAGCCCAAGCTCGCCCGCCCATTTATCAAAAAGCGTGCTCGGTTCGGGCCGTGCGGGCTGCGGTCCGCCGCCGTGGATCTCGCCCCACATCGATTGATTGACGAACATCTTATCCATCATTTCCCAATACTTGCCCTGCTCGCCGGCGGCCTCAAGATATGCTGCGGCAAGCCGGGAATTTTTGTGGAAGGGCATATAGCGAATGACGAGCCGGACATTGCCCTGAAACTCACTCATCACCTTCTTGACCGTCGGCCCAAACGCGGCGCAGGATTCGCACTCGGGGTCGAGAAATTCGACGACCGTGACCTTTGCATTCTCCGGCCCGAGCGTTGGGCTATCCGGTCGGATCAGGGTCTGCACAACCTCGGCCTTGTCTATCGTCTGGACGGCCGGTACGCTCGATTTCTGGTAAAGAAATATGCCAATAACGGAGGCGGCGACTATCACGCCGCCAACAAATAAAAGGTTTCGAACTTCTTTTGTCATTACTATTCTTTAACTTCTGCAACGGGACGGTAAACGATCAAACACAAAAGTATCATGGCAAACGAGCCAAGCGACATCAGCGGGATGGTGATAAAACCGAAAAGCTCAAGCTGACGCGCATTGCAGGGAACACCCTCGGTACACGGCGTTATTTCTTCCGGAATGAAGCCGTAGTAGAGCAAATTGTGGTAAACCGCGATGGCAAGGCCGATAACTGTTAGTACCATCGCATATCGCCGCCAGCCCGCATCACGATACGCAATGCCGATGCCGATTATCACCACCAGCGGGTAAAGCGCGATCCGCTGATACCAGCAAAGCTCGCACGGCGGAAATTCAAGCACCTCGCTGAGAATAAGGCTCCCGACCAGGCCGGCAAGCGCAATCGCCCATGCCGCATAGGCCGCCGCGATCGGGCCGCCTGTGGCCGAAAGGTTCTCTCCTGTTTCGCTCACACTGATATTTAACCATTGCGCTGTGCTGAAGGTGAACTGGCCCTCGACCGATTTTTTTGCCGGGAGCGGAACTTTTCCGCTGGCCGGGTCGTTAGACTCAATTGTCACAAGGCGGTTGGAGGTATTTTTACAGTGAAAAAGATCGGAATTCTTATATTTATTTTAACTCTGGTGGTCGGGGTCGTGATCGGCAGCCTGTTCTCGTTCGGCAAGGTCTCGGCGGGTAAACTGGTCAATTTTTCTTTTGGTAATGGGGTCCGCGGCTCGGGGCAACGTCGTTTCTGAACAGCGTTCGGTTGCGGCTTTTGAGGGCATCAAGGTCAGCGGGATTTTCCGCGTTGAGGCGGTCGCCGGCCGCGAACAGAGCGTCGAGATCGAAGCGGATGACAACCTTCTTCCGCTGATCACGACCGAGGTCCGCGACGGTATGCTTGTCATCTCTACCAAGGAAAGCATTCGGCCGAGGAGCACGCTCGTCGTTCGAGTATCGAACCCGACGATCGCAAAGATCCAAAGTTCGGGCGTGGCAAAGGTCACGGCTTCGGAACTCTCAGGCCCGTTCGAGCTCGATATGAGCGGAGCCTCCAAGGCCGAGCTGAGGGGCAATGTCAGCGAGCTGAAGGTCAGGGTCAGCGGTGCCGCAAAGATCGAAGCGACCGAGCTTGAGGCCGCAAATGCTGAGGTCCGGGCAAGCGGTGCCTGCAAGGTCAATGTCTCGGTAACCGGCGAGCTGAAAGCCACCGCCAGCGGAGCAAGCAAGATCTATTACACCGGCGAGCCGGCGAGTCTGATCAAGAACGCTACCGGTGCTTCCAAGGTGAAGCAAATGTAGGGTGAAGACCGTTCCTCCCTTCACCTAAACAGGGGCCCGATCTGCGGAGGCAAAGCCGCATTTCGGGCTTTTTCATTTCCTACAATTGGCCTTAAAATTCTGCCATGGCGATATTGCTCAAAGAGCGGACCCACCTTCTCGCGACGACCGCCGTGCTCGCGATCCTATTTCTGGCGGTCGTGCAGATCGTACGCGTTAACCGCGAAGAACCGCCGAAACCCGTTGTTGTGCAAAAGACCTTTACCAGTGGAAACTTCGCCGGCGGTGAGGTCCAGATCGCTCCAGGCACTGCACAGGAATTCCCTTTTGAATTGAATCGGCGAACCCGGCTCCGCGGTTCATTTGAGACTCCGAACGAAAAGCTCAAGGTCGATCTTTTCGTCATAAAAGCGGAGGACAGGCCGAAGTGGGAAGCACGGGCAGAGTTCAAGGCCGAATTAGCGATCCGCAATCTCTCGACTGCGGAAACGAACCTGACCCTCGGGCCCGGTGATTATATTCTTATCCTAGACAACCGCAGCGGTAAGGAAGATGTCATGGCCACGGTCAATTACTCGGTCGATTAGGTCTCAACCGCCCGCGTCCGGAACCCCGCAACTGTGCCATCTTCCGCTTTACCGAATACAAGAATTTCTATCTGGACCCGTCCGGTCCGCACAACGTGCAGATCGGTCAGGTGATCCTCAAGGTATTCTCTGATCTTCGAATACGCCGCAGTCCGCTTCCGGTCAGCGGCCGTGTGCCATTCTTTTTTGGCGGACAGGCGATTGAAAAAATTATCGAACGAGATTTCTTCAATGTCTTTCGAAGTGGCTTTTGAGAGCGGCCGAATTTCCGGCTCGCTGTCCTCCGTCTGGAACGGTTCAAGCTCGGCGTCGGTTTCGCTGATGTAGATCACGCCCTGGGTCAACTCGGTCAGTTCTTCGATCGAGAATACTTTCTTTTTTATTGCCGAACGAAGATTTTTTTTCGTTTTTTTGGTCATTTTCGGGTCCGTTTTCGGCCTTGCATGTGCCCCAATTTGGCTCCAAATCATTGTAGAAAAAAGGGCTTAGAAGCAAAAATCGGCCACTCCGATTTTCTGTGGATTTTCGTTTGCAATGGGTGTTTCCCTATGTTAATCTGGCACCCGTTTCGAACGAGTTCACCCTTGTAAATAGTTGAAAACAAATAACTTAAAGTGTCACTTTAAGTTTATGTTTCATTTCCACAGTCCTGTGGAAAACTTTGTGGAAAAACTGTAGAAACGGTGAATGCGAAGCTCCGGCACGCACGGTAAAAGCCTTTTATCGAAAGAGTTTTCGCGGCTTATTTCTCCCAATGCTTTAACCTTCGGCGTACTGCCGATACCGCAAGGAATATTGACGAATTTTTGGAGTCACATTTAGTGTCTGATCTTTTGGCAAAAACCGAAATTTGGAACGAAGCTCTGGCGATGGTCGAGGCTCGGCTCAACCGCCACATCTTCGATTCCTGGTTTCGTTCAATACAATTTCTCGACTTCGATGATGAAGCAAAGCTTGTCGAACTTGAAGCCTCCGACGTTACGGCCGATTGGGTCAACCGCTATTACACGGAGCTGATCAAGCATTGCCTTAACTCGCTCGGCCGAGACGGGTATTCGATCAAATGGTCGACCAAGCCTAGCGAATCGGAAGCCGCCGATGACGATGCGGAGCCGGAAACGGCGACCGAAGAGCAGATCGCCGGTGCTATCCTTGAGCTCGAACGCTCGCCCCGCTCGACCACGGCTCGCACGACGACCAATTTCGTCGATATCGAACCGGTCGAAAATTCACTCAATCCAAAATATACATTCGACAAGTTCGTCGTCGGCTCGAGCAACCAGTTTGCCCATGCCGCCTCGCTTTCGGTCGCCGAAACTCCGGGAAAGGCTTACAACCCGCTGTTCATCTATGGCGGCACAGGTCTCGGCAAAACGCACCTGATGCACGCCATCGGCCATTCGATAAAGCAAAGCAACCGCCATACTCGCGTTGCGTACATCACAAGTGAAAAGTTCATGAATGAGCTGATCAACGCGATCCGGTATGACAAGACGCACTCGTTTCGTGAGAAGTATCGCTCGATCGACGTGCTCTTGATGGACGACGTCCAGTTCTTTGCCGGTAAAGAGCGGACACAGGAAGAGTTTTTTCACACTTTCAATACGCTTCATAACGACCAAAAGCAGATCGTCATCTCAAGCGATTGCCCGCCGCGGGACATCCCGACGCTCGAGGAAAGGCTGCATTCGCGTTTTGAATGGGGTTTGATCGCTGATATCGAGCCACCGGACCTCGAGACAAAGGTAGCCATTCTCAAGCGGAAGGCCGATATGGATGGCATTGACCTGGATGACGAGATAGCGATCTTCATTGCGAGCAAGATCCGCAGCAACGTCCGCGAGCTTGAGGGCTCGCTTGTGCGGCTGGTGGCCATCTCGTCGCTCCGCGGCGTTCCGATAACGAAGATGCTCGCGCAGGACGCGCTCAAAAACATAATCGATAGCGAGCGGCCCGAGGGGCTAACGATGGACCGGATAGCAAGGATGGTTGCCTCGCACTACAAGCTTTCGGTCGATGAGATGAAGTCAAAGAACAACAGCCGAGCGATCTCGTTTCCGCGGCAGGTGGCGATGTATCTCTGTAAGCGGCTGACGAAACACAGCTATCCGGAGATCGGCCGCGAGTTTGGCGGCAAGCACCATACGACCGTTATGCACTCGGTAGACAAGATCGACACGATGGCAAAAGAGAATCGTGATTTCCACAAGACGGTCAGCGGCTTTATCGATAATCTTTGCAACTAATTAGCGGAGGACAAGGCGGTGAAGAAGACGGAAGATATCCACATGAAGTTTCGCGACGTTGTCTCGGTAAACCTTTTATTTGCAGCACTTGAAAAAGATTTTCCACTTTTGCACAGCGACCCTCCGGAGCAGGTTGTGGACGCGGTGGAAATTGGCGGCCGCGAACGGGTTTTTAACACGATCAAGGAATTTTCCACAAGTTTTCCACATTTTACAACGGTCAAAGAACCTCAGTAAACATAGGAACTTTAGCTCTTTATCAACATTTGCACAGGCAATACTACTACTATCTAAAAATATAAATTAAGTATTTTAGTAAAGCAGAAGTTAAACGCAGCAGGGACAATGGGCAGTATAGTGGCGGGTAGTTTATAATCACGGAAATACAAAAAAGGTCGAGGGTCGAGTTATGGAATTTTCAATCAAGCAAAGCGTTCTCAAGGAAGAACTCGGATATATCCAGGGTGTTGTGGAGCGGAAGAACACCATTCCCGTTCTATCAAACATTTTGATCGAATCGCTCGGCGAAGGGTCGATCCGGATAGTCGGGACCGACCTTGACGTCACCATCCGCTGCGACGCCGAGGCGAACATCAAAACTCCCGGAGCGATCTGCGTCCAGGCCCGCAAGCTTTTCGACCTTGTCCGTACGATGTCGGAAGGCGAAGTTCACTTCAAAAAAGAAGAGAACGAATGGGTGCAGATGAAGGCCGGCCGAGCGAACTTCCGCCTGGCGGGCGTTAACCGCGAACAGTATCCCGAGATACCGATCTTCAAATCGGCGCCGCTTTCGCTCCCGGCCGATGTGTTTCAATATTTTGTTCAAAGCACCGCGTTTGCGATCACCAGCGAGCAGAGCCGCTTTACGCTTTCAGGAGCAAAATTCATCTATGGCGACGGCATCGTCAAAATGGTGACGACCGATGGCCATCGGCTGGCCTATATCGAACGGGCGATGGAAACCGGCGAGGACGCAAAGATGGATGTCCTCATCCCGAAAAAGGCCTTGCTCGAGCTGATCAAGATATCACGCGATGCGGGCGGCGATGTTCAATTTGGCGAGGATCAAAATCACATCTATTTTGAGACCGGCGGAAGGCTCCTGATCACCCGAAAGCTTTCGGGCAACTTCCCGAATTACGAGATGGTGATGCCGAAGGATAACGATAAAACGGCCACCTTTGAACTCAGCGAAATGCGTTCGGCGGTCCGCCGCATTGCCTTGATGGCCGACGAAAGGAACCGCTCAGTGCGGCTCATCGTCCGCGATGGCGAGATAGAGATCGTTGCCCAATCAAGCGAAGAAGGCGAAGGCCACGAGGTCGTCCCGGCCGACTACGCCGGCGAGGAATGCACGATCGGCTTTAATCACGTTTATCTGCAGGAATACCTCAACACGGTAGGTGCACTCGTCGGCTCGGGCGATGCGGCCGCAGAGGAAGCGTCCGATTCCGCGACAGGCAATGGCGAAGGCTCTGCGGCAGCTCCGGCACGCGAGGCCAAGTCGCCGACCAGGATATCGTTCGAATTCAAAGACTCGAACGCCGCCACCCAAATGCGGATCGCCGGAGACTCGGCATACAACTACAAGTACATCGTAATGCCGCTGCGGATATGAGCAGATGAGCAGTTCAATTGAAAAGAGCGGGCTTTTTAGGGCCCGCTTTTTCTATTGCTTTGGAGGCAAGTTTACTTGCTCGCCGGCGATGCGGCCGGCTTGGTTTCCTTCGAATTGACATTTGCCTTGTTGGCATCCTTCTTGTCGTCGGAATCAGCCTTGGTCTTATCGTCGTCTTTGTTGGTGTTATCCGAAGCCGGAGAGGCCGTCGGCGAAACGGCCGGGCTCGCGGTCGGAGCTGCGGTCGGTGTTGGCGTTGCCGAGTTCGGCGTGGTGGTGGTTGTCGTGCTGCCTCCGCAGGCTCCGATCACAAAACTCATTGCAGCAACAAAAGTTGCCAGAAACATTGGTCTTCTCATTACTTTAGATCTCCTGTCTGATAGCCGCTTCTTCGCGGCTTGTCTGTTACCGGAAAAACCTCCGGCCGGCCCGGCGAAATCAGTTCGCCTTCGCGATTTTTCGTTTCAATATCTTTCCGTCTTTCACGGGCTTGCTCAGGTGCAAGACATTTGCACCCGAAGCCCCGGAGAGATAATGAATTTCAAGCCGCGTCCGATAGAACGGGCGGCCGAAAGTTTCTTGCAAGAAAAAGTTTGCAGTTATTTCGAGTAGAAATAGAACTGAACAGCCTGGCCGATGCCGATCAGGAGTCCGAACAGGGCACCGAACAGCTCGATGGTCCTAAGGTGTTCTTTTGCAACAGATAGCACGAGTTCCTCGAGCTTTTCAGCAGGGTAGTGCAATATCTTTTCGCGGACGACGTTGCCTACATCAAATTCGCGCACAGCCTCGGGGAGTTTCTCGCGAATCGCGTTGATAATGGTTTCGGTGAGGGTATTGCCGGCGGCGAGGAGTTTTTCTTCCGAGATATGGTCCGAGAGCTTTCCGATCGGAGCCGAGAGCAGGCCTTCGATCTTGCTTGAGAGCATTTCATTGATGATCCGCGAAGTATCCGGACGCGAGATGACACTCATCATTCCATTGGTCAGCATCCGCTTGAGCTTTGTTTCGGATTCAGGGTTGAGCGTCCTCATGATCGAATCAAGGCTGTGCGGACGAAAGCGTTCAAGTGTTTCGCGGACGTACCGCTCGATCTGTGCATTGAGCGTCTCGCTGCGAAGCAGGCCGAGCACGGAAGATGCGATCTGTCTCTTCACACTTTCGAGCTGCGCGGGCTGAATGGTCCCGATGAGTTCGTTGAGCGGTTTTGAGAGTGCCCCGTCGATGCTTGTATCAATAAAGGACTTCGCCTCTCCGGCAAAGACATCGCCTTTCAGAGTCTCTTCGATCCGCTTCGGCAGGCTTTCATTTATCAGGTCATCGACCTCTTTGAGCAGATTCTCTCGCGAAACGAAGATCTTTTTGAAGAAAGGCAGATTTTCGTAGTAGTTGTGGACCTCTTTTTTGACAAGTGCAGCGATCTGGTTGCGGGTACGCTCGGCCGCGGCGATCTCAGATAGGTGATGTGCGATAGGCGATACCTGTTCGCCTGCCTTCTCTTTCAAAAGCCCGACGGCTTCCTCGGTAAACATATCGCCGAGCGGGCTCGCGGCCTGGATCAAGTTATCGACGCTGTTATCGATGAACTCGGCGACTTTTTCCGTAAGACTCTCAGATGAGATCGCCGAGCGGATCCGCTCAACGAGAAACTTGGATATATCGTCGAACGCTTTTTCATCGATAACCTCGGAGACGCGTTTTGAGAGCACCTCATCGACGCGCCGCTCGATAAAGCCGGCGATGGTCTGCTGAGTTTCTTCGCTCCGGAGAACTTCTTCGATGTGTTCAGCGACCTTGAATTGAAGTGCCGTTATCGAATCAAGCACGGGCTCGCGGAGGCTCGAGGGGAGCGATTCTATCAGCGAAGGATAATTTGCCTTGAGGAGTTCCTGGCTATAGGAATCAACAACATCGCGGATCTTTTTTCGCAGGAAGTCTTTACCGAGAAGCTCTTCAAGGATAGTTTCCTGAGATACTAGTTCTTCGCCGACCGCCTTGCCGATCGCATTGGCAAGCCGTTCGCGATGACGCGGGATCATTCCTTGGGGAAAGAGCGTAATGCCGAGCAACTTAAAGGGCTTTCGCGGGCGAAAGAGCATCCTTACCGCGAGCCAAGCGGCCCCGTAGCCATGGAGCGTGGCGATCAGGACGAGTAACGACATCTGCACCCAGATGCTTGAGAACATCGGGCGGACAGCATTTACGATCTCGTTGAAAAACTCCATTACTCGATCGGCGAACTAAAAGATCTGAAAGCCCTTTGAGCGAAGGCAAAAATCCGAGAACTCCTTCATCCACTCGTGCCCGACACTGTAGTTTCGCCACTGTTCATCCTCGTCGCGATAGATGGTGCCGTCGTCGGGTTCGTCCGTTACAGAGAGATCGGCAAACATCCGCTTGTTCGGGGCAAGCTGCGGCAATATCCGGTCCCGAATTCGCTCGCCGAGAATGTGTGCCTCCTCTTTATCGACCTTGACACCGAGGGCGTTGTAACCCATCTGGCGGACCATGGCCTCGCTCAGCACGTCCAGGCTCTTGATGACCTCAAGAGCCGCTTTCCAATTCCATACGTTTGCGGTGAACTCGTAGTTCTCCGATCCCATGTCGATCAATGTGAAACTCATATTTACAATTCGGTTACGAAAAGGCTAAAGCCTTGACCGCCAAATGGTCAACGTACACCCGCAGAGACTATAATCGGGTATCGCTGATGAAATATGATATCCCATTCCGTGTTCGCGTTACGAAACCGCTCGAAGGGGTTTTGATGCGGGTCCAATCGGGAAAGGGCGACCTCTTGTCGCCAGTTGCAGAATCAAAAGCAGAGATCGTCTTTGAATTCTATATGACTATCGATCTCTCCGCAGATGCTCCAAACTTTCTGGGTAAGTTTTCCCAAGGACCAAAATCCGCCCGTTTTGTCTATGTAAACTCAGGAAGGCAAGCAGGCCAGGGACACACAATGTGGGACCGGCGAGCAAAGCTTTCGCTGATGAGCATCACAAAAGAGCAGATCGAAGACGTTGTTTCGAATGCTTCGACCCGAATTGAGACCATAATTGACGGCGTCGGGCGCGATGGCGGGCCGGTCTGTGCCAGTGTGAAAGGACTTACCTGGAGCGTTTCGAAATGAACACCCAAAAATATCTTGAACGTATCGGTCTTGGCGATGCCGAATTAGTGGCCGACCAGGGATCGCTAAGGCTGTTGCAGCGTTCTCATCTGTTGACCATACCGTTCGAAAATCTGGACATACATTGGAAACGGCCGATCGTTCTGGATATTGATCGGTTCTTTGACAAGATCGTTGTCGAAAAGCGAGGTGGCTTTTGTTACGAACTTAATGGTTTGTTCAATCAACTTTTGTTATCGCTAGGGTTTATTACTAAACTCGTTTCCGCTAGCGTTTTTCACACGGACGGAACGATCGGACCCGAATTTGACCACGCCGCGATCATCGTCACGATAGGCGAGGATGAATTTTTAGCTGATGTAGGCTTTGGCGATTTCACAGCCGAACCGCTGCGTTTTGATGTCGATGCCGAACAGCAGGACGCAAACGGAGTTTTCACGATCCGGCGGTTTGATGATGAATATCTTGAGGTTGCAAAACGCGACGACGAAAGTTGGCAAGGGAATTATTTGTTTTCCAAAACGCCACGAGATCTCTACGAATTTTCCGCGATGTGCGATTTCCAGCAGTATTCACCCGAGTCGCATTTCACCAAAGGCAAACTCTGTTCGATCATGACCGAAACCGGGAGAAAAACACTTACTGACAGAGCCTATTTCGTAACCACATGTGGCAATTGTACCGAAACCACCGTATCCTCAAATGAGGATTTCGAAAAAAGTTTGATGCGAGAATTTGGGATATGCCGGTTGCAGATAGGATAAATAAAAAAGGGCAACAAGGTTTTAGAATGCGTTTCGATGCCGTTATCACAAAAAGTGGCCAAATAACGATTCCGGCAGCCATTCGGAAACGCCTTGGGATCAAGCCTGGTCAGAAAGTGTACCAGTCTATCCGAAACCGAAGGATTCTATTGGAATTCGATCTACCAAATGATTCGGTCGAACGAACTCGAATCCCGCAAAGCAAAGAGTTATAGATTATGATCTCGTCGATCTCATACGCCGATGCCGGCGTTTCTATAGATAACGCGAACCGGGCCGTGGCGAAGATCCGCGAATATGCCCGGAGCACTTTCAATGAACGGACGCTGACCGAGATCGGCAGCTTTGGCGGGATGTTTTCGGGAGCGTTTCCGAACATGGCCGATCCGATATTGGTCGCTTCGGCCGATGGCGTCGGGACGAAGCTCAAGCTCGCTTTTGAGACCGGCATTCACAACACGGTCGGAGCTGATCTGGTCAACCACTGCGTCAACGATATTTTGGTCCAGGGAGCTCGGCCGCTTTTCTTTCTTGATTACTTCGCGACCGGAAAGCTCGAGCCCGACGTAACCGCCTCGGTCGTCGAGGGCATGGCTCGGGCATGCCGCGAGAACGGCTGCGTTCTGCTTGGCGGCGAGACGGCGGAGATGCCGGACTTCTATCCGCCCGGCGAATACGACCTCGCGGGTTTTATCGTCGGCGTGGTCGATAAGGCAAAAGTGATCGACGGCAAGTCGATCTTGCCCGGCGATGTCGTGCTCGGCATTCCCTCGAACGGCCTGCAAACGAACGGCTACTCGCTCGCCCGCAAACTCTTTTTCGAGGTCGGCGGCTACAAGGCCGATACGTTCATCGAGGAACTCGGCACGACCGCGGGCGAGGCACTGCTGGCGACCCACCAGAGCTTTCTGCCGCAAATCGGCCCGCTGCTCGATGGCGGCCGGATAAAAGGCCTTGCCCACATTACCGGCGGAGGTTTTCTTGAAAACATTCCCCGCATCCTGCCCGAAGGCGTCGGCGTGGAGATCGGCCGCGGCACCTGGCCCGAGCTTCCCATATTTGGCCTAATGCAACGCCTCGGCAACGTCGCCGACCACGAAATGTTCCGCACCTTCAACATGGGCATCGGGATGGTCGTGGTTTGTTCGGAAAGCGATACGCCTGAGATAGCGGACAGACTTGGCGGGGTTTTTGTCATCGGAAAGGTGGTTTCGGGTAAGGGCGAGGTTAAGATCATTTAGAAGTATGAGAACCAGGATCGGCTTTAGGAAGGGTTTTCTAGCGGTTGTTCTGCTTGGTTCTTTGTCCGCCTTCGCATTGGGGCAGACGACGGCGTCGGAGCATTTGAAGCGCGGGAACGAGCACTACAAGAACAGGAACTACGCCCAAGCGATAGCGAGTTTTTCCGAGGCGATAAGGCTTTCACCGCGGTCGCCGGAGCCGTGGTTCAACCGAGGGCAGGCTCGGTATTATTCCGGCGATGTCCGCACTTCGATCGGCGACTTTCAACAGGCCACGACGCTCAACCCCAACTACGTTGATGCCTGGTTTCAACTCGGGCTTGCCCGAAACAAGACCGGCGACCAAGCCGGTGCGATCGCGGCATACACACGCGGGCTCAGCATTGCCTCGGGCGACTCGCAGCTTTACTACAACCGCGGCATCGCCTATGCGGATAGCGGCCGCGACGACCTCGCCCTTGCCGACTACAACCGTGCACTGCAGATCAACACCAATTACACCAAGGCATTCGTTAACCGCGGTGCCGTTCACTTCCGCGCCAAGCGATACGATGCCGCTCTTGCCGACCTTAACCGCGCCATCGAACTTGACCCCGGCTACGCCGAGGCTTGGAACAACCGCGGCGTGCTGTACAACACAACCAACCGCTCTCAGCTTGCACTCCCGGACCTTGATCAAGCCATCAAGCTCGACCCGACGCTCAAGAAGCCGCACCTCGATAAGTCAATTGCATACAACAAACTCGGGAGAAACACCGACGCCATCGAGAGCCTCAACGCAGCCATCAAACTCGACCCGAAGTACGTTAATGCATACATTTTCCGGTCCGCTGTCTATTTTGATATCAAGAAGTTCGACCTCTCAAAAGCAGACGCAGAACAGGTGCTTCGGCTCGACCCAAAGAACAAATTTGCCGCAGATCTCTTGACCCGAATCGCCGCTCTGCCGAAATGACAACGGTCGCCCGCGGGAGGTTAGTAATGATACCGGGCCTGCAGAAACTCGATCCGGTCATCCCGAAACCGATAAACCACTCGGTGCTCTTTTGTTATTCTGCGGGACCAAGTGCCGGAGGCTTCGTGTTTTAGCGGCTCTGGTTTGCCGATTCCGGAGAAGGGGTCGCGAACGATCGCCTCCATCAGGTCGAGCACCTTTAGGAGCAATTTCCGGTCGTTCTCGGCCCAATAGCGAAGGTCGTCGCGGAAGGCGTCACTTAGAACGACCGCGCGTTTTTCGGACGGGCTTTTCGGCATCGAATTCCTTTCGCAACTCTTCGATAGTGGTTACTTCTCCACCACCTGCCTCGGTTTGTTGTATTGCTCTTATTAACCTTTCGGCGTTCTTTGGCGAGCGGAAGAGATACTCCGTTTCCATGAGGCTCGAAAGTTCGTCGGCGTCGATCATCGCCACGGACGAACGCCCGCGACGCTTAATCACGACGACCTCCGAATCATTGGTGACCTGGTCGAGGATCGATGCTAAATTGTTCCTTGCTTCGCTATAGGTGATTTCTATCGACATGTACAAGATAATTGTACAAGTGGGGGATTTCTGTCAATTACTTTTTCTGGGTCCCCGGTGGGCAACTTCCTTTCGACGAACGTTCCCAGTACGCTCTGATTTGGTGGTAAACTTCAACAACGACCTAACAGGATATCGCTACCGATTTTCCAAAAAGAGGTGGAATGCCGTAATCCGCGATTCTAGCAACATTGGCAATGACGGTTCTGGTTAATGACAGAAGAAATGACCATTTTATTAGTCCAGAACTTCCGTTCGAATACTAATTTGTCGTCGCTCAGCATTATGGAATTGTTGATTGATCAAAATCTCTCGCGAAAACTAGTCGAAGAGATCGGGGATATTTTTCCAGAAATAGTTCCCCGCGTTCCGCTGATCAATCATAAGTGCGAAGACTGCCTCGAATTGCAAAATGCGTTCTCCTGTAAGTCATGGAAAGAAATCTCTACTGAGTTGCTGAGAGCGCACTTTGCCAATCTTCCGCTATTTTCACCAGAAGCATTTCACGCTTTTATCCCGGCCTACTTGGTCCACTCGATCGAGAATCTTGACGGGGATGATTGCGTCAGCGAATTCACTGCCTATGCTTTTTTGCCTGATAAGGTGGTGGATGAGGATGAGGGACACCGCAATTGGTGGGTACTCAAGTTAAGCTTTTTCTCGGATGAACAATTTAATTCGATTCTAGGATACCTCGATTTGGTTGAAGCTACCGACGAGTATTTCGATCGAGATCTAATGAAACGAGGTAGGCAACGCCTACTAAAGCTGCGCGAAGAATCACAAGATCAAAGTTAATGAAAATAGGAATTCTTATCTCGGGCCGCGGGACGAATATGGTGGCTTTGGTTGAGGCCGTGGGGAGCGGCGAGATACCGGGGTCGGAGGTCGCGGTTGTTATTAGCGACAAGGCGGATGCGGCGGGTTTGGCTAAAGCTCGGACGCGCGGCGTCGACACTTTGGTCATTGAAAGAAACGGCCGGAAGCGTGAAGAACACGACGCCGAGATCGTCGCCGCACTTCGGGAACGCGGAGTTGAGCTCGTCTGCCTGGCGGGGTATATGCGGCTTCTTTCGCCGCTTTTTGTTCAGGCATTTCCAGATCGTATTCTCAACATCCACCCGAGTCTGCTGCCCGCATATCCTGGCCTCAACGTCCACGAACGCGTCCTCGCCGCAGGCGAAAAAAGGTCCGGCTGCACCGTCCATTACGTCAATGAGGACCTCGACGCCGGCCCGATCATCCTCCAACGCGAAGTCCCGGTCCTCAATGGCGACACCCCCGAAACCCTCTCCGCCCGCATCCTTGAACAAGAACACGGCACCTACGTCGAAGCGGTCAAGAAGATCTTAGCCACAGAGAGCACTGAGCAAACAGAGAGAAATTGATCAAAATTTCGCTGCATCGCGTTCGCGACGGAGTTAACTGCCCAATATCGCCGAATATACCGCTCCGCGACCTCTATGAACTCCGTGGCAGATGTCGCGTGTTAATTGAGTCGCCCTACGTTGACATTGGGCTCCGTTATTCCGTAAAATCAGGGTTTTCACTTTCGGGTGAATTCGATGGAGAGCAATTATGCCGAAGAGAACGTTTCAACCAAACAACCGAAGACGCGCAAAGAAGCACGGGTTCAGGGCACGAATGGCGACCAAGAACGGTCGGGCCGTGATCAACCGGCGCCGGGCGAAAGGCCGCAAGCGGCTGACTCCGCATCATTATTAAGCTTAGGTTTGCCGAAGGCGGCGCGGATAGCTAAACGCGCCGATTTCCTTAAGGTTTACCAGCAAGGTGTGTGTATAGAAGGCCGTTTTATGACGGTTTTCTTTTTGCCTTCAGGCCGCGATCTGCACCGCGTCGGCATTACGGCGACGAAGAAGGCGATCGGCAAGGCGCATGACCGCAACCGTGCGAAGAGGTTGCTTCGCGAATGTTTCCGCCTAAGCCGCCCGGAGTTTGATGCGATCGAGCAGAAATGCGACTGGGTGATCAATGCTCGAAGGATTCTGTTGAAGGAAAAGCTCGAAAGGCCGCTAGCTGAATTTCGCGAAATACTGAGAAGGGCCGGAGCGAAATTGTAAATTGTTGAATTGTGAATTGGTTTCGATATATCCGGTGATCCCAATTTACAATTGATCAATTGGCAATTAACAATTGAGGGCATCCTTGGATGAAGTTTTTGGTGCTCGACATCCTAAGTGTTTATAAGGCCGCGGTCTCGCCGTTCCTTCCGCCGGCGTGCAGATTTGAGCCGACATGTTCTGAGTATGCTCGGGAGGCGGTTGAAAAATACGGAGCGCTGAAGGGAACCTGGATGGGCCTGAAGCGTATTCTTAGGTGCCAGCCCCTTTGCAAAGGCGGGCACGACCCGGTGCAGTAAAGCGTTCGAAGGTTTGTAAGATGGATAATTCGGATAATCAGGGTCAATTCCGGCTTTTTGCCGCCGTCATTCTCTCGATGTTGATCCTCGGGCTCTGGTCCTATTTCAACCCGCCGGCACCTCCGCCCGAACAAGCTCAAACCGAAACCGCCGCCAACCAGCAGGCCACGCCTCAGCCGACCGAGTCGCCTGCCGCACCGGCCGCGACCCCTGCTCCGGTCGTCGAGGACGCCCCGAACCGGCAGATCGTTATCAAATCGCCGCTCTACGAGGTAACGCTCGATAGCCGCGGAGCCGTCGCTTCGAGTTGGATACTCTTAAAGAACAAGGTCAATGGGCGCGAGACTCCGCTCAATGCGGTCGGAAGCACTCCGGAAAACCCGAAACCGCTCGAGCTTATCTCGAACGAGGCCCGAAGCCGCACCCCGCGTGAACTTCCCTTTCAGCTTTCGACCGGCGACGCCGCTCTCGACACGCTGCTTAATGAACGCAATTATCAGGTCAACGCCGAGGGCGACACCGTAACGCTCAACGCCGGCGAAGAAAAAACCATCGAATTCACCTTGACGGACGGGGCGGGGCTCGAGGCACGCAAGCGTTTTCTTTTCCGAGCGGATGGCTACATCGCGGACCTCGGGCTTGAGGTCAAGCGAAACGGCCAGACGGTGCCGAACACAAAGCTCCTGATCGGCCCGAGCATCGGCGACCACGCCATCAATAACCACACTTTCTATCGTATCGAATCCGAGGCGATGGCCTACGTCGGCGACGATATTGTCCGCAAACAAGGCTACTATCACTTCGACTTTGAAAAGGAAACTCAGGCTTCATTAAGTATTCCCGGAGCGGTAAATTGGGCAGGCGTTGGCGACGCGTATTTCGCGATGGCGGCGATTCCGGCGACTCCGGCCGAGGGGCTTGAGGTGCGGGCGTCGCGGTACGAGGTCGAGACCGAGCCATTCTTTCCGAGCATATTCAAGTGGGTGCTCCGCAGCCCTGAGACAAAAGAAAAGCGTCACCTTGTAACGGCCTATGTGCCTGTGGCTGCCGATGGCTCGGTGACGAAGATCTACACCGGAACGAAGGATTACTTTCATCTCTCGTCGATCTCTGATGACCTAGATGCCTCTGCGGGCCGCGAACTTGAGTTCGTTAATGTCATCAACTTTGCGACCTACAGCATCGTTCGCTTCTTCGTAAAGCCGCTTTCGGTTCCGATCCTCTACGCACTAGATTTCTTCAATCGCCTGACCGGCAACTACGGCGTGGCGATCATCGTCTTCACGTTCCTTTTTTATTCGCTGCTATTCCCGCTTCGTTGGTCGCAATCAAAGAGCTTTAAGAAGGCGGCCGGCAACGCACCGAAGATGAAGGAGGTCCAGGACAAGATCAAGGACCTGCAGAAAAAGGGCGTGCCGATGGACGACCCGCGGATGCGCGAGCTCCAGATGGAGCAGCTAAAGATGATGAAGGGCGCCGTTCCGATCGGCGGCTGCCTCCCGATGCTATTGCAGTTTCCGCTACTGATCGCTTTTTATACGGCTATAACTATCGCGCTGGACGCCCGCCTGGCGAGCTTTGCCTGGCTCCCGGACCTCTCCGGCGCGGACCCGTGGCACATTCTCGAGTTCGGCTTTGCCATCTCGATGGTGCTGGCAATGAAGTTTACACCGACCGGTGCGGCCGTAACGCCCGAGCAGCAGATGCAGCAGAAGATGATGATGTATCTGATGCCGGTGATGATGCTCTGGGTTATGTGGACGGCACCATCGGGGCTTTTGCTTTACTGGTTCTTTGGTAATATCGTTAGCTTCGGCCAGCAGATGGTGATCAATTATATGAACAAGCCAACGGAGCCTGAAACGACGACCGTGGTCAATGATCCGCTGCCGAAGAATATAAAAAAGGTAAAGGGCGGTAAGAAGGAAAAGTAAGGACAAATGAGCGACGTTTGCGAAAGATCAGAAGAATTACTCGAAGACCTGTTCGACGACATGGGGATCGACCTTGAACCCGATGCGGAATGGACAGACGAAGGCTGCTATATCAACCTTACGGGGAAGGATGTCGAGCTTGCCGTGGCTGAAAATGCCGAATTGCTTGACGCTCTCGAAACGCTGCTTTTCCAGATGTACGGCCGCGAGCTTGAACGCGAACATCGCTTTGTTTGCGACGCGGACGGATTTCGAAAAACCCGCAAGGCCGAGCTCCACGCGATGGCGCGTTTTGCCGCCGACCAGGTCCGCAAGACCGGCCGACCGTTCACCTTTGGTGTGCTGACCTCGACCGAACGCCGCATCATCCATATGTCGCTCCGCGAGGCCGAAGACCTGTTGACAGAATCGGTCGGTGCCGGACGCGACCGACGGCTGCAGATCAGCCCTAAGTAAACGGCTTGAAAGATCGCGATATTTGAAAGAGTGAAAGGGCCGAGGGTCTTTTCACTCTTTTTGTTTCGAACGAGAGATGACAGATACGATCGTGGCACTTGCGACGCCGCTTGGGCGGAGCGGCATCGGGACGGTTCGCTTGAGCGGCCCTGACGCGGTGCGCATCACGGGGCGTTTTGCGGGCACGGAGAGTTTTGAGCCGCGGCTGGCGACGCTTTGCAAGCTCGCTGATACGGAAACCGGCGAAGCGATAGATGAAGCGGTCGTCACCTTTTACCGCGGCCCCAATTCCTTTACAGGCGAGGACGTGGTTGAGGTAAGCTGCCATGGTTCGCCGGTCGTCCTGCGGCAGGTTATCGATGCCTCGCTACGGTTGGGTGCGCGAATGGCCGACGCGGGCGAGTTTTCGCTCCGAGCTCTGGCGAACGGCAAGATGGACCTGGCCGAAGCGGAAGCGATCCGCGACCTGATCGATTCACAAACAGCGACCGCCGCCCGGCAGGCCGTAAGGCAAATTCGGGGCGAGATCTCGCAGACGCTCGCACCGGTGAAGGACGATTTGCTCGATGTGATCGTCGTGCTTGAATCGGCACTCGAGTTCGTTGAGGACGACCTGCCCGCAATGCAGACGGCGTCGATACGGGAAAAGCTCGTCGGGGTCGCCTCGGAGCTCGAACGGTTTGCCGCGACCTTCAAGGCCGGGCATCTGATCCGCGAGGGGCTGCGGGTGGCGATCATCGGCCATCCTAACGTCGGCAAATCTAGCCTTTTCAATGCACTTTTGGGCAGCGAGCGGGCGATCGTCACCGACATCGCCGGGACGACCCGCGATCAACTTCACGAGCGGTTCACGATCAACGACATTCCCGTTTCGCTTATCGATACAGCCGGCCTTCGGGAAACGACCGACCTGGTGGAAAGCATTGGCGTTGAACGCTCGAAGGCAACAATGGCGGATGCCGATTTGGTCGTACTGATGCTCGACGCCTCGGTCGAGACCTCCGACGAAGATCGGCAGTTGCTCGAAAGCGTAAAGGGGCTGAACTACATTGTCGCTCTGAACAAGATCGATAAAGTGCCTTCATCCGACATCGACCGAATGGTCGCCGCCGAGAATTCTTCGCTTGCCTACCTGAGGGATAGGATAATTCCCATGTCAGCGAAAACGGGCGAGGGGCTTGAGGAGTTGAAGGCGGCGATCATCGGACCGTTTGCCCCGGGCGATGTCGATGCCTCGGGTTTTCTGATCACGGATGCTCGGCACCACGACCTCCTGCTCCGTGCTCGCGATGAAGTGCTCGGTTCGATCGGCCTGATCGAGGAACGTACGAGCGAGGAAATAACACTCGTCGGGCTCCACAGTGCGCTTCGCTACCTCGGCGAAATAACCGGCGAAACAACGACCGAAGATATGCTGACGCGTATCTTTTCTACCTTCTGCATCGGAAAATAATTTTCACCCCACGCGCGTGCTTTTACGCGCCTTTATCCTCTCGTTCCTCACAGATATCTCCGAATCCTAAGTAAATCACGGGCGCTGTTTGAGTTCACTAAAAGGCACGGTGATTGCCGTCACATATTGCGGTAATTGATTGAACCCGTTGCCGTTGGCTGATTGTGGCCCGGCATTTGAAGGGAGGACGATCGAAAATGAAGATCTTGATCGCGACGGACGGTTCCGAATTTAGCAATGCGGCCATTGATGAGGTTTTGCGCTATCATACACGGGCTGAGACCGAAGTGATGATCGTCGCCGTGGTTGAGCCATTGGTCAACACTGTCGGTGCTCCGTTTGGTGTTTTGGACACTTACTACGCTTCGTATCTCAAGGACGCTCGCGAAAGGGCGGCAAAGGTACTGGAAAAGGCTGAGAAGCGTTTCCGCGATGGTGCCGGTGAGCGAGCCAAGGTCTCATCAAAGCTACTCGTCGGGAAAGCCGGGCAGGAAATTGTTGAAGCGGCCACAAAATGGCCTGCGGATCTGATCGCGGTCGGATCACACGGCCGCGGATTTTGGGAGCGGGCGTATCTGGGTTCGGTTTCGAATGCAGTAACGCACCACGCTCCATGCAACGTGCTCGTGGTTCGCGGAAACGCAACCACTGATCATGGGGAGGTAGTCCCTTAATGACCCTGCCGATCTTAAATGTTGAACACAAATGTCCCGAATGCGGGCTGCAGAAGGACGGTTTTTTTTGCAGTATCTCTGATCACAGTCTCGATCTCTTTCAAGTAACAAAGATCACGAACACTTATCCATCCGGGAGCATGCTTTTCATCGAAGGCCAACCGGCTAACGGCGTTTACATTCTCTGCCAGGGCAGCGTAAAGCTCTACACCTGTTCGCAGGATGGAAAGGTCGTTATTCTCCACATCGCCAAGCCGGGCGAGATCCTTGGCCTGAGTGCCGTTGTAGCCGGCGGCGAATACGAGGTCTCGGCCGAGGTGATCGAACCCTGTCAAATAAATTACGTTCGTCGAAAAGAATTTCTCGACCTGATGGAAAAGCGATCGGATATCGCTATGCGAGCGGTCGAGCACCTGAGCCAGCAGTATCACGATGCTTATGATCAGATCCGCTCATTTGGCCTTACGAATTCGGTTGCAGGAAAGCTTGCCGGCTTAATGCTTTCCTGGTGCCGCGAGAACGGCAATGGCCACGGAGCGGTTAGGCTTAAGCTGCCGTTCACCCACGAGGAAATCGCCGAGATGATCGGCACCTCGCGTGAGACGGTAACGCGGCTGCTAAAAGACTTCAGGCAAAACGAGCTTATCTCGCTGAAAGGTTCGGACCTTTTGATACACGACCCGGAACGGCTCCGTTCGGTTGTTTCAAGACCCCGCGGTTCGCGGTCGCGAAGCTAAAAGCCCGATGTGATGGTAATCACACGAACGTGTGACGGCTGTCCTATTCTCCTTAGTAGAATGCAAAAAGACTAGCGGATGAATTCTCCCGCAGGGAGGCCGCTTGATCGAACTGCCGAAATGCAGCTTCAACCCACGAAATAAGGTCGCCGACCGAAGGGTACCAATTCGCCCATTTATCTTCCACGTTGATGAAGACGCCGGTCTGCGGCTCCTGGCCTATGGAAAGCAGATCATCGCGGTCGCCGGTGAACGCATCCTGGCCGCCGAGGAAGTGCCGCGAAAGGCGATCTTTATTCTTAAGGGCCGGGCGTCGCTACACGCTCTTGATACATCTTTTTCAGATCTCTTCGGCCGAAGCGAACTCATCGGGCTTACCGAGACGATCTCACGTCGGCCAACATACTATTCCGTAGTTGCCGAAAGCGAGTGCAGGATAGAACTTATTGACCGAACGAAGCTTCTTCTTGCAATAGAGAAAGACGAGCATTTAAGACACGGCCTGATCCTCAGCCTAAGCGCGGAAATGCAAGAAATATATAGACTTTTTGCTTTTTTGTGACACTTGTCACATAGCAGCCACCAATATCGATGTAGAGTTAGTCGGCAAATCAGCTAAAGTTTTACAATTTTTTCCCGATTGATAGGGGAGGCGACCATGGCTTCAACAACATTTATCAAACTTATCCTGGTTATCGTGACCTTTTCGGTCATTGTGATCTGGGGTGCTTTCGGAACGGTCTCACAGGCCATCAGTACTTCCGAAGTCGCCCTTTATGAGAACGAGGCCGTCTATCAGGTTGGCCAGGACGATTACGTCGGTTCGGAAACATGCAAAGCATGTCACGAACAGCAATTCGACCAGGTAGCAAAAACTGTACACGGCAAACTCGGCGAACTTACAGGATGGAAAGGCAAAGTCGTCGGATGCGAGGCGTGCCACGGCCCGGGCCGCGAACACGTTGAGGGCGGCGGAGACCGAACGAAGATCAAGATCTTCAAAGAAATGGACACAAAGGCCGTTTCCGAAAGCTGCCTTACCTGCCATGCAGGCCGAGAGAACCACAACAATTTCCGCAGGGGCGACCACTTCCGCAACAACGTCGGATGTACGGATTGCCACTCGGCACACGGTTCGACATACGGGCCGGAAAAAGCGGGTTCGATCACGCTGACCAATCCGGCCTCGAGCGACCGACCGACTCTGGCAAGCCGTGCAATGCTGATCGCTGCCGAACCGCAGCTCTGTATGAGCTGCCACACGGAAACGAAGGCGCAATTCTCGAAACCCTTCCGCCATAAGGTGCTCGAAGGGACGATGAGCTGCAGCGACTGCCACAACCCGCACGGTGGATTTGAGACCAAGCAGGCACGACTTGCACTTGGCTCTGACCAGTCGTGCGTCGGTTGCCATACGCAGATGCGGGGCCCGTTCGCGTTCGAACACGCCCCGCTTACGACCGAAGGCTGTGCTGCTTGCCACACGCCGCATGGTTCGAACAACCCGAAGATGCTTAAGCGTAGCTCGGTCAGGCAACTCTGCCTCGAATGCCACACGAATATCGTGAACGTCGAACTCGACCCGAATATTCCAACCGGGCCGCACACGCAAACGAGCATTCGTACACAGAACTGTACGGTCTGCCATTCGCAGATCCACGGCTCGAACAGCAATAAGGACTTCTTTAGATAAGGGGGCACAGAACAATGATCTCCATAGAAAGAAAATACGTTCCGCTTAAAGAACTCTGTTGCCGCCCGGCGATGAGCCTTTCCGTTTTTGCGGCGCTTATCGCGTTCGCATTTTCCGCGACGGCCCAATCGCCGACCCCGACACCGGAAGACCGATTCACGATCAAAGGAAGTGCTGAGATCGGCGCACGGTGGGTTGAGGTTGAGGGCAATGAGAACAAGTACCGGAGCGACCTGAACTACAAACGCGGGTTTCGCGTCTTTGATTCCGGCTTCACAATTGAGGATACGAGCACGAACGAAGGGAAGCCGTTCGATACATTGACGTTTCTCGGCTCAGGCTGGGGCGCGGATCCGAGCGGTTATTTTCGTGCCGGAATGGAACGCTTGGGCTACTATCGTTTTGACGCAAGCGTAAGGCGTGTTGCCTATTTCAACAACCTGAATAACCACGCGGTTGGCAACGACCTCCGCAACCTTCACAATGCAGACCGCCGGAGGAATTTTGGCGATCTTGACCTGACGCTTCTGCCGCAGAACCCAAACATCAGGTTCCGTATCGGCTATTCGTTCAACGTTGCCGACGGCACGGGCACGACGTCAACGCGTATCTCACGAGGCGATGTGTTCCCGGCGGTGCAGGACCTTAACTACAAGGCCGGCGACTTTCGAGTTGGGGCGGACGGGAAGCTTCTCGGATTTAATCTTTCGGGAACCTACGGTTACCGGTCGTTCAATGACCGTACACTTTATTCCGTAACCAACGACCCCGGTGATGTAACAACAAATAACATTAGAATCGAGACGATGAACCGCTCAAACCCGATCGTCGGCGATACTCACTTCGGCGTCTTCAGCCTCCAGCGTACTTTCGCGAAGGTCTTCGACGTGGCGGCGAAGGTCGTCCATACCTCGGTTTCGAATGACTTTAATTTCAATGAATCTTTGGTCTATCGAAACGCTACCAATGTCCAGGTAACGGACACATACAGCTCGATCGGCGATGCCAAACGGCTTCAGACGCGTGCTGACCTCGGCTTTACATGGCGGATAGCAGACAAGTTCCGCATTTCGAACACGTTCAACTATGACGGGTTCAACATTAACGGCGGCAATGTCTATCAATTTGTCGGTGTTCCTGGAACGACCTCGCGGCAGCTTAACTATACCTCGACCCGGTACCGGCGTTACACGAACACGCTCGAAGGAGATTACCAGGTCAACAATCGATTTGGTTTCAACATCGGCTGGCGTTACACGCACCGCGAGGTAGCACTCGGCATCTCGACGGTAAATTTCGGCTCGCCGATCCCGCCGCTTGTGCCGGAGGAGGCAGAGAATACTACAAACACATTTATTGCAGGAACTAAGTTCAAGCCAACGAGCAATTGGACGGTTTTTGCCGATGTCGAAGCAGGCAAGGCTGATAATGTCTTTACTCGACTTGCTAACTACGAGTTCGCAAATTTCCGCGTGCGGAGCCGGACGAATTTTAACAAGTTTGCTGTAAATCTCTCCTTCATTACGAAAGATAACGATAATCCCGGGCAGTCTGTCACAACACCGACCGCATCTTTCGTTACACAAGTGCGAAGCCGCATCTTCTCAAGCTCGATCGATTGGGATCCGATCAGCGAGGTAAGCATCAGCGGCGGCTACGACTACCACTGGCTGACCAGCGAGGTCTCGGTCCTGATACCGCTCGGCGGGCCGGCAACTGTTGGCCTCAGCCAATACTTCGTTCGCGACAACTATTTCTTTATTGATGGCCGGTTCCGCCCGCACAAACGGGTGAGCCTCTTCGGTAGTTTCCGCTGGAATAAAGATAACGGAACGAACGATATGGTGATCCCGCCGCTCAACTCGTCGTTGATCCTGAGTTCCTATCCCATCGATTTCAAGATGCCCGAGGTACGCGGAACTTTCCGGCTAAGTCGGTACGTAGATTGGAGTGTTGGTTATCAGTACTTTGATTATAGCGAGTTGACGCCTCAGCAAGTGCAGTACGGCATCGCTCCGCAAAACTACAACGCCCACTTGCCTTACACCTCTTTGAGGATATATCTTGGCCGGGCAGGCGACAGATAGATTTCGGCCCCCTCCTCCGAAGACGCAAAAACTGCGGCAGCGATGTTAACCGATCGCGGCCGCAGTTTTCATTTTGCCATAGCTTTTATTTGACCGCTTTGTAATTCTGCCCGGTATGGCAATCGGCACATTGGAACCTTGAAATATCGCCGAGGTTGAGCGGATGCTGGAACGCACGGTCGCCGGTGTGGCAGGCGGCGCATTGCCAGGTATTACGGTCGCCAAGGCCCACCGGATGCTGGAACATGCCATCGGCCGGAACTATCCGCTGTCCAGCAAAGGTCTGGTCGAGCGTTGTGTGGCAAACGGCACAGTCGTTACGGATCAGGCGGCCCTCGGGGCTTTTATGCTGGCCGTCATGGCAGCGGAAGCAACCTTCAGCATTGAAGTGGCCGATGTTGTTGATGTGGCTTGACCAATCGGTCTTCATCTCCGGGAAAAAGTAAGTGCGGTAAATGGTCGCGACCTCCGAGGCGGCGGCATCGACCGAAGGCCGCTTTGCGGAGTAAACGTCAGGATATGTTTCCCGGTAATACTTAGGGACGTCGGCGAGGATTGCGGCGACCGCCTCATCCTCGGTGTTGTACTTGCGAGCAAGGACTTCGACCGCCTTCATCTTCAAAAATGGAAGCGATACGTCAAGGCGTGCGGCCGCGAAGGCCTGGTCGACGGCCTGGTTCGGCGAGAGGTAAATGTGCGCCGGTCGATTGTGGCAATCAATACAGTCCATCTTTTTCTTTTCAGCTTGTTCGATCGCCTGTGCCGTCAGGCTCGCGTTCTGCGAGGTATATTCGATGACCTGCCCGTCCTTCGTTCTCATCCGTACCCACGGAATGTTCTGACGGCGTTCATCGGTGGCGATATAGGTGATCTCGTTATCAAGATTCATATGCCAATGGATTCCGCCGACCTCGCCGCGATCGGGGCTTCCGCCGCCGACCTTGATCATCATTCGGATCTGGCGAAGCGAGTTGTTCTCGTCATAGCCGTAGTGGTTGAAGACCTTGAGCTTATCGCCGTAATACTTTTCCGGCCAATGACACTTTGCGCAGGTCTCATTGGCGTTGCGCATGTTGTGGATCGGCGTTTTGATCGGCCTGTCATATGTATTGAACGCGACAGCGTAAAGCTGGCGCATGCCATTGAACTTTGAGCGGACGTACCACTCCGGCCCACCGCCAACGTGGCAATCTACGCATTTTATGCTCGCGTGTGGTGCGACCTGGTGTGAGATGAACTCCGGCTTCATCACCGTATGGCACTGCTCGCCGCAGAAAGAGACGGACTCGGTGTACTCAAACGCTCGGTAGCTTCCGAAGGCGCTCAGGAAGAGAAAAACAAAGCCGCCGGCAATTAGCGCAACGAGTTTGCGTCTTCGCGAGGGGTCGTTCAGGTCGAGTACCGGATATGGCGCTATCGGGGAATCTGGCTGCTTAAGCCGCCGTCGCCGCTCGAGCAGGGCACCGATGATCGCTACAAAAAAGCCAAAGCCCATCACCGAAGGGAGCATGATATAGGTGACAAGGACGGTGTAAGGATTGTCCGAGCCCCCGGAAAACTCGACCATCACAAGCAGAGCAATACTGGTAAGTGCGGCGATGACGATAGCGAAGCCCACAAAACTGATGAAGTTACGGAAAAGGCTTGGAACCTTTGGCTTTGTTTCCCCGGCCTGCGGCGTTTCGGCTTGCTTCTCTTGTTCTTCGTTCATCGTTTAGGTTCTCCGGTCTTTCATTTGCCAACTATTTCCGCGCCCTCCAATGCGCAAGCAAGCGGCGCGACCTTTTTCGGGTCATCGCCGGCTTGCTCGTGGAGGGAACGCTGGATGCGTCCACAGATTTTCGCTTACAGTTGCTTGCTGTCAACCTTTGGCACGGTTTCCGGTCATTCGCTCGGCGGCGTCCGGAGTTCGCGCATAAATTTCACTAATGCAGCTGCCTTTGCTTCGTCAATGCCTTTGTCGCGATAAGCGGGCATATGAGGCGGTTTGGCGGCTTTCTTTCCGTCCAGGATCGCCTTTACCATTTCCTCGTCCGTCATTTCCGGATCGAAGGATTTTTCGGCTTTTGGCGAGTGGCACATCGCACATTTTGCCTTATAAACGGCGGCAGTATCGTCATCAGCGAGCGGAGCCGCGTTAGAGATATCCGGCCGTGCGGCTAAGATCAAGAAAACAGGTAACAGAATGGCTGCGATAGCGACAAATTTTACGGTGATGTTCTTCATAATACAGGCTCCCAACTTATCGTGCTCGGGAGAGCAGACCGGATAATTTCCGGTGCACATCAGTCCTAAGTGCAATCGGCGTTCCGTTCAAAAAACCAATGAAAACCTGCCCTTTCCGGCGTAACTGGGGTTTACCAGTGCGAATTCGACCGCTGAACTCTCAAAACCTTGCGAAATTCTCCGCGCTCCGAAACTCTGCCGTGAATTTGAAGTTCTCGCCTTTATGGCAGCGGCTGCACGAGGTGAAATCCTCACCGCCGAACGCCCGTTTGCCGTTGTGGCAGGTAGCACAGTTCTGCCCTCGTGCCGTAGCAAGGTGCATCACCGCGGCCGGGGCGGTCATCTGTCTTCCGCGCGAAGCACCCGGCCTTACGTTATGGCAACTATTGCAGCTAAGCCGTTGCTTCGGGCCATGGGCCGAATGGCTGAAATTTGCCGCAAGGGCGCGTATGCCACCGAGCCGCGGGCCGGGCGAGCCAGCCTCGTGGCAGGTTGAGCAAGAGGCTATGTCCTTACCATCGAACTCGGCGTTCGGGCTATGGCATTGAAAACAGGTCGTATGCGAGTTCGCCCGCGTCGGCACCGAGAAGGTAGATCCCGCCCTTGCCGGTTTGTGGCAATCGGCGCAGTTGGTATGCGGCGTGTGCTTCGCATGATCGAACTTTGCGTTAAAGGACCTTAGCGTCGGAAATTCTTTCATCGCACCGGTCGCCGAGTCAATATGGCAGATGGTGCAGATCTGTCCCTGCGGTTCCTTGAAGTGCTCAACGTGGCAGCTCGAACAGGGAATGTGGCCGGAGAATTTCATCTGGGCTTCGTTATCCTGGCGGGTATGGCAAACCAGGCACGGGAGCCGGGCGTGTTGCTCATTTTCGTGGCTGAATTTCGAATAATCGCCCTCGGGGAAATCGAACTTCACTTGTGTTGATTCCGCTACCGGCGTCGGAGCTGTATTGATATCGGCACCTGTTGGCTCAGGCGACGAACCACAAGCGGCAAAGTAGAGCGAAGCAGTAAGAACAGCGCCGGCGACCGCAGTGAGCTTTAACGCCCGGATCGTGGTGTCGCTATTTGCTGGACGACTTGTTCTTTGCCCTTTCATTTATTGGTCTCAGTTTCCTGCCATTGCCGCTACGGCCTTGATGTGCGATTCCGGTATCGGCTGCGAACCGAATGACAAGTGGCACTTAACGCAGCGGAACGAGGCATCGGCCTTTCGCGAATCGATCTCAAAGTTCAGTATCCCGCCGTCATCGGAGGTCGCCGTGATGTGGCAGTTGTTGCACGATGTGATCGGGACCTTCATCGAACGCGGATCGAGCGTCTTGAGGGAAGAAACATCATGGCACGTTGCGCAGTCAAGCTCGGCGTGGCTTGCGAATTCATGGCGGAAAGTTCCCGAGGAGAATCGGGTCGACCAGGCATCACGGATGATCCGGTCGCGGAGTCCGACACGTGCCCATAGTTCTTTGTCAAAATCAGCCGCCGGTGTCTTTTGTTTGATCGCATGGCAGGCGGCGCAATTCGAGGGTGCCGGTTCGATGCCCGTATCGGCCGAGTGGCATGTGAAGCACGTCGTATGGCCGATCGGTGATGTTTTGAAAGTACCCTTCTTGAGCCAGAAATTGTCGCCGAGGTCCTTCGGCGGTGCCGCGGCGTATTCCTCGTCCGAGTCGCCCTGCGGCATATGTGTTTGATGGCAGACCTTGCAGCTCTCCTCGCTCCGGCGGATCGTCGTCCAGCCCGCCCGAACAAATTCGACCTCCCGCGGGCGAAGCTGAGAGACGATTTCTATGTGCGTCTCGTGCGGAAAGTTGATGTCGAACTCCGACTCGGCGTCCTTGCCTTTCGGCGACTCGTCAAATTTCTCACGCGGATTCGGGAAAGGATGACGGGTGCTGTTTCGCGGGCCCGGGTTCGTATGGCAGATGGTGCAGATCTGCGGTTTTGCTCCGCGGAAGAACTGTTGCCGATGGCAGTTTATGCAAGAGGCGTGGCTCGGGTATTCAGTAATGTCCTCGAATGCGCTGTCCGCCGGCCTGACCGCTTTCCAGTTCTTTGATGGGAAGGTATGGCACTTGGAACAGTCAACTTTATGAGCGGCGACATCGTGAGAAAACTTTGAATACTTGGCCTGCCCGGATGCGGATTCGTCTTCGAGCGAAGAACCTTTTATCACCCTCGCCGGCCCGAGCAAAGCGAACAAGGCAACACCCACCGCCGCACACAGCAGCGCAGCGAGGAACTTTAATCTAAATTGAAGTCCGGTCCGATGCATCGATTGTCTCGAGCTTTTCAAGTAAACCAAAAGCGCAGAACACGCTATTCTATTCGGTAAACACTCGGGGCAATGTGATGAGTATCACATCGAACTGAAACGCTCGCCATTAAACTTGGCAGTGAGCAACCTCAGCAGCATCGCCACGGGCCTCATGTATTTTTCTGCGGTTCCGGCCCGGAACTCCGCAAATTATCCCTGCGGCACTCGGCTTGCCCTATGATGGATCAAGTCTGTAGAGTCTTGCCCGCAGATCCGGTTACTAAATGAGTGTGCCTGCAATCGAAAATGTCGAGCCGATCGCCGCGGTCGCAGGAGCACGTCCGCGCCGCGGCGGCGGAGCACTTGAGCGGATTCTCAAGCTCTCGGGCTCAGTTCGCGTTGGGATCACCCTGTTGGTTTTCCTCGGCCTTGCATGCACGATCGGGATGCTCGTGATGCAGCAGAACGTCGCCGGCTTTGCCGACTACTACGCTGAGTTGACGCCGGTAAAAAAGATGATCTTCGGTTCGCTCGGCTTCTTCAACATCTATTACTCGTGGTATTTCAATGCCCTGCTTGCCGCGGTCTCGTTGAACATCATAATCGCAACACTCGACCGATTGCCAAAAATTCTTCCCTATTTTTCGCGGCCATCTGTGAATGTGCCGCTTCGCTGGCTCCGTGAGCAAAGGAACAACGAGGTTCTCGATATCGAGCAAAGCAGTGACGCGACCGCCGAAAAGATCGAAGCCGATTTCGCGACAGCGGGTTGGGGAAAGCCCCTCCGGAGCTATCGGAATGGCACGCTATTCTTCTTCGCCGAAAAAGGCCGCTGGAACCGGCTCGCGTTCTGCGCAGTTCACATCGCGTTGCTAACGATCTTTCTCGGTGGATTTCTGACCGCGCAACTCGGGAGTAATGGAAGTCTGCCGCTCTATCCTGGCCAAACGACGAACCTGATCTTTGACACTGCATTTGATTTGGACCGGACAAGGCAGATAACGAAGCAACTTCCGTTTGATATTACTTGCACGGACATTGAGCAGAGGCTGATCAGACACGACGGGCCGCTGACGGCCAATAACACCATCGACTGGATAACGCGGTTCACTATCCGCGACGAGACGGGGGTTCACACTGCCGAGGTTGGAATGAACCGGCCGTACGATCACCGCGGCTATCGGTTCTTTCAAGGGAGCTTTGTCCCAATTGGCCGAGCCCGATCGATCCGGCTTTCAGCAACGACGGCCGCGACCGGAGCGACTGAGGAAGTGACCATAAAGCGCTCCGGTACAGCCGATCTTGCCGATGGAACGCGATTGATCTTCAGCGAATTCCGAGGCGATTTTTCTCTCGGGCCGGAGGATCCGAACGAGGACACGACGAGCTACACTAACCCTGCGGCGATCATCCACATTAAACCGCCCGGTGGCGGGCTTGAAACGGCGACCGTCTTCGGGCCGGAAATGGCCGACATACCTGCGGCAAATAAACCCTACGCGGGATTTACATTTCGGATGCTTGAGTTTGAACGCGTCTCGCATCAGCACGTTCTCGCCGTCCAACGCGATCCGGGTTCGACGGTTGTCTATATCGGATTTGCACTGCTTTCGCTGACGCTTGCAGGCGTCTTCGGTTTCTCGCACCGCAGGGTCTGGGCGGCAATCGAGCAAAGGGACGACGGAACTTCCGACGTAACGCTCGGGGGAAACACAAACCGCAATCCGAACGGATTTGACGAACAATTTGAAAGGCTGAGAGTGATGATCGAGCGCCACATGCGGGAGGATAGTGAATGAGCGGCGCGACCCCTGAAAGGACGGGCCAGGGAACCTACATGCCGTTCGTGCTGGCAATGGCTGCCGCGGTTGGGATACTAGCTCTTCGTCTCGCGGTTGGCGGCGAGCGGTTTATCGGCGATGAGGCGTTGATGATGCTTGCCCTAGCCGCCTATCTCGTTGGAGCGATCTTTTTCCTGACGAATTTTTATGCTCCGTTCCGCTTTGCCGACCGGCTTGGGCTCTTGGCCGCAGCTATTGGCGTTGCTCTGAACCTTGCGAGCTGGCTCGTCCGCTGGGCGGCGGCCTTTGACCGCGAGCTTGCTATTTTTCACGAGCAGGGACGATCCGCGGCGGAGATGCCTTGGCTTTTTCGCTACATCCCCTTTGCGAATCTTTACGACCTCAGCCTGGCGTTCGCCTTTGGCGCAGGTGTCACCACGCTGATCGTTATGCGGCGGCGGGAGCTCCGCGGGATAGCAGCGGTCGCCCTTCCGATGGCGGCGATCATTTTGGTCCTTGCCCGGTTCATCGGCGGCGAGTTCGTCGATCTGCCGCCGGTGCTTGATTCCTATTGGCGGCCTATACACGTCGGCGTTGCGTCCATCAGTTATGGCGTTGGGCTTGTGTGCTTTGCCGTCGCTGTGCTTTATCTCCTAAAAGATGGGCTGCAGCCCGAGAAGATGGCATTTTGGAACGGCCTCTTCGTACTTGCGGTATTTGCGACGATCTCACGATTCGGCGTTTTGGCTTTCGATTCGTTCGGTACCTATGCGGCTTCGGTCTTTGTCGGTACCTCTCGAGTCTCCGTGCCGCTCCGCGCGGACTTGCCCTATGTCGGGTGGTTCATCGTTTTGGCGGCTGTGCTACTGCTTGCCGCTCTGGGTGCTTGGGCATCTTATCTATCGCGCGGTGGACGGCAGGCCCATCGCTTTGGCCTTGGACTGATGACGGCTTCGCTCGCGGTTCAAGCCGCCGCGATCGGAATGCTCGTCTATCAGGTGAGCACGCTGCCCCACGTCGTATCGCATATCGCACCCGAGCAATACGAACGCTTCGGCATTTGGATGCTGCAGCAGCAGGGAGCGACGCAGCAGCAGATCGCGACCGTTCCGGCGATGCAGCTTGCCGGCATGGCCGATACATGGATAAGGCAGAATGGCGATACACTTCGGCTTAGCCTGAATGCAAACCCGGTCGAGCTTGCTGCGCTTATCACCGCATTTGCCGGTACCTTCTTTATCGTGCTAATGGCGGTGCGGCCGGAGCGGATCCGCGAATCGCTGCCGTCAGCAGCAACTCTAGACGGACTGATGTACAAGCTTGGCGGCACAACATTTGCAGGGTTAGCATTGCTGCTCATTACGGGTGCCGTTTGGGCAAACGAATCCTGGGGGAGATACTGGGGTTGGGACGCTAAGGAGACAGGTGCACTGGTCGCATGGATTACCTATGCCGGGTTTCTACATTCGCGGATCGCCTATGGATGGCAGGGCCGGAGGTCGGCATATTTTGCGATCGTTGCATTTCTATTCATCATTTTTACGTATCTCGGTGTAAGCTATTTGCTGCCCGGGCTGCACTCGTACGCATAACACCATGATCAACAAAGAAAACATTCTATTCTGCATCGTCGGCCTTCTCGGAGGCCTAATCGTCGGCTTTATGTTCGCCAACTCAATGAACCAAAAGGCGATACTTCAGGCCGGCCAGGCCACACAGGCGACACAGCAAATGCCGGGGCTTCCCTCGGGACATCCAAACGTTGGCGACCCTCAGACCGGCGGCTCGATACCGGAGGTCCAGGCCGCTATAGACAAGGCACGGGCCGAACCGGATAACTTTGAGGCGCAGATAAAGGCCGCTGAAATGTATTACCAGATACAGCGGTTTGACGGTGCGGTCGAGTTTCTCTTGCAGGCTCGGAAGATCAAGCCGGACGACTACGATACGATCGTCAATCTCGCCAACGCGTATTTCGACTCGAACAAGTATGACGATGCCGAGAAGACCTATCAGCTTGCGATCGAGAAAAAGCCGGAGGACATTAACGTCCGCACGGACCTCGGCCTGACGTACGTCTTTCGTCCGAACCCGGACTATGACAAGGCGATCAAGGAATTTAACGGTGCGCTTGAGAAGAACCCGAATCACATTCAGGCACTTCAGAACCTGACTGTCGCCTACACAAAGAAGGGCGATGCGGCTAATGCAAACGCCACGCTTGCACGACTTAAGATGGCCGATTCGACCAACTCGGCGATCGCACGGCTCCAGACAGACATCGAAAAGATCGGGCAGAATTGATCGGTTTACCAAGGCAAAAAAAGGCCGGGCTTGGACCCGGCTTTTCATTTGGCTTTAGATCGGAAAGGCTACCGTACGACCTCGACCGTGCAGTGAGCACGGGCCGCGACCGCAGATGAGACGCTGCCGAGAAGGAAGCGTTCAAGCTTGCTGCCAAAAGCATTGGCTCCGACGACGATCGAATCCGCTCCCCATTTTTCAGCTTCTTCGACGATGACCCGCTTCGGCGCTCCGGCAATGATCAGATGGCTGGCGGCGACGCCCGATCCCGCGAGGTCCTTGATCGCTTCCGCGGCCTGTGCTGTCAACCAATCTGTTTCAGCCGCGTTGACCTCTTCGATCGCCGCATTGACAGGCGGGACGAAGCGGCCGATGGTGGTCGGTGAGACGGGGTCGGTGACCGAGATCAACTGAGCCTCAGTGCCTTCGGGCCAAGTCCGGGCGACAACGGAATCTACCGCCGCACGGGCGCCCCGGCTGCCATCAAAGCCGATGGTTAGGCGGATCGGAGCCGGGTCAACCTCATTCTTGCCGCGAGCCACGCGAACCGAGCACCGTGCCTCGTTCAACACCTTTTGCGAAACGCTACCGAGCAGAAAGCGGCTCAGCGCCGATTGCCCCTGCGAACCGGTAACGATGAGGTCAGGCTTGAGTTCATCGGCCATTGCCAGGAGCTCCCAGGCCGGTGAGCCATAGGTTGCCCGAGCGGTGACCTTCCAATCAGGAAATAGCATTCGCATACGCGATTCCGCGTGGCGGGCATAGGCCTCATATTCGGCAAGGGCCCGTTCGCCCTTCTCCTGCCGGCGTTCGACCATGCTGCGAATATAGGGATCATCCGTCAGGCTGCCGTTCACGCTTTCGGCCGGTGGAAGCCAAACTTCCGCGACCGAAAGGATGAAAGCCTCGCCCCCGACTGGAAGCCCAGCCCGTTTTAGATCATCGAGTGCGGCCTCAGCACATCGGGAACCATCATATGCGATCAGTAATTTCATAACCCACTCGTCGCTAGAACCAAGATTCTACCGCAGGTACGGACGGAAAGTGCAATGGATGTGCCACCATAATGGAATTTGCTCCGCAACAGGGACTTTCGGCCCTTTCGCATCCAACGCCTGTGACTCGCGCGAAAAAATTCGCGAATTTGGGCTTGATGCCCGAATTCATTCGCGATATACAATTAGCAGAACCCGCCCTGCACGACTATGGTTTCGGATTTTTCCAGATGCCTGAAAAGAACGAACGAATTCTGATAATCGACGATGACGGTTTCATCCGGATGGCTCTTTCGGAGGCCGTCGGCAGTTGGGGCTATGAAACCAAAGCGGCCGAGAACGTCAGTTCCGCGATGAAAGCCTTTGAGGAATTTGAACCCTCGATCGCGCTTATCGACGTTGAACTCCCCGATGGCTCAGGCATCGACCTGCTGAAGAAGCTAAAGGAGATCAACCCGGATCTCGTCGCGATCATAGTTACCGGCAATGTTGATGTAGAGCATACGGTCGCCGCACTCCGAGCCGGAGCACACGACTTTATCGGAAAGCCGGTCAGGCTCGAAGAGCTTGAGGTCACGCTTCGCAACGCGGTCGAAACGCGAACGCTCCGCCGCGAGATAAAGGCGGCAAGGCGGGAACGCTCGGCCTCACTCAGCTTTGACGAGATAATCGGCGAATCTTCGGCAATGGTAAAGGCAAAGGAACTCGCCCGCCGGGTCGCCGATTCGGACGTAAACTCGATCCTGCTTCAGGGCGAGACCGGAACCGGAAAAGATCTCTTCGCTCGAGCGATCCATTTCGCTTCTGACCGGGCAAAGGCACCGTACCTCGCGATCAACTGCGCCGCGCTTCCGGCGACCCTTATCGAATCAGAGCTTTTTGGTTACGAAAAAGGAGCTTTTACTGATGCCAAACAACGGAAGGAAGGGCTCTTTGAACAAGCACACGGCGGGACCATCTTTCTTGACGAGATCGGCGAGATGGAGCTTCCGCTGCAGGCAAAGCTCTTGCGCGTGCTTGAGAATGGGCTCTTCCGCCGCGTCGGCGGGCTCAAGGACATCAAGCTCGATGCCCGGATCATAGCTGCCTCAAACCAGGACCTCAAGCGGGCCGGCGAGGATGGGCGCTTCCGCTCGGATCTTTACTTTAGGCTTTCGGTGATTCAGGTTGATATTCCGCCGCTCCGCGAACGCGGCGACGACGTGATGCTCCTCACGAATTTCTACATTGACCGCGTCAACATAAAGCGGAAGCAAAAGCCGCTTAAGGGGCTAACGCCGGCGGTCGAGCAGATCTTTAGAACATACGACTGGAAGGGTAACGTCCGCGAACTGAGGAACGTTATTGAGCGGGCATCGATACTTGAGGACGGCGAATACGTTACGACCACACACCTTCCGCACGATATGCTTGGCGAGTTCGCAGCGGCGGAAACTGCTCGCAGCGGCGTAATGCTTCCTGCGGCAGGTGTTACGCTCGACGAAGTTGAGGCCGAGCTTGCCCGTCAGGCAGTTGAACGCACATCGGGCAACCTGACACAGGCCGCAAAGCTGCTCGGCATTTCACGCGACCAGCTTCGATACAAATTAAGAAAAGCGGGACTCTACGACGCGGTCAGCGACAAGGAAACCGTCGTCGCCAAGAGCTAATGACTGAACCTGCAAACAGCGAAAGGCCGAATGACGATGTCCTGAAAGAACTCTCGGACCTCAAATTCGCCATCGATCAATCCGCGATCGTCGCGATCACAGATCAGCGCGGGCGAATAACCTACGTAAACGACAAGTTCTGCGAGATCTCAAAGTTCTCGCGTGAAGAGCTCATCGGTCAGGACCACCGAATAATCAACTCAGCGCATCACCCTAAAGAGTTCATTCGTGACCTTTGGACGACCATCGCCCGCGGCCAGGTTTGGCGCGGTGAGATCAAAAACCGGGCGAAGGAAGGCAGCATCTACTGGGTCGATACGACCATTGTGCCGATGCTCGACGCGAACGGAAAGCCATTTCAGTACATCGCCATCCGCTATGAGATAACCGAGCGAAAGCAGGCGGAGGAACGTATCCGCCAACAGGCCTCGCTCCTGGAAAAGGCGCAGGACGCGATCATCGTCTGCGACCTGAACTACCAGGTGATCTTCTGGAACAGAGGAGCCGAACGCATCTACGGACGCCCGATCGATGAGGCTCTTGGCCGGCCCTTTAATGACGTTGTGCTCGGCAGCGGGCCGGAACGGATACTTGAGATACGACGCGAATTCGAACGCCACGATGAGCATCGTTTTGAGGAGCGGCAATTTACCAAAGATGGAAAATCTCTGGTGGTCGAGAGCCGTTGGACACTTGTCCGCGACGACCACGAACAGCCGGATTACATTCTGGTCATCAACACGGATGTCTCGGAAAAGCGCCGCACTGAGGAACAGCTATTCCGTGCTCAGCGGCTTGAATCTATCGGCACGCTCGCCGGCGGCATTGCCCACGACCTGAATAACATCCTCTCGCCGATCCTAATGTCGGTCGGGATGCTAAAGCTTCGCGAGCCGGACGCCGAGACAGCAAAATGGCTGGACATGATCGAAAAGAACACGCAGCGGGGAAGTTCGCTTGTTCAGCAAGTCCTTACCTTTGCCCGCGGGCTCAAGGGCGAGCGGATCGCCGTGCAACTGCGGCACATGGTGAAGGACCTCGTAAAGGTGCTCTCGGAAACGCTTCCAAAGAACATCGAGGTCAAGTTTAACGTCCCCGCCGATCTTCCGGTGATCTCCGCCGACCCGACACAGATTCATCAGGTGCTGATGAATCTTTCGATCAACGCTCGCGACGCGATGCCGGAGGGCGGTACGCTCGCAATAGAAGCGAGCCGTATCAATATCGACGACCACTACGCGCGGATGAGCCCGGAGGCGACCCCAGGCGAACACATCGTCATCACCGTCATCGACTCGGGCATAGGTATGCCGCCGGATGTGAAAGAACAGATATTCGATCCCTTTTTCACGACCAAGGACATCGGCCGCGGAACAGGCCTCGGCCTTTCAACCGTGCTGACCATCGTAAAAAGCCACGGCGGGTTCGTAAACGTTTACAGCGAACCGGGCAAAGGCTCGCGGTTCTCAATATACTTCCCGGTCGCAGATTCGGCGGAAATCGCCCAGGTCGCCGAAACGACGACCAACGAACTCTCAGGCGATGGCGAATTGGTGCTCGTCGTCGATGACGAAGAATATATCCGCGATGTCACAGCCGCCACACTTGAGAGGTTTGGCTACCGGGTTCTGACGGCGGCGGATGGAACCGAAGGGCTTTCCCTCTTTGCCCAGAACAGTGCCGAGACGGCCGTGGTTCTCGCAGACGTCGCGATGCCCTATATGGATGGCCCTTCGATGGTACGGGCAATGCGGAAAATGGACCCCGACCTCAAAATGATAATGATGAGCGGGCTGATGAATGAGAATCAGCGGAAGGAGATCGAATCTCTCGGGATCACCTCGGTGCTTGCAAAACCCTTTACGGCCGAGCACCTACTCGAGGAACTGAAGTCGGTGCTTGGAACCTGATGCTGAGCGAAAGTTCGATGTGATATGATGGACGCATGCGTCGACGTCTGCCTTTTTGGTATTGCGATTGCACTGTTCATTGATATCCGGCACTGAGATCGTCAAAGATCCCGGGCCTGCATTACAGAAATTATCTTAGGGAGAATCGAAATGGACAGCGCTCATTTGCATTTAATACTCAACCACTTCCCGCTTTTCGCTTTAGTGATCGGGCTACCGGTCGCGCTCTACGGTTTGTTGCGAAACTCACGGGTGATGTTGAACACAGGCTTGATCATCATTCTAGCAGCGGCTGCCGTTGCGGTGCCGACATACCTAACGGGTGAACCGGCCGAGGAGATCGTAGAAAAACTTCCGGGGGTATCGGAAGTATTTATCGAAAGTCATGAGGACGCGGCAAAGTTCGCGTTAGGATTTGCCATCGTGACCGGCATCGCCGCTGCCGCAGGACTTGTCATCGGGCTTATGAAACCGAGCGTGCAGCGCGCTAGTGCAATGCCGGCTTTATTGTTTGCAGTAGTGACGCTGGGCCTAATGGGCTGGACGGCGAACCTCGGCGGCCAGATACGCCACACCGAGATAAGGGCCGGAGGTACCACCGCAACCGAAGTTGACGCCAAGCGGGTCAAGGACGACGACGATCATTGACCTCGGCGAAGTCCGAAAGCGACCAAGGGTGCGAAGAGCAGAACGAAAAGGCCGAAGAGCATAAGCGATCCGGTGCGAGGATCGTACTCCGCAAGGATCCGCTCCCAGCCGAATCCGAATGCGTAGATGCCGATCACGGCTTCAAACCCGAGGGTCAAAAGCATCCAGACGAAGCCGATGGCGAGCAGCTTTAGTTTCGACTGTGCCCCGACCCACCCAATAAAAAGATACGCAATACCGAGAATGATCGCTGAGCCTGTAAAGATGGCGATCTGCCGGGCTCGAAGATCGCCGATTTGCGGAGCAAGCAGAACCACCCGCAGAATGCCGTGAACGGTCTCGACCGCCATCATCAGCAACCAAACCGCAATTGCTCGAAACCAGATCATTGATCACCCACCGGCTCACTGCGAACAACCAAAACCGAACAAGGTGCGTGATTAACGACCGAGTTCGAGACCGAACCGAGAAGGCGTCCCCAAAAACCACGGCCATGTGAACCGACGACGATGTTATCGGCACCGATCCGCTCGGCAAACTCGACGACCGCCGCGGCGGGCTTTCCGCTCATGACCTCAATGCTAATTTTCGCTTCGGGACAACCCGAGCGGAGCTCATCGGCGGTCTGCTCGGCAAAGTGCTGAGCTTGGTTACGAGCGGCATCGATCATTTCTTCGTAGTACTCGGGCGGCAGTGCAAAGGGTTCGGTCGCCGCGATCGGTATATCCTCATAGACGCACACGACCGAAAACTCAGCGTCCCCCATGTGGCCGAAAAGCCCACAGGCCTCGCGAGCAGCGGCAAGGCTGAAACTTGATCCATCTGTAGCAATTATGACTTTCATATTCTTCTCCAAAGGTGGTTCTCATCAAGTATGAACCGCAAACCCCGTTCCATCCGTCTACGTCACGGCGGGGAACGGACGTTGCATCTGATCAGTATCAGAAAATGCAGTCGCGGAGCGACCGCAATGCTATCATAGGGCTTAAAGTTATGATCGAAGTAGTAGAAATGAAGATGAGCGAGATCGAGCAGTTGCTCGATGAGGTTAACTACGGTCACCTCGGCTGTTCACAGAATGGGATGCCGTACGTAGTGCCTGTCCATTTTGCCTGGGCAAAGCCGGATATATACATCTACACGACCGACGGCAAAAAGGCCGAGATAATCCGCGGGAACCCGAAGGTCTGTCTTCAGCTCGAGAAGGTGACAAGCAAGCGCGATTGGAAAAGTGTGATCGTACAGGGCGAGGCGGCTCAGGTGACGGATAAGGAAGAGCGGGAAAAGGCGCTTCAACTCGTCGCCGAGATAAACCCAACGCTGACGCCGGCGATCAGTATTCGCTGGATGGATAGTTGGGTGCGGGAAAACGTTGAGGTCATATTGAAGCTGACGCCGTCAGTGATGACCGGCCGATTCTCAGTGGACAGACAGGGCGATGAAGCTCCGATGGTACCGGCCGGGACGCCCGAGAGCAAGATCTTGCAATAGAAGGTCAAAAGATCGCATTGGAAGAAAGGCTCGGCACCCGCCGGGCCTTTTCTATTGCGAACAAACACGCGCGGGGCCCGGGCGATGTGCGGAGGATTTCGCGGCCGCAACCCGTGCAGATGCTGATTTTACGGGCTAATCGCATTGGCACACGCGTTGCACTTTACTGAGGGCAAGAAGACCGGATTTTCTGCCATCAAGGCAGTAGGAGGCTTCTTGAGGAGAGATATCATGCTGACAAAGATATACATTGCACTCTGGTTGGTGATTGCTTTCGCCGCCCTCGGGTTTGTCGTTACCGGCAACATGACGCTTATGGCGGCTGTAGCATTTGGCTTTGTCTGCTTCGGGATGGTCTTTATGGGCATGATGTCCGTGTTGCCGACCGCGGTTCACGATTCGCTGGTCAGGCACTAGGCCATTGATCCGTTGTAGACAGGGTTTTGCGAAGGGGCTTCGGTCCCAACGCGAAGCAAGGGATTCGCTCCGATATGCAGGGTCGGGGCGAGTCCCGTTTTTGCGTTACGATCTTTTACTCAAAACTGAGTGCCTCGATCGGGTCGAGCTTTGCTGCCTTCCAGGCGGGAAAAATGCCGAACACGATTCCGACCAACGCCGAAACGCCGATCCCGACAAAAACGGTCCAGAGCGGAACATAGGCCGGCAGCGGTGAATACGCGTTTATCAGCCAGCTCGCAACCTGCCCGACGACGAGCCCGATAAGCCCGCCGATGCCCGTCAGCACGACCGCCTCGATGAGAAACTGCGAAAGTATGACATTCTGCGTTGCTCCAACCGCCTTTCGTATGCCGATCTCTTTCGTCCGCTCGGTAACGGAGACGAGCATGATGTTCATCACGCCGATACCGCCGATCATCAATGCGACCGCGGAGATCGCCGTCAGCACAAGATAGGTCGCGCCGGTCAGCTGATTGTATATATCCAGCAGCGCGTCTTGCGATGAAATGTAGAAATTATCAGGCTGGCCATAGCCGACACCCCGGACACGCCGGAGAACGTCTCTGGTCTCGTCGGCAACGGATGTGACATAGGAGCGATCCACCGGACGGACAACGATGATGAAGACCATCTGCGGGTAGGGGATGTCACGCCAGAATTTCTGAAATGTCGTCAGCGGAATAAAGACCGAATTGTCGCGCGATTGGCCAAAGATCGAGCCGAGATCGCCCATAACTCCGACCACCTGGAACGGCCGCCCGCCGATCTTTACTTCCTTCCCGAGCGGTTCCTCGTTGGGGAACAGGGCCTTTACGACGTCCTTGCCAAGGACGACGATGTTCGCCCGCGTGCGAAGGTCTGCCTCGGTGATAAATCTGCCGCGTTCGACAAACTGCGAATGCACTTCCTCGTAATGGCGGGTGGCACCGATCAATATCGGAGTGTCACTCTGCCTCTCGCGGTACCGAACCGTTTCGGAGATCGTACGCTGAAGAGGCGAGACGCCGACGATGTTGCGGAGTTCGGCCCCGAGGGCTTCGGCCTCGGCGAGCGAAAGATCTTCGCGCATTCGCTCTTCCTGATTCGGCTGGCGGCCAAAGGACGAATCGAACTTGGTGATGAAGACAATGTTGGAACCGATCGCCTCGAGCTGTTGGGCGAACGAACGGTTCAGGCCCTGAATGATCGAGACCATCAGCATCACGGTCACAACGCCGACCGAAACGCCGAGGATCGTCAAGCCCGAGCGGAGCTTGTTCGTTCGGACGGTATCGAATGCCATGATCGCCGACTCTCTGAAATGATCAAGCCTCATTCCCGCCGCATTGCCTCCACCGGATTAAGTTGGGCGGCCCGCCATGCCGGATAGAGCCCGCTGATCACTCCGACCACGGATGATACCCCGATACCGAGAACGACCGACATCAAGTTGATGAGCGTTGGAAAGCCGATCAACAGCGAAATAAGGTTTGCTAGCGCAAAGCCGAGCGCCAACCCGATCACACCACCCGCGGCCGCGATGACCACAGCCTCGGTCATGAACTGCCGCATTATGTCCGAGCGTCGTGCGCCGACCGCCATCCGAAGGCCGATCTCCTTTGTTCGCTCAGCCACCGAAACGAGCATTATGTTCATCACGACTATTCCGCCGACCAAGAGCGATATGGCCGAAACACCGATCGTGACCAGATAGATGTTGCTTGTCGCATCGCTGTAAAGCCCGACGAAAACATCGGCCGACTCGACCGTAAAGCCTTCGTCAAATTCCTCAACGTCGCCCGTACGGATCGCGATCATGCCGCGTCGGGCACGCATCACTGCCGTTGCCTGATCCTTGGCGTTCTCGAGCTGCGACGGATCTTGGACCTGGACATTGATGACCAGCGAGCCTCGGCCGGGCAAGATCTTGAGCGAAGTGTTATACGGCACAAGAATGAAGTTGTCGCGTGAGACACCGAGGATAGAACCAAGCGGTGCAACGATGCCGATAACGCGGACGGTTGCTCCGCGGATGCGCAACTGCCGGCCGATAACTGTCTCCGGCGGAGCATCGCCAAAAACGTTCTTCACGATATCGGCACCGATCACGGCGACATAGTGGCCGGCGTCAGCTTCGTTCCCGGTCCAAACCCGGCCGGTCTCGGCGGTAAGGTCTTCGATATCAAATTGTGATAGCGTGATCCCGCGGATCGTAACGTTCTCTTCGGTCTTGTCCGCGTACTTTACGATCTCCGACCCACGGGCGGAGTAGCCGATACGCCAGCAGAGCTGGCAGCCGCGTGCGACCGCCTCGGCATCTTCCTCGGTAACGTCACGCCGTTTGCCGACCTTTAGCATCTGCTCGCGGCTGGTGATAACGCTCGGGCCCTTTGAGATAGAGAATACGGTCGAGCCATTTGCGGAAAAGGTGTTGGCGACCGTCTCGTTCAAACCCTGAATGATAGTTACGACCGCGATCATCGACGCCACGCCGACGATTATGCCGAGCAATGTGAGAAACGTTCGGAGCTTGTTAACGAAGAGATTGCGAACAGCGAGAGCGGTGATCGACCAAACGCGGACAAGCGAGGCATCCGCCGAGCGAAGAAGCGTAGGCTGCTGCCCGAAAGGCCTTCTGTTCAGTTTCTTGCTCTCGGTTGGGATCATACTTTTCCGCTAACAAATGAATCACCAAAGAATTTATTCAATTCCCGTTCCGCCTGAGTTCTAAATCGAAATATAACCTAATTGTGCGGTCGCCCTAAGCTGTTGCACAGCAAGGTGAGGAGATCTCGAGCGAGCCGCGCTGAATTTCACGCGTTAGGAGCGGTTATTTCGCGCTTGCGCCCGCCCGCTATATGTTTTTGTGCCGGAAAGCGAAGGGCACATTATTTGCGGTCTCGAGAGGTGAATACCAGTCTGATATTCGGAACTTTCGTTTTTGGAGAGTGAAATATGGAAAAAGAAGTAAAAGCATTAGAGAAGATCGAAAAGGCACCGGAAGCTTCGCCGCTTTTTGTTGACGTTGAAAAGATGTTCGAGCGGTCAACGGAGCTTTTCCGCGATATCGGTTCAAGGGCATTCGAGTTTTTCCAAGATCGTGGCCACATGATCGGAACGCAGCTCGATGATTGGTTCAGGGCTGAATCCGAGATCCTGCGGCCGACGCCGGTCGAGATAACGGAGAACGAAACGACCATCACGCTTAAAGCAGCTGTTCCGGGCTTCCGTCCGGATGAGATCGAGGTCAGCGTCAAAGGTGACAAGGCATTCATCAGCGGAAGGTCCGGAACGGAACTGAAGAGCGAGGACGAGAAGACATTCTATTCAGAGTGGAAGAGCGACCGGTTCCACCGTGAACTCACGCTGCCTTCACTTGTGGATGAAGAAAACGTCAAGGCCGAGCTCAAGGACGGAATATTGACCCTCGCGATGATCAAGCGGGCCGAGAAAGAGGCGACCAAGGTTGCCGTAAAGACAGCCTAGTTCGCAATCGGGCCGAGCCTTGTTCGGAAAGCGGCAAGCGGTTACCATCGCCGTGGAAATTTCTGTGAAAGATACAGAGACAAAAAAGCAGCGATGGGCTTTTGTCGCTATAGGAATTCTGATCGCGGCCGTTTTGCCGCAGTTCGCGGTCGAGAGTGCGCTCTTCGCAAGGGTGCTCTCGGTCGCGGCGGTATGTCTCATTCTTTGGCTGAGCGAGACTACGCCGCCATTCGTGCCCTCGCTTCTTTTGTGGGCATTGATCCCGCTCGTTCTTGGGCCGCTTGATGCGAAATTGAATTTCGCACGCGTTATGACCTGGGCGGCGGACCCTGTTCTTGCGCTCTTCTTCGGCGGCTTCGCGCTCGGGGTTGCCGCGGAGAAGTTCGGCATCGACCGGGAGATGATCCGCTACGCGTTTCGAGTTTCCTGCACTTCGTTCTACCGCCTGCTGCTGCTCGTAATTCTGATCACCGCATTTCTTTCGATGTGGCTTTCGAACATCGCGGCGGCCGCGTTGATGATCGCCTGTCTCCGGCCGGCATTTAAGAGCTTCGCCGATGGCGACGTCCTGAGGCGGACGCTCCTGATCGGTGTGGCGCTCGGCGCCGACCTCGGCGGTATGGCGACGCCGATAGGGACCGGGCCAAACGCAGTGGCGATAGCCTCGTTGGCGGGCAGCGTAAACGTCTCATTCCTCGGTTGGATGGCCTTTGCATTTCCGCTGACGATCGGGATGCTCCTGCTCAGCTTCGGGCTCCTTTGGCTGAGAACACGTGGGCGGGTTGCCGTAGGGGCCACCGCCGGATTCGATCATTGTTCGCTCGAGCCCGTGGCGATGGCGGGCGGCGACCTTCGATCGGGCCGCCGGATCTTTCTGATCATCATGGCGGCGACTGTCGTCCTCTGGCTTGCCGAACCTCTACATGGCATCGCCTCGGCTGTGATCGCGGTCGCGGCGAGTGCGGCGCTCTTTTTCACCGGCTTGCTTGATCGAGAATCGCTCCGCCGGATCGATTGGTCCACACTTTTGCTGATCGCCGGCGGAATCACGCTCGGCAAACTCTTTGAAGCAACAGGGATCATCGCGGCCGGAACCGAAGTGATCCCTTTTGGAAGCTATTCGCCCACGCTGGCACTCTTCATCGTTTGCATTTCGGCGGCATTCTTTGCCTCGATAATGAGCAACACGGCATCGGTGATAATGCTTATCCCGATCGCGACCGCACTTATCCCCGAACCATCGACCGCGATCCTCGTCGCTATCTCGGCCTCGTTCGGTATTCCGTTCGTCATCAGCACACCGCCAAACGCGATGGCGTATGGCGAGGGCGGGCTGAGTTCCGGCGACCTTTTCTGGCCCGGGATCGTGATCATGATCGTCGGCTGCGTGCTCGTTAGCCTTACGGGCCCGGCGGTGCTGCGACTGGTGGGCATCGGATAAAAGAAGATTTCTGGAGCCTCGGCGTTATTGAGTCTTTCCTTCGGCGACAACCGGAGTCCCAATTCTGATGCAAGCTGTGGTAACATCCTTTCTCAAGGAAAGATTAATGTCTATTGGTGATCCTCCGCGTCCGGAAAGGCAGCAAAACCGCGTCTCGTACGTGGTTGAGATAATTCTTGATTCTTCCGTTGGGCGACGCTCTTCTCGAATAAGCGATCTGAGCCTTGGGGGTTGCTATGTCGAGTCGATCGCAAGCTATCGGGAAGGCGAAGAGGTCGCATTCGAATTAAGGTCTGGTGAAACCGAGCTTCGTTTTACGGGCGAAGTTGCATACGTACTTGAGGGTTTTGGTTTTGGGCTCAAGTTTACCGATCTCGGTGAGGAACATTTGCAGTTTCTCAAAGCCGTGGTAGGACTCGACTGACTTTCACACTGAGGCTTAAGTTCAAATTCCCGTCGATCTCATTGCCGATAGGTACATCCTTCTGAAAATATCCAAATCGAGGTTTCTATGGTTGGCAGCGACGATATGCTGGAGGCGATGTTCTCTATGGAGTCCGATAAGAGCGGCGTTGTGGAAGAGCCGCCCTTTCGGATGCTGGTGCTTGGCGATTGGTCCGGCGACGGCGAGCGGAAACCGCTCGGTGAAAGGCGACTGGTCGAGATAGACCGCGACGATTTTGACGACGTAATGGCGAGGCTCGGCGTAGCGCTTGAGCTTGACTACAACGGCGAACCGCTCCGGCTTGAGTTTAAGGAGCTCGATGATTTTCATCCGGACCGTATCTTCCAGAAAGTGCCTCTCTTCGAGGAGCTACGCGACCTGCGTCGGCGATTAAAGCAGGAGAGTACTTTCAACTCGGCTGCTCGTGAGGTTCGCTCGATGTTCGGGAGTCCTGAGAGCTCAGAGCCTCCAGTTGCGCCAAGTGCACCCGCGGAGGTTCCTGCGGAAGATCTGTTGGGCGCTATCCTGGCCAAGCCTTCGGGCGGTGCGGCCGTTCCGAAACCGAAACCGTCGTCCGACCTTGCAAGGCTTGTCAGCGACCTTGTCCGTCCGCATCTGGTTTCGGTTGACGAAGGCGAGCAGGCTCAAATGACGTCTGCGGTCGATGCCGCGACGAGCGGATTGATGCGCTGCATTCTCCACGACCGGCGTTTCCAGGAACTCGAGGCCGCTTGGCGAGGGCTTTTCTTTTTGGTCAGGCGAACCGAGACCTCGACCGACCTGAAGATCTTTTTACTGGACGCAACGAAGGGTGAACTGACTGAAGACCTGAAGTCCGCAGAGGCTCTTTCGGGCACGACCCTATATAAGCACTTTGTCCAAGATGCTGTTGAAGTGCCGGGCGGCGAGCCGTTTGCGCTGTCGCTAGGCAATTATGCGTTCGAAAGCGGAGTCGATGACACCGCGACGCTCATCCGGCTCGGAAAGATCGCCTCGGCGGCGAACGCGCCTTTCATTTCGCATATGCGGCCCGATGTCTTTGGCGTGCATTCGCTTGCCGAGCAGCCGGATGCCTCAGCCTGGAAACTTGCTGACGATTCGACAGCGGCAAAGCTCTGGCTCGCACTCCGCGATCAGTCCGAGGCCGTTTATCTTGGGATGGTAATGCCACGGTTCTTGGTTCGCCTGCCCTACGGCCGCGAGACCGAGCCGCTCGATACTTTCAACTTTGAGGAATTTGACGCAACGCCCGAGCATGACAATTACGTTTGGGCAAACGGCTGTTTTGCTGCGGGCCAGCTTCTTGCAGAGAGCTTCGCCGCATATCGCTGGGACATGGGCCGTGCGATGAAACAGGACATCGAGGGCCTGCCGGTGCATGTTTACAAGGTTGGAACGGAGACCGTCTATAAACCCTGCGGCGAGGTGCTGCTCAATGATAACGCGATGCAGAAACTGATGGACCTCGGCTTTATGCCGCTCGTGACGTACAAAAATTCCGACCGCGTTAAGCTCGCCCGGTTCCACTCGATCGCCGATACGGCGCTCAAAGGAATGTGGAGTTAACGTCCGCGGGTGCCGAAGAAGGCTTTATTTCTTGATCTTTAGCGTCGGAGCGTTGGTCTCCCGCAGGCGTTTCCAAAGCAGCGTTACATTTCCGTCTTTATCTGTATCGACCACGCGAAAGGCAACGATCACGTCACGCCGTTTGTCGTAGTCAAGCTCGTCGTAGGTGACGCCGTCGATCGACCGCATATAGGTGCCTTTGTAAGCGATGGACCTGAGCGCGTAAGTGATGTCCGCACGGCTACGGAATCCCTTTCGATAGCTGAAACCACCATCGTTAATACCGGCCGCTAGCTGGCGGTCAAAGGCCATAAATTGCTCGCCATCGGGCGGCGGTTTGAGCTCCGCAAGGTACCTCATCCCCGAGGTCTGCAGCGTAACGTCACCGAGAGGCACATCGCCGAGTTCGACCATTACTACTTGCTGAAGCACGGCGTCGGCCCGGAAAAACCCTTCAAGAAAAATAAGGTCAGCAAGTCGCGGCAGGCGGTAACTCTCCGTTCGGAACGAGAAGGCAATTCCGGCCCCGGGAAAATTGACGTCGAGGCATTTCTCAGTTGCGTTAAGCACCTCGACGCTTGAAACACACTCCGAATCGGCATTCAGCTTAACTATTCCTGTGTTCCGCTGCTTCAGGAAAGGTTCGTGTTCGGTCAGTAACGAGGCATCGACCGCGAGGAGTTTGGTCTCTTTCTCGTCCGGCGTGCGGTAGATGCCGCGTTTCGAGTCGAGCAGCGGGTGACTTGGCCCTGAGCGCTGACGCTCATTGATAAGGTCGATCGACCGGAGCCTGTCAAAACGGGTGTTGTCTTCGAGGACCGGCGATATCGGACGATTGCCAGAGCCCGGCGGGGTTGGGGTCGGCGTCGGTAACTGAGCAAGTGCAGCCGGCGAAGCGGCGAGAAGAAACAAGAAAAGCCGCATTGTGGTCAACATGATGCCCGTAACCTCCACTTGCACGTATGGATCGCTGAAAGGAGACGACCCGAAAAACACTAAACCGTCTTTTTATTGCTGCTATTGCGATTTATAGCACCCTTTGATGAATGGAACAACTTAATTTTTTCGGGTGAATTACCTCGTGTGCCAGTGAGATTTAACAGCAGCCGGTCTTATCTGTCAGATCACTTACGGGCTAGGCGCCCGCAAATACCGAAAATTATTGTTGGCAAACGTGTTCTGCTGGACTAGAATTTAGGGTTCGCGGCCATTGCTACGTGGAACCATGTTTGACGAGCGGTTTGATGTAATTGTGATAGGTGCGGGGCACGCCGGATGCGAGGCAGCCTCGGCCGCGGCGCGCCTCGGGGCAAATACTGCGCTCGTAACGATCAATCTCGACCTGATCGGGCAAATGTCGTGCAATCCGGCTGTCGGCGGGATCGCGAAGGGCCACGTTGTCCGCGAGATAGATGCCCTCGGCGGCATAATGGGCCGCGTGATCGACCGCACCGGGATACAATTTCGTCTTTTGAACCGCTCACGCGGGCCGGCGGTCCAATCGCCAAGGGCCCAGGCCGACCGCAGCCTTTACCGGACCGAGATGCGGCGGGTGCTTGAGGCGACGCCGAACCTGCACTTGCGGCAGGGTGTGGTGGTTGATCTAATTGTTGAGAATAATAGGGTTATCGGTGTTGAGATGCAGGACACGCGGCGTTTTGCGGCGAGGTCCGTCGTGGTCGCGACCGGTACTTTCCTCAACGGAACGATCCATACGGGCCGGCAGACCTTTTCGGCAGGTCGTGCGGGCGAGCCGGCTTCGATAGAGCTTGCCGAGTCGCTCCGCCGCCTTGGCTTCCCGGTCGGCAGGCTTAAGACCGGAACGCCGCCGCGGCTCGACGGGCGGACCATTGACTGGGACGCATTCGAACCACAGCCGCCGGATGAAAAGCCGGTGCCTTTCTCATTCGCGACCGAACGGATCGAGCAGCCGCAGATCAAATGCTACATCGGCTATACGAGCGGCGAGGTGCACCAGGCGATCCGCGATAATCTCCATCAATCGCCGCTCTACTCGGGCAAGATAACCGGCATCGGGCCGCGTTACTGCCCGTCGATCGAAGACAAGGTTGTCAAGTTTGCCGATAAGGACCGGCATCAGCTTTTTCTCGAACCCGAAGGCCACGACACGAACGAGGTTTACCTCAACGGCTTTTCGACCTCGCTTCCCTCGACGCTTCAGCTTGAATTGCTGAGGATGATCCCCGGCTTTGAAGAGGTTCAGATGATCCGGCCCGGCTACGCCATCGAGTACGACTTCATCGACCCACGGGAGATGAAGCCGACGATGGAATCGACCCGAATGGAAGGGCTTTTCCTCGCCGGGCAGATAAACGGGACGACCGGCTATGAAGAGGCCGCTTGCCAGGGCCTGATGGCCGGGATCAACGCGGCATTTGCTGCCGAGAGCCGTAAACCCTTTATTCTGCAACGAGATACGGCCTACATCGGTGTTTTGGTCGATGACCTGATTCGCCACGGAGTGGACGAGCCCTATCGCCTTTTCACGTCGCGGGCCGAGGCGAGGCTGACGCTTCGCCATGACAATGCCGACGCGCGGCTTTCGCCGCTTGGGCGTGAAGCGGGCCTGCTTGGCGATACGGATTGGGAGCGGTTCAACGCGAAACGCGACCGGTTGGCACGGCTGCGGAATGCATTGGACGGCACTCGGTTCAAGCGGTCGTCGGTTGAATATGCCTCGGTCGCCCAGTTGCTCGGCACAGACCTTGGCGATTCATTCACGATCTCGCAGCTTGCGATGCGGCAGGGTGTTACGCCCGAACTCATCCATCGTCTTCTCCCCAACGGACTTAGGTCCGAGGTCGGGGAACGCGACCTCGACACCGCTCTAGCAGATTCGCTTTACTCGGGCTACATCGAGAAGCAGAAGGCCGCAACCGAACGGGTGAATCACCACGACGCGCTGAAAGTGCCTGAAGCCTTCAGTTTTGGAGAGATCAGCGGGCTTTCGAATGAAATGGTTGAGCGGCTCGAGCGTGCACAACCGCGCAACTTTGCCCAGGTTCGCTCGATCGCCGGGCTAACGCCGGCGGCGCTTTCTACTGTCCTAGTCCACCTAACGGCCGCTCAACCTAAAGGCACTGATCGAAACTGAGAATGTGGTACGTTCCACTCCAAATGGCTAATATTTGTGGAACGTACCACATCCGTGGTTTGCTTTGACCCGCGCATAGCCTAGAATCAGTCTACACGAGCTTTTTCGGGCAAAAATTCCCTAAAAGTGCTCAATATTCGCTAAAAATGGGAAAGATCATTGCGATCGCCAATCAAAAAGGCGGTGTCGGTAAGACCACGACCGCGATAAACCTCGCGGCGGGGTTGGCGCTCGAGGGCAAAAAGGTGCTGCTCGTTGACGCCGACCCCCAGGGAAATGCGACCTCAGGCGCCGGCATCGAGAAACTCCCGAGCCGCCGTTCGCTCTACGATGCGATGATATCCGGCGATTCCGTCCGCGACCTGGTCGTCCCGACAGAGATCGACACGCTCTGGGTTTTGCCCTCGCACAAGAACCTGGCCGGCATTGAGATAGAATTCGCAGATGATAAGAATCGGGCAAAGATTCTCAAAGGCCTGCTTGAATCGATCCGCGAGTATTTTCATTACATAATCATCGATTGCCCGCCGTCGCTCGGCATTCTGACCGTAAACGGGCTCACGGCCGCGGATTCGCTGCTCGTACCGATACAGACCGAATATTTCGCGCTTGAGGGGGTTACTGAGCTTTTTGAGACGCTTTCACGGCTCAAACGGGAGTTGAACCCCGGCCTCAAGATCGAAGGTCTGCTCCTGACGATGTTTGACGAGCGGACGAATCTTTCCGCTGCGGTGGCGAAGGATCTGAGAGATTTTTACGGACCGCAGGTGCTTCGGACGGTGATCCCGCGAAATGTCCGGCTTGCTGAGGCTCCGAGCTTTGGAAAGCCGATCCTGCTTTACGACTCGAAGTCGCGAGGCGCCGAGAGCTATTTTCAACTGACGAAGGAGATAATCGAACATGGCTAGAAAACCTCTAGGCCGAGGACTCAGCGCTCTGCTCGGCGAGCCAGCCGAGAGCCCTGCGGCGATTGCCGAGGCGGCTGAAGCGTCGGGCACCGTCAAGGAGATCGATGTTTCGCGTATCTCGGGCAATCCTCAGCAACCGCGGACCCGCTTTGACGGCAAGGCGCTCGATGAGCTCGCGAGCTCGATCGCGGCAAACGGGATCGTACAGCCGATCGTCGTCCGGCGTGTCGGTAATCGATATCAGATCGTTGCCGGCGAGCGGCGTTGGCGGGCTGCTCAGCGTGCCGGTTTGCACAAAGTCCCGGTCGTGATCAAGGAGGTCTCAGATGACAAGATCCTTGAGATCGCACTTATCGAAAACATCCAGCGGGAAGAACTGAACCCCATCGAAGAGGCAAACGCGTTCCGCAAACTCATTGATACGATTGGACTTACGCAAGAGGAACTGTCCGGGCGGGTTGGCAAAGAGCGTTCGCTGATCGCCACCTCAATGCGGCTTTTGAAGCTGCCGGACGAGATCCAAAAGCTGATCGAAGAAGGCAAGTTAACCGCCGGCCACGGCCGAGCGCTCCTTCTCACAGATGACAAAGCGATTCAAGTGCGAACCGCACGTGCAATAATCGAGAAGCAAATGTCCGTTCGCGAGGCGGAGCGGACCATCAAGCGAGCGGCAGCCGATACAAGCAGCGTAACTGCTGCAAAGACACAGGTTACCCAAACGGGCGACCCGAACGTCCGGCACGCAGAAACAAAGCTCATGCGGGCATTGGCGACGAACGTAAAGATCCGCCCGAGCGGCAAAGGAAATGCGGGCAAGATAGAGATCGAATACTACAATTCGGACGACCTTAACCGGCTCTATTCGATACTGACGGGTGAAAAGGATAAGACGGCCGGATCGGTGTAAGTGTGGCAGGCACTGGGCTTATAAATTTCGAAAGGAGGAATGACGAACCGATGACCAAGCGTTTGACGGAAATGGTTTCCTGTGCGGGTTGAGTGGCCAAACTCGCCCCTGGCGACCTTGCTCAAGTTTTGAGCAAACTTCCGTTACAACCAAGCGAAAATGTGATCGTCGGTTTCGAGAATTCCGACGACGCGGGAGTTTTTCGCGTTTCGGACGACCTTGCGCTTGTCCAAACGGTCGATTTTTTCACGCCCGTTGCCGATGATCCGGTGATCTACGGCCGCGTTGCGGCGATCAACTCCCTGAACGACGTTTACGCGATGGGCGGGCGTCCAGTGACGGCACTTTCGGTGGTGTGTTACCCGCAGAAGGGCGATTGGGACGTACTTGGGGAGATATTGCTCGGCGGGCAGCTCGCGATGAACGAGGCCGGCGTCGTCGTGATCGGCGGCCACTCGGTCGACGACCAGGAAATGAAGTTCGGCTATGCCGTAACGGGCTTTGTGCATCCGGACAAGGTGGTAACTAATGCGGGAGCGATGCCGGGCGATGCTCTCATCCTGACCAAACCGATCGGGACCGGTGCGATCAATACGGCTGTGAAACGCGGCGTGGCGAGCCAGGAATCGATGGACGCATGCATTTCGGCGATGACCACATCGGCCGCCGCTGCGTCTAAAGCAATGATGGAGATCGGCGCAAATGGCTGTACGGATGTTACCGGTTTCGGACTTCTCGGCCATGCTTACGAGATGGCAAAGGCGAGCGGTGTTACATTTACAATCGAGTCGTTGGCCGTGCCGCTGCTGCCCGCAACGCTCGAGTTGATCGAGCAAGGAATGCTGACCCGCGGCGACCGCAACAATCGCGTTTATGTAGGTGATACAATCAAGTTTGATACGTCGGTTTCGGGCCTTATGCAAAGCGCACTTTTTGACCCGCAAACCGCGGGCGGTTTGCTAATAAGCCTGCCCGTAGAGCGGGCGGAGGAATATGTAGCCACCGTTGCCGGCTCGCATATTATTGGAAGGGTCGGGCCGCTCGGCGGCAAGCTGATCGAGGTCGTTTAGCCGGAGTTTTTCTTGTGCTGTTGTTCATTTTCCAGTCTATCGGAACACAGGAACTGATCCTCATCGGGCTCGTTGCGCTCATTTTTCTCGGTCCGCGGAAGTTGCCGGAGTATGCCCGCAAGATCGGCAAGATGATGGCCGACCTTCGCAATACGGCGGGCGAATTCCGATCGACCTGGGAACGCGAGGTTGACCTTGAGAGCGAGGTGAAGGCGTTTGACCTTGATGCGATCGAGGCCGAGGCAAAAGAGAAAAAGAGCGAGCCGCGGATCGCTCCGCCACGCGAGGCAAATGCCATCGAGGCCCCGGCGATAAGAGAGGTTGACGCGAGTTCTTTTCAGCGGGAGACTCAGCCCGAAGAAGCTGCGGCCGAGCCTGCCCCTGATGCCGTGGACGTTGACGACGCGAACGAACTCGACAAACGAAACTGGCTCTGAACCGGAACGACGCCAAGGGCTTACCCATTAGATGAAGCAGATCGAGAACAGAATGAATGGGCCGGCGCACGAGATGTCGTTTCTGGACCATCTCGATGAGCTCCGGAAGCGCATCGTCCGTTCGGTCGTTTTTATCATCTTCGCATTCATCTTCTGCTTCGTCTTTGCCGACAATATCTATGATTTTCTGAGTGTGCCGATCCGCAAGGCGCTCTCCGAGGCCGAGCGGCGTGAGCTACCGGTCGAGGGGCGGACGGGCGAGGAGCGAATACTTCCGCTTTCATCGCTGAAGCCCGGTGACAGCGGCCGCTACGTTTTTGACCGTGCAACAACTCTTGGGGTCAGCGTGGTTCAACCCGGAACTTCGGTGCGGGCCGTGGTCGGACAAAATGCCGAAGGCAAGATCGGGCTTTTTACCGACGAGCCGATCTATACCATAAACGCCGTTATTCCGGCCGGCGTGCTTTTACCGGTCGATCTGGCGCCCGATGCGGTGCCCGAGATGGCGGCCGATGAGCGGATGATCGTCACGACCGCGCAGGAGCCCTTTACGCTTTATGTAACGGTTTCGCTCTATGCGGCGATCGCCCTTTCGGTGCCGTTCTTGCTTTTGCAGATCTGGGGTTTTATCTCGCCGGCGCTCTATCAGCACGAAAAGTCCTATGTAACGCCGTTCATTTTACTCTCGTCCGTTGCCTTTGTTGCGGGAGCGGCTTTTGCGTACTACATTCTATTTCCGCCGGCGGCGAGGTATCTGCTCGGGCTCGGGTCGGATTTCAGGCTGTTGCTAAGAGCAACTGACTATTTCGATCTGATCACGCTGATAATGCTCGCGATGGGCGTTATCTTTCAGATGCCGGCCATTGCCTACGTCCTTGCCCGCATCGGGCTTATCACTCCGCGGTTGATGCTGAAAAGTTGGAAGATCGCCTTGGTCGTGATCCTGATAGTTGCCGCCGTCATCTCGCCGACCGGCGACGCCGTAAATCTCGCACTTTTCGCCTCGCCGATGATCGCTCTTTACGTCTTTTCCATCTTTATCGCGTGGGCATTCGGCAAAGAGCGGCAGCACGAGCGCCCTGCCGCTTGAACTGACACTACCGAAAGCAACCCAAAATAGGGCTTTGAGCATCTTGAACAAGCGGGGATAACTGTCTAAAATCTAGAATAGGGAAATTTACCCATTTCTTCGGGTTACCTTTGTGTCTACCGTCTGAAGTTTAGGAGCAGTTTTTATGACGAAGAACTATTTTGTTCGTTTTGTATTTCTGGCCGCCGCGTTGATGCTGGCGGCGAGCGTTCCGGTCTCGGCCCAGCGTGATAAGAACGATAAGAATCGGCCAAATCAGGATCCGACGGAGCGTTCGCGCAATGTCAAGCCTGAGTTGAAAGAGGCTTACAAGCGTTGGCTCGACCAGGACGTTCCGTACATCATTACGAAGGAAGAAAGGCGAGCGTTTCAAGCGCTTCAGACCGACGAAGAACGCGAGAATTTTATCGAGAATTTCTGGCGTCGGCGTGACCCGAACCCGGACACCGAAGAGAATGAGTTTCGCGAGGAGTATTACGAGCGGATCGCGTACGCTAACGAACGCTTCACGTCGGGCATACCGGGTTGGCGTACCGACCGCGGCCGTATATACATCGCATGGGGCAAGCCGGATTCCATCGAATCGCGACCCGCGGGCGGCGCCTACGACCGACCGGCTTACGAAGGCGGCGGAACAACGACTACCTATCCTTTTGAGATCTGGTTTTACCGTTACCTTGACGGTGTTGGTGACGGTGTCGAGATAGAGTTTGTCGATCCAACGGGAACGGGAGAATATCGCCTTGCTCGCAACGCCAACGAAAAGGACGCCCTTTTGTTTGTTCCAGGTGCTGGGTTAACGCTTTCTGAATCGCTTGGCCTTTCGAGCAAGGCCGATCGAATCTCCGGGATCAATGCGAACAACACTTACACACGTGAGCAGGATATGCCATTCCGGAGGCTTGAAGTCCTTACAGCCCTGCAACGTCCGCCTTCAGTTAAGTTTAGCGATATGCTTGACGGAATTACGGGCGGCGATGTCGTCCTCGACAACAACCCTCTCAATTTCGATCTTCGTGTGGACTTCTTTCGGCAATCCGCCGACCGTGTGATCGTTACGTTTACAGTTCAGACCCCGAACAGTGAACTGCAGTTTGAGAATCAAGGCGGGGTTGAAACCGCCCGGCTAAATATCCTTGGGCGCATCATCGCCGTTTCGGGAAAACGATCTGGCATCTTTGAAGATGCTGTGACGACCTATGCGACGCGAGAAGAGCTTGCGACGATGCGGGAGCGCAAGTCGATCTACCAAAAGGCATACACGCTGACGCCGGGAACCTACAAGGTCGATGTGGTCGTCCGCGATGTTGCCACCGGCAACCGCGGCATCATCAATCAGGGCTTCACGGTTCCGCGTTACGACGACAAGGCGCTTTCGACCTCGACGCTCGTGCTTGCCTCGACCCTTCGCCCGACCGAGGAACGCGACATCGGCGCGATGTTCGTTATCGGCAATGCGAAGGTGATCCCGAATCTCGAAGGCGTTTACAAGAAGGGCCAGGACGTCGGTGTTTATATGCAGGTATATAATGCCGGCATCGACCAGACGACGCTCCGACCAGCGGTTTCGGTTGAGTACATCTTGACCAAAGGCGGCAAAGAGGTATTTCGCCAACCGGAGAATTGGGAAGGGCTTTCCGATTCAGGCCAGCGTTTGACGCTCGCCAGGCTGCTGCCGACCATCGGCCTTGAGACCGGCGATTACGAGATCAAGGTCTTGACCACGGACAAGGTCAGCCAGCAGGTCGTGGAGAACAAAGGCAAGTTTCGCATCATTGATTAGCGAATGCCGCCTCGAACGATAACGAAAACGGCTCCGGCAAAACTCCGGGGCCGTTTTTTTTCTCCGCTGGCGATGCCGGGTGTTGGTGACATTGCGGGCAGAATGCGTTATATTTTTTTCACGAATTGGGAACGGCGGCGACTCACACCGCCCGAGTTCGATAAAGTTTGCCGCGGCCACCGACCGGAAGGAAGCCGCACCACCTTGTCAAAACCCTGATGATCGTCGGAACGGAATGGCTTATTGAAGCTGAGGGATGCGATCCCGAACGCTTGCGGGACGAAGCTTTGCTTCGCCATGTACTCGGGCGCGTTATCGCCGGCCTTGAGCTGAAGTCGATCGGAACCGTCTGGCACAAGTTTCCCGGCGAGGGCGGAGTTACAGGCCTGATCGCCCTGACGGAATCGCACCTCGCCTGCCACACCTATCCCGAATACGGAACCGCGACGTTCAATCTATATTGCTGCAGAACGCGGCCAGAGTGGAACTGGGAGGCGGAGCTTAAGGCTTCGATCGCGGCTGTGAATGTGACGATAACGAAGATCGAACGCGGTACCGCTATGACAGACGATGCTGACCCAATGACACGATCAGCCGGAGGTGGAGAATGAGCGTGCTTGCCGCAAATTGCCCTTCGTGTGCCGCGCCGATCGAGTTCAAAAAGGGCTCGACGATCGTGCTCGTTTGTCCGTATTGCCGCTCGGCGATAGCACGGACAGACCGCAAGCTCGAGGATCTTGGCAAGGTCGCGGAGATCGCCGATTCGCAGTCACCGCTCAAGCTCGGACTCAAGGGCGAGTTCAAAGGAAACAGATTTGAGCTGACAGGACGAGCCCAACTCAAGCACGAGCTTGGCGGTTTCTGGGATGAGTGGTACGCGACATTCTCAAATGGCTGGGTCGGTTGGCTTGCGGAAGCGCAAGGGCGCTTCTACATGACCTTTTTTCAGCCGATTCCGGAAGGCAAGGCGATACCCGGGTACGACGAGATCGAGGTTGGAAAATACGTACCGCAGATTCCCTCGGACGGGCCGCTGATGGTGCTCGAGAAAGGCGTCGCAACGGCCGTCGCGGCAGACGGCGAGATCCCCTATCAGCTCGTCCCGAATGAGCAGTCGCGGTATGCCGACCTGAGCGGACAGAACAGCCAGTTTGCGACCATCGACTACAGTATGTCGCCGCCCTGGGTCTTTCTTGGGCATCAGGTGACGCTCGAAGAGATCGGGCTCGGCGACGCACGGCCCGCTCAGCGAGAGGCACGGCGGACGACCGCGGGAGCGATGGGCTGCCCGAACTGCGGAGGCCCGCTTTCGCTTACGGCTCCGGACAAGGCCGAGCGTGTTTCCTGCCCAAACTGCTCTTCGCTGCTGGATGTAAACCAAGGAAACCTCAAATATTTCAAGGCCCTCGAACCCTGCCCGACTTCCGATCAGTTTCTGCTCAAGGTCGGACAGGAAGGAAATTTTCCTGGCGACGTCAAGTTTCGCATCATCGGCCGCATGGTCCGCAGCGTCACCATTGACGGCACGACCTATTATTGGCACGAGTATCTGCTCTATAACCCGATGGTCGGCTTCCGCTGGCTTGTCCACTCGGATAACCATTGGAATTTCGTTGAGCCGGTCAACCCGGCCGAGGTCGAGATGCCGGCCAACATCGGCAAGGGAGTGACCTCACGCTACAACGGGCAGACTTTCAAGATCTTTCAGGATGCGCAGGCATTCGTTCGTTACGTTGACGGCGAGTTCTATTGGCGAGTGGAACAGGGCGAGCGCGTCCGGGCGGTCGATTATGTTTCTGCCCCATTGATGCTTTCTCAGGAAATGACGACGGGCGAGATGAATTGGTCGGCCGGCGTTTACATGACCAACGAGGAGATCGAGAAGATCTTTGGCATCTCAGACCTGCCGCGGCCCTGGGGCGTTGCACCTAACCAGCCTTTTACCGGTTCGTGGTATTACACATGGGGAGCAGTGCCGCTGCTTTTGCTGATCATCGTCGGCATCTTTATGTTGCCGATCGCCGGCACCGGGACGACCGTTCTGAACCAAAAGATGGAGATCCCGCCGCTGGCCAATGCAACTCAGCCCCAGGCGATCTTCAGCCAGCAGTTCGAGCTGAAGGCGAACCGCAATGTACGCATCCGGGCGTTCGCACCGGTCAGCAATTCCTGGGCTGATCTTGACGTTGACCTGATCAACGACCAAAGCTTGGAGGTCGAATCGGTCAATATCCCGATCGAGTACTACAGCGGCACGGACAGCGACGGAGCCTGGACTGAGGGCAATCAGTTCCAAGACGCGACCGTTTCATCATTGCCGGCCGGTAGATACACTCTCCGGGTCGAAGGTACCTGGCAGAACTGGCAGCAGTCAATGCCGATATCGGTCAGCGTTGCCCAGGGCGTTAATCGCGGCGTCAATTTCTTTTGTGCGTTGCTGGTGCTTCTGATCGTTCCGGTGATCGGGATCGTCAGAAAGCTTTCTTTTGAATCGCGACGCTGGAGCGAGAGCATGTTTGGCTCAAGCGGCAGCGACGATGAATAGGTTGATATGGCGAGAATACTTTATTTAATATTCGGGATGTTCGTGCTTGTACTCTACACGTCGGCCGCCTGGTTCGGCTGGGAGCTTGCCAATTCGGGCAGCAAATCGCGGCTCGGCGTGCCGTTCTTTTATTCTGGATTTCGTGGAGGAAAATAGATGTCACTTTTTGACCTGAGTATGCCGTTGGCCCTTGTGGTCAAGTTCGATCAACTGGTGGAGGTCCTGGTTACGACCATCATCTTTGTCGTCATCGGGCTTGTCGTTTTTGCTATCGCGTTCTTTGCACTGGATAAACTTACGCCCTTCTCGATCAGAAAAGAGATCGAGGAGGACCACAACACCGCATTGGCGATCGTTATCGGCTCCCTGATACTCGGCATCGCCCTCATCGTTTCGGCAGCGATCAGCGGTTAGCCAAGCAGGCGAAAAGCGGGGAATGGAAAATGGATAGCATCGGCGGCGAATCGCATCTTCCATTCGGCTTTATCCATTTTCCGTTTTTATGAAACGCATTCCGCTTCTTTTCCTTAACGTAGTCATCATCGCCACGTGCGGGCTGATCTACGAACTTCTTGCCGCGACGGTCTCAAGCTACGTCCTCGGCGATTCGGTCACACAGTTTTCCCTCATCATTGGCATCTACCTGTTTGCCATGGGCGTCGGCTCATGGCTTTCCGGTTTTTTGGAGAAGGATCTTGCGACAAAGTTCGTTGACATCGAGCTTGCCGTTGCGTTGATCGGCGGGTTTTCGGCACCGCTGCTATTTCTCACCTTCGCGAACGTTTCCTATTTCGCCGTCATTCTCTATTCGATGGTCTTCATCATCGGAGCTCTCGTCGGGCTTGAGATACCGTTATTGATGCGGATCCTGAAAGATGAGCTCGACTTCAAGGACCTTGTCTCGCGAGTACTGGCATTAGATTACGTCGGTGCTCTCGTCGCGGCCCTCCTTTTCCCGATCTTTCTCGTTCCGAAGCTCGGGCTCAATCGTACGTCGCTGCTCTTCGGTATGCTCAACGCGGTGGTTGGGCTCTGGGGCACGTGGCTGCTTGAGCCGCTGATCCGTCGCCGCTTGACCGTGCTCCGCGTTAAGGGTTTCGTCGTTCTGGTTTTGCTCGGGATCGGGTTCATAAAGGCCGACTCGCTGACGACCATGGCCGAGGACGCGCTCTTTCCGGACCAAATCGTTTACGCCAAAAGCTCGCCGTATCAGCGGATAGTCGTCACCCGCGGGAAGCTCGGGCATTCGCTCTTCCTGAACGGTAATCTGCAGTTCAATTCCTTTGACGAATACCGCTACCACGAAGCCCTCGTCCATCCTGCTTTTGCGGCGTTCGAAGGCGAGCCGCGGCGTGTGCTTGTGCTCGGCGGCGGCGATGGCCTGGCCGTCCGTGAGATCTTGAAATATCCGTCGGTCGAGAGCATTACGCTGGTCGATCTCGATCCGCTGATGACGGGCCTCTCGAAAGAGCTTCCGGCGCTTGCAGAGCTTAACCGCAATGCAATGGAAGACCCGCGGGTCTCCGTTATCAACGCCGACGCGTTCGTTTGGCTTGATGACGCAAAGTCGCCGCCCTTTGACATCGCAATAGTCGATTTTCCCGACCCGAACAACTTTGCCCTCGGCAAGCTTTACTCGACCCGCTTCTATAAACTGCTCCGCGAACGGCTTCAACCCGAAGCGGCCGTCGTGATCCAATGCACCTCGCCGCTTTACGCCCGCAAGTCCTTTTGGTCGATCATCAAGACGCTTGAGGCCTCCGGTTTCACGGTCAAGCCGTTTCAGACAACAGTTCCGAGTTTTGGTGTTTGGGGCTATGCACTCGCCAAGATGCAGCCATTTGAAAGACCAACTGTTCCACGCACGGGAGTCGAGTTCCAATTCCTGACTGAAACGTCATTCGCTTCGCTCTTTGATTTTCCAGCCGATATGGCGATGCCCTCGGAAGAGATCGAGATCAATCGGCTCGATAACCAGGCACTCGTCCGGTACTACGAAGTTGAATGGCGCAGGTTTGAGTAAATTCAATATCAAACAGGATAGACAGGATAAGCAGGATGGTGGACGACGAACTGACGGGTGCGATAATATACGCGAGCTTCGAGGTCAGCAATGAACTCGGAGCGGGGTTTCTGGAATCGGTGTACGAAAAAGCTCTTATCGTGGCGCTTGCACAAAGAGGTCTGAACATAAATGCTCAAGTTCCTTTGAAGGTGAGGTTTAGGAACGTCATAGTCGGAGATTTCTTTGCCGACCTTATTGTCGAGGATAAAGTGCTTATAGAGCTAAAAGCGGTTTCGCGTTTACTTCCGGAACATAAGGCTCAGGTCATCAATTATCTGAATGCCACCGGGATCGAAACGGGATTGCTCCTTAACTTTGGCAACCCGCGCGTCGAGTACTATAGATTGCATAAACGAAAAGATCCTGACCATCCTGTAGATCCTGTTTGAATATTCCGTTGTGACCTTGACCCGCCGTGAATTGCTGAAGACCTTCCTCGGAGCGCCGATCGCTTTGGCGGCGTGTGAGCGAAGCGCGCCGCGGGCTTTTCCGGAGGGCGAGATCGTCGGTGCGAATTGGCAGCTCGGGCATGTGCTTCGCGAGGGAAGGGTGTTTGAGGTTGCGGCGGATAAATGGCAGCAAGTGCGGGTCGCGATAGTCGGCGCCGGAGTGGCGGGGCTTGCGGCGGCTTGGCAGATGAAGCGAAAGGGCGGGAATGACTTCGTCGTGCTCGAACTTGAAAAGGAAGCGGGCGGGACGTCGCGTTCAGGCGAGGGCTCGCCGGTCGGATATCCATGGGGCGCGCATTATCTTCCGGTGCCGTTTCGTGAGAATGCGGAGCTGATCGAGCTGCTTGATGAGATGTCGCTCATCGAGAGCCGGAGCGATGTGGGCGACTTGATCGTCAAAGAGCAATACCTCTGCCGCGAGCCCGAGGAGCGAGTGTTTTACAAGGGGCGATGGTATCCGGGGCTCTATCTCCACGTCGGCGAAAGCGAGGCGGACAAGCGGGAGCTTGCAGCGTTCGAAGAAAAGATGAACGCCTGGGTCAATTGGCGCGATGCACGCGGCCGACGGGCGTTTGTCGTGCCGGCGGCACTTGGGTCGGATGACGCCGAGGTTGCTGCGCTTGACCGCATCTCGTTCGGGGACTGGCTTCGGCGTGAGGGCTTTACCTCCGAGAGACTTTTTTGGTATTGCGACTACGCCTGCCGCGACGACTACGGGCTGAAGCTCGAGGAGACGTCGGCGTGGGCCGGGCTATTTTACTTCTGTTCGCGAGTGCGGAAGAGCGGCGAGGAATCGCAGCCCTTCATCACGTTTCCTGAGGGGAATGGGCGATTTGTCCTGCACATGGCCGAACGAGTGCGCGGGAATTTGCGGCCCTCGCACGCGGTCGTTTCGATCGTTCCCGGCGATGGCGGTGCTGATGTCATATGCTTGGCGGATGGCGAACTCCGCGGCTTTCGCTGCGAAAAGGTGATCTTTGCCTCGCCGGTCTTTACGGCACCTTTCGTCATTCGCGGCTTCAGCGAAGACCGGCCTTTTGATGCTTCGGCGTTTCACAGTAACTCATGGTTCGTTGCCAATTTGCATATGAAGGATCGGCCGCGGTCGCGGTTTGCCCGCGATTTTCCGCTCGCCTGGGACAACGTGCTTTACGAAAGTCCGTCGCTCGGCTATGTAAATGCGACGCACCAAAAGGGCATCGACTACGGCCCGACCGTTTGGACCTATTACTACCCGATGTGCCACGAAGAGAATGGGCGGACGAAGCTCTTCAATTACGAGTGGCGCGAGCTTGCCGAGGTTGCGCTCACCGACATCGGGCGGGCGCACCCGGAGATCTGGGAACTGACCGAAAGGCTCGATATAATGCGATGGGGCCACGCGATGATCAGCCCGCGGACGGGCTTCATCTGGGGCGGCGAGCGGCAGAAAGCGATGCGGCCCTACCGCAATATACACTTTGCCCACACGGACCTGAGCGGGATCGCATTGTTCGAAGAAGCGTTCTTTCATGGCCTACGGGCAGCGGCCGAGGCCCAATGAGTGTGATATCATTTTCTGCTATCGTATGTCGCTGACCGAGAAACAAAAAAGACTCCTGAGGACGATCGTAGCAGAGCCCGCGATGGCCGATGCCAAGTTCGGCGAGCTGCAACGGTTGCTCACAGCACTAGGTGCAAAGAGTATCCGCGGTGAAAGCGGGCAGACGGCATTCGCACTGCCGGGCGGAGTGATTTTGGTGTTGTCTTGGCTGAACTCGCAAGAGTCCGTGCGGGGATATCAACTTGCTTCGCTTAGCGAGGCGCTTCGGCGAGCCGGGCTCGCGGAGAAATGACCGATGGAATATAAAGGCTTTAAGGCAAAGGTAGAATATTCGGCTGATGACGAGGTCTTTTGGGGCAGGCTGTTCGGGGTTGATGACATCGTCACCTTCGAGGGAAAGTCGGTCCGCGAGCTCAAACGGGCGATGAAGGACGCGGTCGAGCACTACGTCGAAGTCTGCGCTAAAACTGGCCACGAGCCGCGTAAGAAATTTTCCGGCAAGCTGCTCCTCAGGCTTACGCCCGAGCTTCATGCCGAGATCGCGAATGCGGCCGCGGCGAGCGGACAGAGCATCAATGAATGGAGCAAGCGAGTCTTTCAGCAAGCAATGAAGGGCTGACAAGGCCAACCGGCACGCCTTGGCTTTTCTCACGCGGCATTGACCTCACGGTCTTTCTTGGCAGTGCGGTCGTGTCGCTTTTGCTGCTTGCGGTTGGTTGGCAGCTTGGGATACTCGACGAGGCCTCGCCGGAGTGGACGTGGATAACGGCGATCCTGCTGATCGATGTTGCCCACGTTTGGTCGACGAGCTTCCGGGTTTATTTTGACATCGAAGAATACAAACGCCGCTTCTGGCTCTACACGCTCGTCCCGGTCTTCGGTTATGCGGTCGGCGTCGCGCTCTATTCTGAGGGCGAGCGTATCTTCTGGAAGGCGCTTGCGATCATCGCGGTCTTTCATTTTGTCAGGCAGCAATACGGGTGGGTCGCGCTCTATCGGCGAAAGGCCGGCGAGAGCGAGCGTTGGACCTGGGCTATCGATGCGACGGCCGTTTATCTTGCTACGCTTTACCCGCTCGCCTTTTGGATGACGAGCCTCCCGCGAAACTTCAATTGGTTTCTCGAGAATGATTTCTTCGCCTTGCCCGCTGTGGTCGAGGACGTTCTCTTTCCTATATACGTACTTGCCCTCGCGGCGTATTTCGCCAAGTCGATCTATCTTTACGCGACCGCGGGGTTCCTTAATATCGGCAAAGACATCGTCGTCGCGACGACCGCCATCTGTTGGTATGCCGGCATCGTATTTTTCAATTCCGATTACGCCTTTACGGTGACCAACGTCATCATCCATGGCGTGCCTTATTTCGCCCTGATCTATATGTACGCCCGGATGCGGCGGGAAACTGCCGGGCCGGTCTATCGCGGGCTTTCGAGTAACTGGTTCGCTTTTCTCGCGACGCTTTGGGCACTCGCATATATTGAAGAGCTTTTCTGGAGCCGCGGCGTCTGGCACGAGCGGACATGGCTTTTTGGTGCGAACTGGGACGTAGCCGAGTGGAAGATGTGGATCGTCCCGCTGCTCGCGGTGCCGCAATTGACGCATTACATACTCGATGGCTTCATCTGGCGGCGGCGCGGAAATGCAGGCGTGGCCGTTACGGGTGGATAGTCGGGCGTTTGTGTTAAATTTAAGCTGATGAGCAGTGCCTGGCTTACAAAAAAACTCCTTCTGCTTGGGATGGCCGTTGCCGTTGTTTCGGTCGGAGCATGTAAAAGCTCGGGCGGGCTCGGTGACATAGTTGCGTTTGATGAAACGGGCGAGGCGGGAAAAATAGTAGAGGAAGCGAACAAAGACCTCAACAAGATCAAGATCCTTTACCGCGATAATGAAGGCAAGCGGCTTGAGATAAGGCAGGCACTTGAGACCAACAATACCGAGGACGTTCGGCGGCTTGCGGGCGAGATCGTAACGATAATTAACGAGGGGACGAACACGGCCGCAGATGCGATCGACAAGCTCGAATCTGCCCGGGCGATGAAGATAAACCCCGACTACGAACGCTATCTTGAGCTAAAGATCGATGCACTCAGATCGCAGCTCGAGGCATTTCAGAACTTTCACAAGGCCGCCCGAACCCTTCGCGACAACTACAACCCCCAAGACGGCGCCGCCCGCGACAAGGTGAAGGCAGAGTTTGACGAGCTGACCGAAAAGTACCGAAAGACAATGGAAGACGCCCGTGCCCGGAGCAGCGAGGCGAACGATCTTTACAAAGACACGGTCAGAAAAGAAAGGCAGTAGTCGGCGATGAAAATTAAACGGCCTCTGCGTTCGCAATGTCTGAACGCAGAGGCCGAAGTTTTATGCAGGACCCTTTAGACGACCCGCCCGGGAAAGAAAAACTCGCCCATCGGACGTGGTGCTGCCGGTGCTGCCGGAGTTCGCGGAGCCCGCGGCGGAGCGGGAACGCTGAAGAAGTTCTCCGGATAGCCCTTTGCGGCCTCGGGCGCGACGCGAATGGTCTGCCGGCTGCGGTCGCGGACAATGCTGAGCTCGACATCGCCTTCCTTCTTGGCCGAAATGCCGCGGACGACCTCCATCTCGTTCGAGATCTCTTTGCCGTCAATCGCGACGATGATGTCGCCGGCACGAAGCCCGGCTTTTTCGGCCGGCGAGCCCTCGCGGACGTTGTTGATCATCACACCCTTCTCAACGCCAAAGTGTGCGGCAAGCTGCTTGGTCAGCGGCGTTACGCCGACTCCGATCTGCCGCGAGCCGCCCGTGCGAAAGACGAACACATCACCATCGCCGCCGCGAGGCATTGGGAAGTTCTCGACCCTAGGGATCTCCGGCAGTTCAGGCATCTGGAATTCGAAATCGTCGCCGTCCGGAATGGCAATGCGGAAGCGGCCATTCTCAAACTGCGGCATCGGGCGCTTGCCGATGGTTGCTGTGACCTCGGTTTCCGAACCTCCACGGACAACGGTCAGGCGAACGGAGTGGTCGGGCGCGACCTCGCCGATCAGGCGAGTAAGCTTGCGAGCACTTGTTACCTCGTCGCCATTGAAACGTACGATAACATCTCCGGCACGCAGGCCGGCCGATTCGGCGGGCGATCCCTCGACCACCTTCTTTACCGCCACGCCGCGGACCGAACTGAGCCCATGGGACGCGTAGTTCTCGCTGCTGACATCTGCCGTCTCAACGCCCAGAAAACTGCCCGAAAACGGCATCGAAATTGTCATTACACGCGGTGCCGGCGGTTCAGGTGGACGCGGCGGCGGGGTCTGCGCCGAAAGGGCAACCGAGCCAAAAGCCAAAACTACGAGCAAAACGAAAGATCTCTGCATAACTAGAACCTCCACAAATAATCTACTGCTATGTGAAAACACCGCATAAAGTAATTTTGTTGCAGAAACGCGAAAAAAAGGTTGCCTCGGGCTAGCCCTTCTTAAGCGTCATAAGCCTTTCGGCGGCGGCTTCGAGCGTTTCGTCGCGTTTGCAGAAGCAGAACCTGACCATCTGGCTACCGCCGCTCGATTCGCGAAAGAACGAAGACATCGGCACGACCGCGACGCCGACGTTACGGATCATGTGCATCGTAAACTCCACGTCGTTCGCAAAGCCAAAGCCCGCGATATCCGCCATTACATAATAGGCGCCCTCGGGCGGGTCGCAGTCGAAGCCCGCCTCGCGGAGCACCGGCACAATGAAGTCGCGTTTGCGTTGATACTCGGTCCGCACCTCTTCGTAGTATTCCGGCGGCAGCGACATCGCATATGCACCGGCGTGTTGGAGCGGATTGGCAGCGCCAACCGTTAGAAAGTCGTGGACCTTGCGGATGGCGGAGGATATATCCGGCGGGGCGATGCAGTAACCGACGCGCCAGCCCGTGACCGAATAGGTCTTCGAGAGCGAATTCACAACAACGGTCCGATCGCGCATGCCGGGCAGCGTTGCCATCGAAACGTGCTCTCGGGGCCGGCCGGTCGCGGGATCGTCAAAGGTAATGTGCTCGTAGATCTCGTCCGTAAAGCAGAGAGCGTCAAACTCGCGGCAGAGCCCGGCGATGTACCCCATCTCTTCGCGAGTGAAGACCTTGCCGGACGGATTGTTCGGGTTGCAGATAATGATCGCCTTCGTCCGCTCGCTGAAAGCCGCACGGAGTTCGTCGCGGTCAAAGGTAAAGGTGCCATCGCGGCGGTAAAGCGGGACGTGGACCGGCACAGCGTCGGAGAGAATGGCGTCCGGCGCATAGTTCTCGTAGAAAGGCTCGAAAAGTATCACCTCGTCGCCGGGGCTTACGGTTGCGAGCATCGCCGCGATCATTCCCTCGGTCGAGCCGCAGGTTACGGTGATCTCTTCCTCTGGGTCGATATCAAGCCCGAGAAACCACTTGGTCTTTGCCGCAATGGCATCGCGAAAGGGCTTTACGCCCCAAGTGATCGCATACTGGTTATGATCGGCGGCTATCGCCTCCATCGCCTTCTGCTTGATGTCATCGGGAGCGGCCCAATCGGGAAAGCCCTGCCCAAGATTGACGGCATCATACTTGGCAGCCTCGCGGCTCATCTCGCGGATAACCGATTCGGTAAAGCTCGCAGCCTTTGCGGAAATGCGCGGCTTGACGATGCGTGGTTCTGTGCTCATAAAATTTATGGAAATCGAGATTACGTTTTGGGCGCTTGATGGTCGAGTGCCCTAACCGCCGCCCCTTCGTGCTCTTCGTGCGATTCCTTTGCGGCCTTTGTGTTTAAGTGCCCTTTAACCACAAAGGTCACAAAGCTTTCGCAAAAAGTTAACAAAGGTAGGCCTAGTTATGAACTGACTCTTTCGCCAACGTAACCAATATGCGATCTACTCGTAACCCTCAGGGTGCGTGGTGTGCCATTTCCAAGCCGATGCGATGATCTCTTCGATGCCGGAAATCTTCGGCTGCCAACCGAGCACGCTTGTCGCCTTTTCGGCATTAGCGATCAGCTTTGAAGGGTCGCCGGGCCGCCGCGGTGCATTGGCCACGTTGATCTCGCTTTCGGTCACGCGCCGAGCGGCCACGATCACCTCTTTGACCGAAAAGCCGCTGCCGTTGCCAAGGTTAAATGCGTCTGAGTTGCCGCCGTTTCCGAGATGATCAAGCGCCAGCAGGTGCGCCTCTGCGAGGTCGCTGACGTGGATGTAATCGCGGATCGCGGTGCCGTCGGGCGTTGGGTAATCAGTGCCGAAGACCGAGACGTGTGAGAGTTTTCCCTGTGCAGCAAAAAGCACAAGCGGGATCAGATGCGTCTCAGGAAAGTGATCTTCGCCGCGCGTCTCGGTCGCGCCTGAGGCGTTGAAGTAACGCAGGGCGACGTAGCGAAAATCGTAGGCCGCCGAATATGTCTCAAGCACCTGCTCGACCATCAGCTTCGTCCGGCCGTAAGGGTTGGTCGGCTGCTGCGGGTGTAGTTCGTCGATGGGCGTATACTGCGGCTCGCCGTAGGTCGCGCACGTCGAGGAGAAAACGAACTGCTTCACATCATGTTCGAGCAGAGCGTCGAGCAGGTCGAGCGTTTGGCGGACGTTGTTTTGAAAATATTTCTGCGGCTGCTGGACCGATTCGCCAACGTAGGCATATGCCGAAAAATGCATGCAGGCGGTCACGCCGTGCTCCGAGATGATGCGAGCGACAAGTTCCTTATCGCCGATCTCGCCCTGATAAAACGGTACTGATCCATCGACCGCCTCGCGATGGCCGTAAACGAGATTGTCGATAACGACGACCTCAAGCCCTCGTGTCCGCAGGGCCTCGACCGTTACGCTTCCGATATATCCGGCACCACCGGTGACGAGGATCGACATGATTTCTACTTCACTTGCCGGCGAGGCCAAGGCTCCCGGGCTGCGCAAAGGTCTTACCGGGTTCGGAGTCTTCTTTCGGCGCGGGCTCGGCAACATCAATTCCGCTCAGCGAAGCCTCCGGCAAAACCGCTCCGAAAACGTTGCGGATCTCGGCCTCGTTCCTAAGCTCGACGGAATGCCGAAAGCGTTCGACGATCTCGGCGACCTGCTCTTCAGTATAGGCCGCGATCTTGCCGATGAAGATCTTCGGGTGGCGCGTTTTGAGCAGATTCTCGCCGGTTATCTCGAGTTCCTCAAAGAGCTTTTCGCCCTTCCGCGTTCCGGTAAATTCGATGTCGATCTCCTCATAAGGAATGAGCCCCGAGAGCCGGATCATTTCCTCCGCCAGGTCAACTATGCGGACCGGCTGGCCCATGTCGAGGATAAATATCTCGCCGCCCTCGCCGAGTGCCCCGGCCTGAAGCACGAGCTGCGAGGCCTCAGGGATGGTCATAAAGTAACGCGTCATGTCCGGATGCGTTACCGTGATCGGCTCGCCGCGGCGGATCTGCTCGCGAAAGATGGGCACGACCGAGCCCGCCGAACCGAGCACATTGCCGAAGCGGACCGAGGTGTAGCGGGTCTTGAATCGGCGGCTTAGGTCCTGAACGACGATCTCGGCAACTCGCTTTGAAGCACCCATGACCGAGGTCGGGTTTACGGCCTTGTCGGTCGAAATAAGCACGAAATGGCTCGCTCCAAATTCACCGGCGAGCGAAGCAACATTGAGCGTGGCGAAGATGTTATTCGTCACCGCCTCGATCGGGTTCGCTTCCATCATCGGCACGTGCTTATGTGCAGCGGCATGAAAAACGACGTCCGGGCGATGGCGGTCAAAGAGCTCGCGCATCCGAGCCTCGTCGCCGGCATCGGCAATCAGCGGCCGCGTCCGAAGCTCGGGGAGGTCGATCCGGGCCTCGCGCTCGATGGTGAAAAGATTGAACTCGGCCCGCTCGACCAGCAAAATCTCACGCGGCTTGAACCGGGCGATCTGGCGGACAAGCTCCGAGCCGATCGAGCCGCCTGCACCGGTCACCATAATGACCTTGCCGGAAAGAAATTCGTGCAGGTTGCTTTCGTCCAGCTTCACGGGGTCGCGGCCGAGAAGGTCCTCGATCTCAACATCGCGTATGCGGTTTATCGAGATCTTGCCCTGGGCTATCTCATTGAGATTCGGGATCATCTGCGCCTTGACCGGGATCGAACGGCAGATCTCGAGTATTCGGCGGAGGTCTTTGCCGTTTCCCTTGTCGATGGCGATGACGACCTCTTGAACATCAAGCTCTTCGACGAGCTTCGGCAGGTCGTGGGTCGTTCCAAGTATCTTGATTCCGCTTACGCTGCCGCCTTGCTTGCGGCGGTCGTCGTCAACAAAACCGCGAAGCAGAAGCCGCGAATCCGAGCGGCCAACGACCTCTTTTGCGAGTGCGGCACCGGTTCGCCCGGCACCGACCACGAGCGCCGGCTTTCGTTTCATCCGCCGGTGCGGTACGAGCAGCGTTCGCTTCTCGCCAAGCTCATAAACGAAACGGCGGCTGATCCGCAACGCCAGCAAGCCGCCAAAGGCGAGCACCGTGTCGATCAGTATCACCGAAATCGGCACCTGCCAAAGCGAAAACTCGGCAAAGCTCAGTGAAAATCGAAATACTATTAGGACCGCCCCCGAAATGGCCGCAGCCCACATAAAGACCTTTAGGTCCTCGATGCTGACATAACGCCAAAGGATCGAATAGGCTCCGGTCAGAAAAAGCGATGAGAACTGGACGAGGATTACAAGTGGAAGCTGGCTGAGGGCCGTGTTGAAATAAAACTCACCAAGCTGAATATTGATCGCGGGAAGATAAGCAAGGAAGAACGCGATCGTCATAACGACGAGATCGGCGGCCACCTGCGTCGGCCGCCGGAGATACCATAATCGTTCGCGATAGTTCTCCTTCACGTTAAAAACCCGATAAAACGGTGGGAATACTAATACTTTGAAGCGCTCAGCCCTTTGGCGCAAGCGCGGGGGCGTGGTTTGTTACATCGGTGCAAACGTATCTCCGGGCAACGGCAAGTGCGGAAAATTGAATCGTATCGGCTTATAAGATAGTCTGAGGACTGTTAGAAAGCCCGAAGAAGTATGATGTTTAAGAAATTTGCCCTATCGCTATTGCCGATCCTATCGCTTGTGTTCGCCGTTTCGGCACAGGCGCCGGAGCCCGCTGAAGGCCCACAGGGTTACCTAATCGGCCCCGGAGACGAGATAACCGGCAAGGTGCTCGGTGAACCGCAGTTCGATTTCGTGGCCACAGTTGATGAGGACGGCAAATTCGAAGTTCCGTTCTTTGAGGAGCCCATCGTTGCCGGCTGCAAGACGGAACGCGACCTCCGGGGCGATGTTGCGAAGCTTTTGACGAAGTACCTTCGGGCACCGCAACTCAGCCTCCGCGTAACGCAGCGAAACAGCCGCCCGCCGGTCAGCATCTATGGCGAGGTGCGGCAGCAGCAGCAGGTAAACCTTACCCGCCGTGCATATCTGCTCGAGCTGATATCATTTGCCGGCGGTGAAACGGAAAAGAGCGGCGGGATGATCCAGGTTTTCCGGACGCGGCCGCCGATGTGCTCTGAAACCGAAGGCGACTGGAAAGCGTCCGGTACCGATGTGCCCTCGCGGATGTACAGCCTTGCAAGCCTAAGGCAGGGCCGCGAAGAATCGAACCCCGAAATACTTCCCGGCGATGTCATCATCGTCCAAAAGGCATCACCGGTTTACGTTACCGGTGAAGTGATCAAACCGGGCGAGTTAAGCATTCCGGAAGGCGGGCTGCCGCTAACGCAGGCGGTCGCGATGGCCAGCGGCATCACCCGCGAGGCAAAGACTAAGAACATTAAGATCTATCGCCGGCAGCAAGGAAGCGCCGAGCCCGAGGTGATCGTCGCCAATTACGATTCGATCAAGAAAGGCGAGCAGAAAGATGTTATGCTGCAGCCATTCGACATCGTCGAGGTCGACAAAGCAGGAAAGAAATTTACGGATTATCTGTTGGAATTCGCAACGGGCGTGCCGAATCGCATTCCGATCCGCCCATTCTAGCGAAGGCTAATCTTCCTCGTACAGCTTTTCGATCACCTCAGCGTATTTCTCATCGATGACCCGGCGCTTTACCTTAAGCGTCGGGGTCATTTCTCCGCCCTCGACCGTAAACTCTTCGGTCAAAAGCGTAAACTTCTTAACGGTCTCAAAGCGAGCGAGGTCCTTGGTCGTCGCCGCGATCTGCCGTTCAAAAAGGTCAAGAATCTTCGGATGCTTAACGAACTCTTCCGGACCCGAGATCTCAAGCCCTTTGTGCTTAGCGTAAGAAACAAGCATGTCAAAGTTCGGAACGATCAGAGCCGCGGCAAATTTCCGCTCGCTGCCGATGAGCACGGCCTGGCTTACGAACTTCGACGTTTTCAGCATCTGTTCGATCGGTGAAGGTGCTATGTATTTCCCGCCCGAGGTCTTAAAGAGCTCCTTCTTGCGGTCGGTTATCCGCAAAAAGCCATCCTCATCTATCTCGCCAATGTCGCCTGTCCGGAACCAGCCATCGTCTGTAAAAGCCTCGCGGGTCGCCTGTTCTTTTTTGTAATAGCCGAGCATGACGCCCGGGCCGGTAGCTTCGATCTCGCCATCCTCGGCGATGCGCACCTGAAAGTTGCGGATCGGTTTACCGACCTTGCCAAGCCGGACGTCGAAAGGATTGCTCGACGTGATAACGGGCGAGGTCTCGGTAAGGCCATAGCCTTGCATAATGGAGATGCCGGCGCCGTTGAAGATCAGGTAAATGTCGTCCGAAAGTGCGGCACCGCCCGTGATGCAGAACCGCAACCGCCCGCCGAAGAAGTCACGCAGTTTTGAAAAGACCAAACGATCGGCAAGCGAATGTTTGAGCTTTAGCGAGAACGGGACGTTTGCGTCGCCTTCGCTAAGGAGCGCGTATTCCTTCCCAACGGCGATCGCCCAATCAAAGATCTTCTCTTTCAGCCCGCCGCTTTCGGCCGCTTTGAGCTTCGCCTTGGCATAGACCTTCTCAAAGATGCGCGGCACGCCGACGAGTATGTTCGGCCGTACCTCGGCTAGGTTTTCGGGCACCTTTTCGATCGATTCGGCATAGTTAACGCACATTCCGTTAAAGATGTAGAGATACATCGCCGAGCGTTCAAAGATATGCGAGAGCGGCAGGACCGAGAGGCAGGCGTCCGTTGGCGAGAACGAATACTTTTCACCGGCATCGATGACATTCGAGACGATGCACGAATGCGTAAGCATCACGCCCTTCGGCTCGCCGGTCGTCCCGCTTGTGTAGATAAGCGTTGCTACGTCCTCGGGGTCGGCCTCGGCTCCAATCTTGGACAGCAGCTCCGGCTCGTCGGCGCGAAGTTCGCCGCCGCTTTTCTCGAGCCTTTGAAGATCGAGGGCTGAATGTTTCTCGGCAGCGGCCGGGTCGAAGAAGATAATGTGCTCAAGCTCGAGGCAATTCGAAAGAACTTCAGCGATCCGCTCAAACGCCTCAGCGGAATCGATGAAGAGCGCCTTCGCCCCGGAATCAATCAAAATGTACTCGACCGAGGCCGGCGAAAGCGTCGTGTAGATCGGAACGTCGATGACGCCTGCGAACTGGCAACCGGCATCGGAAAGCGTCCAAGCGGGCGAGTTGGCCGCGAGAATGGCCGCACGTTCGCCTTTCCGCAGGCCAAGCGAATAAAGCCCGAGAGCGATGTTCCCGGCCCGTTCAAGCACCTGCTCAGAGGAGATCGCGACCCAGCCTTCGGCAGTGCGATAGCGGAGAGCATCAGGACGCGTTTTCTTCGCGGCGGCGTATTCAAAAAGCCCGCTCAGTGTTCGCGGCTCATCGGGAAAGAGCGGCAGGCCTCGGCCGGAGTTTCGGCGGGGCGAATGGATGCCGGTTTCGAGCGAGATCGTCACTTAACTGCTACACCTCCGAGAAATATCTTTGTTACCTCCGCCGCCATAGGCCCGAGCGGGTACGAGCGTTTTGAAAGTATCCAGTTTGTGACCATTTCATCGAGAGCCCCGTAAAAGATCTTTGCGGCGACGACCGGCTTGATGTCCTTTCTAAAGTCACCGGCCTTTTGGCCCTCGTCGATGGTCTTTTTGATTATGTCCAGATATTCTGCAAATCCGGCACGCGAGAATTCGCTCATAAACTTCGTAGAACCGCGAAGCTCTACCTGAAAAACAACGGCAAGATCACGATCAGCCCCGAGCCGCTCAAGGTGCAGTTCCGCGACCCGGCGAAGCTTTTCCGCCGGGCTCTTGATCGCGGCAAGTTCGCGGAGGCCGTCTCCGATGAATTCCTCCATCGCCCGGTCAAAGATGTAGTGGAGAATCTCTTCCTTGCTTTTGAAATAGAGATAAACGGTGCCGTCCGCAACCCCGGCCGCCGAGGCGATATCTGCGACTTTTGAACTGAAATAGCCCTTTGCCGCAAAGACCTCGACCGCCGCACGGTGGATCGCGTTGCGCTTATCTGTGACGACCGAACGGGTCGCCGCGGCGTTTTTCTGAATGCGAGACATTAGACGAAAGAAAGCCGTATCCCAAGCCGGAGCGGGCAAATGAATGAACCATCATTCATTTGCAAAAGTACCCTAATTCTCTCGCTGGGTCAACAAATTTCGGTCGAAAGGGTCGTGGATATGAGATGGCGGAGGGGACAGGACTCGAACCTGCAAGCGATCACTCGCGGTAGTTTTCAAGACTACTGCCTTACCAATTAGGCTACCCCTCCGGCTGTTGCGGGGCGAAATGAGAATATAGCGTAAATCCGGCACCGGGACAACCCCCATTGTGGCTGATCCGCTGAACGGAACGCCCGCCGGGCAAAGAAAAAAATGTCCGGCTGTTCCCCAACAGCCGGACTTTTAAGGAGTAAAGAGACTGATCTAAGCTCTCTAGTCGGAAACAAGTAATTTTTGTATCTGTGCGTCGATGTTAGAAGCCTTGTCGAAACCATCGGTCCGGTGGCCGATCTTACCCGATCGGCTGATCAGGAAGTGCGCCGGATATCCCATGTTCACCCGTCCCCCGGCGTCCATATCGGCGAATTTCAGCAGAACGCCGAAGCTGTTCGGGATGATGCTGAACGTGAACGGGTTCTTCTTGAGATAGGGCTGGATTCGGGCGTCATTCTCCATCGTCATTGCAAGAAAGACAACATCTTTCCCGCGGTAACGTTCGACGAGCTGGTTCAGCTTCGGGATCTCGCCGTGGCAAACGGCACAGCGGGTTGACCAAAAGGTCATTACGATAACCTTGCCTTGAAGCTGTTTCGAATCAAAAACGCCGCCTTCCAGCGACTGAGCCGTAAACTCAGGCGCCGGATTCCCAATACGCAGCTGCTGCTGCCCGGCGGCACCGCCGGCGATCAGGAGCAATGTAAATATTATAGTGGCTAGACGCATTGTTTGGGAGACCCAGATGTTTAAATGTCGTTAAAGAACATTTAACGCCCCTACTTTAAATACAAACAGAATGGCTTCAGCTTCCAGAAACTAGTGATTATTTTTCCGATAGTGGGCTTGGAACCCCGAATTTCGGCTGGCGTGCTAAAATTTAGCCAATGCTGCTCGAGAATCTCGAGGCCCGGGCCTTTCGCAACCTAGCCGGAAAGATCGATTGGGGGAATGGACTAAATGTCCTAATTGGCGACAATGGCCAAGGTAAAACGAACTGGCTTGAGGCGATCTACCTGCTTTCAACGACCCGATCATTCCGGACCGCTAAACTTCAGGAAACAATTCGTTTTGGGGAAGAACTGGCGATAGTTCGAGGGCGAGTGCGCCAGTCCGAGGGTATTGCACGTGACCTCCAGGTCACTATAGAGAAGACTATAAAAAGTTTCTCGATAAACGGCAAGCGCGAAACTCACTCTCGGTATTCCGAGGAAATGCATGCTTTTGTCTTTAATGCCGAAGCGCTCGACGTTGTTCGCGGCCAACCCGAAGCGAGGCGGCGGTTTCTTGATGAGAGCATCATCGCCGTTCATCCGCCTTTTGTGCAGACGTTTCGCGACCTCGCTAGGACGCTGAAACAGAAGAACGCGTTGCTTCAATCAATTGCCGAACGCGGCGACCCGCTCGAAAAAGCAGCAGAATTGCTCGAACCCTGGAACGAGCAGCTTATTTCGCTTGCGGCGCGGGTCCACCGCGGGCGGGTGCGGATCGTCGAAAGGCTGAACGAAGCGCTTGAGAAGCGGCTTTTCGGCAATGAGGAGGTGCAGCTCCGATATGCGTCGTCGCTTGAAGGTAAAGGCGATCTCTCGGACTACGAAGCCCTGCTTACTGAGCGGTTGCGGCTCCGCGTGCAGGCGGAGGTCGCCGCGGGGCGTTCGCTGATCGGCCCGCATCGCGACGAGCTTGAGATCACATTTGACGGGCACGACATCCGCAAATTTGGCTCCTCGGGCCAGCAGCGAAGTGCGATGCTAGTGCTTTTGCTGGCAAATCTCGAGGTTTACAACGCCACTCGGGGCGAATATCCGCTCTTTTTGATAGACGATATCGATGCCGAACTCGACTTCAAACGCATCGGCAGCCTGCTCGAGTTTCTCGCGGGCCGAACGCAGACCTTTGTAACCACCTCAAAAACCGCATTTGTCAGTGAATTTGGGGCTTCGGCGGCTGTTTTCAGGGCCGCGGACGGCACCGCGGAAAGTGCCGCCAACGCCGCAGTTTAAGGGCACCTGCCCGCTACCCTAACCCCACGCAAAATGTTACAATTAAGTATTGTTTTAGAGGCCTAAAACCTCGCTTATTTACCGCATCTTGAACGTAGTGTCTCACACGAAATTTTTAGATCGAAAAAGAACAAAAAACACTTATCTCTAATTCGAGGTTGTTAATACTTTGGCGAAACCAAAAACAGAATACGGTGCAGATTCCATCACAGTTTTGGAAGGCCGGGACGCGGTAAGAAAGCGTCCGGCGATGTATATCGGCTCGACGGGCGAGATCGGTCTTCACCATCTTGTTTACGAGGTGGTCGATAACTCAGTTGACGAGGCACTGGCCGGCTATTGCGACACGATCGATGTGACCATTCATATGGACAACTCGATCACGGTCATTGATAACGGCCGCGGCATTCCGACCGATATCCATAAACAAGAAGGCCGTTCGGCGGCGGAGGTCGTAATGACCGTGCTCCACGCCGGCGGAAAGTTTGATACCAATTCATATAAAGTATCGGGCGGCCTGCACGGCGTCGGCGTCAGTTGCGTAAACTTTCTTTCCGAATGGCTCAAGCTTGAGATCTGGCGCGACGGCAAGACGCACGAGATGGAGTTTCAGGTCGGCATCCCGGTCGCTCCGCTTAAAGAAACAGGCACGACCCAGAAACGCGGAACGAAGATCACCTTCAAGCCCGACCCAGATATCTTCGAAGCGACCGTTTACAGCTTTGAGAAGCTTTCGGAGCGGCTTCGCGAGAAGGCCTTTCTTAACAAAGGCATTCGGATCTTCATCAAAGACGAACGCGAGGAAGAGGAAAAGTCGCACGAGTTTTATTACAAAGGCGGGATTGCCGAATTTGTAAAGCACCTTAATCGCAACAAAAGCCCGCTCCACAGCGAACCGCTTTATTTCGAGATGGTTTCGGATGAGCTCTCGATTGAGGTGTCGATGCAGTACAACGACAGCTACGACGAGAAGATCTTTACCTTTGCGAACAACATCAACACGGTCGATGGCGGCACGCACCTTTCGGGATTTCGCGGAGCGATCACCCGCACCATCAACAACTACGCCGAGACCAGCGGCCTGACCAAAAACGCGAAAGTTACGCTTTCCGGCGATGACGTCCGCGAAGGGCTGGTCGCTGTTATCAGCGTCAAGATACCGCAGCCGCAGTTTGAGGGGCAGACCAAGGGCAAGCTCAATTCGCCGGTGAAAGGGCCGGTCGAATCGTTTCTTAACGAGAAGCTCGGTGAGTTTTTCGAGCAGAATCCAACGGTCGCGAAAAAGATCGTCGGCAAGGCGGTCGATGCCGCACGTGCCCGCGAGGCGGCCCGCAAGGCCCGCGAGATCGTCCGCAAGAGCGCGATGGCGGGTTCCGGCCTGCCCGGAAAGCTGGCCGATTGCCAGGAGAAAGACCCGGCGCTATCTGAGATCTACATAGTTGAGGGCGATTCCGCCGGCGGGTCGGCAAAGCAGGGCCGCGACCGCAAGAACCAGGCCGTGCTGCCGCTCAAGGGTAAGATCTTGAACGTCGAAAAGGCGCGGTTCGATAAGATGCTCGGCCATGGCGAGATCAAGGCGCTGATCACGGCGCTCGGCACGGGCATCGGCAAGGAAGATTTTGACGTCACAAAGCTCCGCTATCACAAGATCTGCCTGATGACGGACGCCGACGTTGACGGCAGCCACATCCGCACGCTGCTGCTCACATTCTTTTACCGGCAGATGCCGGAGCTGGTCGAGGGCGGTTATGTTTACATTGCCCAACCGCCGCTCTATAAGGTGAAGCGGGGCCGCAAGGAAGAATACCTCAAGGACGAAAAGTCGATGTTCCGCTACCTTATGCGGCAGGGCACGACCGACCTCGTCGTCAGCGCCAATGGCGGCTCGCTTGAGGGACGGCAGCTTACCAAGATGCTCGAAAATACCATCGAGCATCAGCGATATGCACAGCGTTTCTCCCGCCGGCTTGGGCATGATGAGGTTTTGCTCGGAGCGATCCTTGAGGCTTTCGCCGGCCGCGATGGCGTGCTCAACCGCCATAAAGTAAGGCTCAAGAAGGTCTTTTCAGAAGAATCGCTGATGGCCGAGGTCCAGGCGACCGTCGCCGCGGCCGGTTTTGAGACCGAGCTGATCCCGGACCTCGAACACGGGCTCTGGGAGATTGAGATCAGCTACCCGAATGGCTCAAAGACCATCTTTGACTGGAACATGGCGAGCTACGTCGAGTTTCAAAAGGCGGTCGAGCTCAAACGCGAGCTTGATACCGACTATCCCGGCCCGTTCATGCTCGGTGAAAACGGCAAGACCGAAGAGGTGCCGTCCCGCCAGCTTTTGCTTGAAAAGGTCACCGCACTTGCCAAAAAAGACCTTTCCATCCAGCGTTACAAGGGACTCGGCGAAATGAACCCCGAACAACTCTGGGAGACTACGATGGACCCCGAAAAGCGGACGCTGCTGCAGGTAACGATCGAGGACGGCGTTGAGACCGACATGCTCTTTACCGTCCTGATGGGCGACCAGGTCGAACCCCGCCGCAAGTTCATCGAAGACAACGCGCTCGATGTGAAGAACCTCGATGTTTAGGTCGCAGTTGCAGGGTTGCAGTTTGGAGTTCCAGCTTTAGCTGGCTCCGGGAACGCGGGCATCCCTGCCCGCCCGTTCCGATGCACAAGCCTGCACGTTAGTAAGGGCGGTAAAAAAAGGCGGTTCGTCTAAATTCGAATCCGAAGTTAATTTGTGAATCGCAATATTGCAGACCTGATCCCGTTGCCTTCCTTCTTGTGTTATTCGATCTTTCTTGTTTCAGATTTCTTCAATCGGTACTTTCCTTTTTCAAAGTGAAAAGTGGAGTTTGTGTACTCGTCCCCGGAAACCCATGATGCTTTGATATCGCGAAAGCCGTTCGTCGGCCGGGACGAGAATTCAAGGGATGAAGCTGTCGTGCTCAAAACACATTCGTACCCCGATGGACCGTACAGAAAGACCCAGAATGGCGTCACGCTTGGCCCCGCTAGCGGCGGGGCAACGGCGACGACAACATAATCCAAATTACCGTCAAGGTTAATATCTATCTGCCCGGCCTCAACCCATTCACTTGGGTCTTTACTCTTTGTCAATTGACTTTTCAGCACTCTAGATGCATCCGACTCCACGATCTGCTGCCAAATGATCGGGGGCAACTGTTTCTTCTCACACACGGCATGATCTTCCATGTCGAATCTCATTTGCTCTGTTCCGCTGCAATGTACAGCCATTTTGTCGTCTATCTGTCTCGCAGTATCGCTTTCATTATTCATCGGCGGTCTCTGGCATGTGATGTTCAGTGCCCCAACGGCACAAATCATAAACAGCAAAAGTAGATCCTTCATGATTTATCACACTCCTTTTTGAGCTGGTTCCACCGTAGCAGAGGAAACGGGGTCGGGCGTGCGATCATCCAATTCTTTCCGCTTGGCTGTGCAATTTTAGGCCTTGGGGGTGTGAGATGGCAAGAAGAATTTGGTCGAGGGTGGGCTTTATCATTTGATCGTTCGAGGCAACGACCGGAAGGATAGATTTCATTCGCGTGGGGATCACGAACGAATTCTCGATTCTCGAATCTGTAAAGGCGAAGTTGCCGGTTTCGGAGTTTCAGAGGGTGCGGAGCTGCGGAGTTCGGGATTCTGCTTGTGGTTTGAAATTCCAGATCTACAACAAAACAAGAACCGCAATAACGCAGGCCTGACCCCGTTTCTTTTGTTTTAGTTCGCTATCATTTTTCGGGGGAGGTCATTACATCACTACCATCTTAGATAAAATCATATCGTCGAAATATAATAAGACTCCTGACGCCACTTTCAAACAAATCACATTCTGACGAGTTTCGGGTCCATAAATTCCAAAAACGATGTGTTCATTATCAAGGAGGTTCTTAATTTCATTAATTTCCCTATCTCCGACCTTACATACCTCATTTGATATCTGCGCAGGAAGCTCTACGGTGTCGTTTCGTATTTCGATGGCAATGATGTCCAGAGACTCGTTGAAAAAGCTCAACTGGAGATCACCTTTTTCAAAACCTTTTCTTCGCCTGGTAATAGGGAAAATATCAGAAAACGATACATTCAAGAGTTCCACGACCGCGCTGGTAGAGAGACCTAATTTCAGACCTTCCAATTCTGCGGTTTTTATAAACTTCACTAATAACTCATCCATTCTTTATGGCGTGCCTAAATTTCCTAGTGCGTTAAGTAGAAAATTAAACTCGGCGCCCATTCCGTTCACTCTCGCATCCCTGGCGCCAGACGTAAAAACTTCTGTTCCTTTCAGGCAGTTGCGAGGGTCTCGGGAACGCGTGCGATCCGGCCGATCTGTGTTGGGTCGATCTGGCTGAGCTCCCAGTTGTTCTGTAGATTCAGCCAAAAATGCGGGCTGGCGCCGAGGGCACGCGAGAGCTTCCAGGCCATCTCGACGCTGATCCCGCGCTTTCCTCGGCAGATCTCGTTCACCGTTTTTGGCAATACCCCGATGTGCGCCGCCAGAGCCGACTGGCTGAGGCCGATCTCATCAAGTTCGTCCTGTAAAACAAGTCCCGGGTGTATGGGTGTCGTATGCGTTTCCCTATTGCTCATATCCAAATTCCTCGTGCTTCAATGATAATCCACGGCTCAAGGCTCTGCGTGACTGATGGCGGCGTCGATGAGGTCGGGGCCGTAGGCCATTGAGGGGGTTTGGAAGCCTGGTTTTAGGTCGCCGGCGAGGATGCGGCGGGTTATTTCAAGTGCGGCGAGTGCGGTGGTTGTGTAGCCCTCGGGGACGGTGAGCCGCTCTTCGATGCGGTTGCCGGCGTCGTCGCTGGCCTCGCCCCAGAGCAGGGTCTTGCCGCGGGCGCGTTCGGCGTCGTTCGGGCCGCCGGGCGGGATCTTGCCTTGAAGATAACGCTGGACCGGGCCGGACGCGAGCAGTGGGCCAATAAAGCGGCTGAGCTTCATAAGCCTTAGGGCGCTCGGCGGCGCGACGGTATAGACCTCGATGTTCGGGATGCCGGTAGAATAAAATGCGGTCGAGACATCGCCCCAGGGGATCGTCACGCCGAGCTTTACGACGCCCTCGCCAAAGTCGATCTCGCGGGTCCGCCAGGCGGCCGGGACCGGCTTGATCTTGCCATCGCGGCGAACGGCGCCGCCCTTGTCGATGTTCATCGTCATCGTCGCCTGCGTGCCGTGCGAGATGCGGCTCTTGCCGTAAAATGCGAGCATCAGGTTGGTCGCCGAAGGGAGCCGATCCTTGAGCCGGCGGGCGAGGCAATCGCTCGGGACGACGTCAAACCCGACGCCGGGCATCACCATTATCCCCGCATCTTTTGCTTTTTGGTCGCCGGCGGCGCACGCCTCAAAGACGGCGATCTCGCCGGTGATGTCCGTGTAATGCGTCCCGGTCCGGAGGCACGCCTCGCCCATCTGCCGCGAGGTCAGCGAGAACGGCCCGGCACAATGGAGAACCAGCGCGACTTCGTTCAACGCTGTGTCGAGCTTCGCCGTATCATCAAGCGAAAAGACGCGGTGCTCAAGCCCATGCGCTTCCGCGAGAGCCTTGATCGCCGCCTCATTCCGCCCGGCCACGATCGGCCGCATCCCGCGCTCGACCGCCATCCGCGTGATCAACTCGCCGGTGTAACCATTTGCACCATAAATTAAAAAATTGTTTTTCATTGGAGATAGAGCACTAATGGCTCGCAACTACGGTCTTTTCTGGTTCTGCCTTACGGCTCTCCTGTCCAAAAGGGCAGGGTAAACGAACGCTTCAACGAAGTCTTGGCCGGTCTTCAGCGGGCCGCGATTGTTATAGTTGCCCGCTGTTGCGGCGACCATCAGGCCGTTATCTTGATCGCTCATGACGAATTGTCCGCCGTTACCGTTGAATTCTTTCAAATTGACGCGCGTGCCTCCGATGTCAACTGACGGCAGCCAGATCTGAAATCCATAACCCAATTCGAAATCGCCCTCTTTGGCAACGCTTATCTGTTCGGAGAATGCCGCGTCAATTAAACTTTCAGGAATGATCCGTTTGCCGTTCCATTTACCCCGCTGCATCATCATCAGTCCAATTTTTGCCATATCACGGGACCGAAGACGCAGTCCCGAGGCTCCGGAGGGATCGCCGCTCTTCGTCTTCACCCATTTGTATTGTGTGATGCCAAGCGGGGCAAACAGGTGCTTTTCGGTAAATATGTCGGCCTCCACTCCGGTCGCCTTCTTGATCAATCCCACGAGCAGCTGCGTACTCCCGCCGCTATAGTTGAAAACAGTTCCGGGCTTATCCGCGAGTTTCTGCTTGAGAACAAAGTCGATCGAATCGGAGGCGTTGTTCATCTGGATCTCGCTGTTTTTCGGGTCGGCATAGGAGATCTTTTCGTCCCATTCCAGTCCGGAGGTCATTGAAAGAACGTGCTCGATAGTGATGTTCTTCTTATCGCCCTCTGCATACTTGGAGTACTCCGGAAAATAACTAAATATCGGGTCGTCAAGACTCTTGATCTTGCCCTGTGAGTGGGCAATAAGAACGGCCGCAGCAACAATGCTCTTTGTAACGCTTCGCAAGTCGTGAAGCGTGTCGCGCGTATGATTCACCACGCCCAATGGGCCGACTCCGCGTTCAACGTCCTCACCCGTAAAATAGTTTTCATAAACGAGCTTGCCGTGACGGAAGATCAAAAGGCTGTGCATGTTCGGAAACTTGCCTTTCAGGATCTCGTTCGTCCCCGCGACGATCTTCGCCTCATCTATCTTCGCCGAGCGTAGCGTGCCTGTCTTAATACCGTCATTCAGTTTTGCCGGCGGCGCGTACTTATAATCAGCTACCTGCTGAGACAGGGCTGCAGGCGGAACTACCAGCAGGACTAGCGTAAGCAACACCGCAAGGATTAAATCGACAGCTCTTTCCATAATCTCCTTCTAGGCCAAATTCCTCCTAACATTGTCCTTCACCCAACAATTTGCGGACGCGGCCGACCTGGCCGTCAGTTAGTCTCACTTTGATGCCGTGCGGGTGGCTTTGGGAGTTGGTCAGAATATCCGCGACTGTGCCTTCGGTCAGCTTGCCGGTGCGCTGATCTTGTTTTAGGACGATGGCGACCTTTAGGCCGGGGCGTATGTTCTTTCGTTCGCGATGCGGCATATCTAAAAAAGCTTGTGGCCGAGTGCCTGAGTAGCTTTGAGTTTAGTCAAAAACTCGCGGCGGTCAATCTCTTTGGCGCCGAGTGCTTTCATATGCGGGGTCATTACCTGTATATCGAGCCACGTTGAGCCGCGAGAGCGGAGGTGCTCGATGAGAAAGAGCAGCGAGAGTTTTGAGGCATTTGGGCGGTTGAAGAACATCGATTCGCCGCAGAAGACTCCGCCGGCATCCACGCCGTAAACGCCGCCGACGAGGTTGCCGGCCTCGTCCCACGCTTCGACGCTATGTGCGCCGCCGGCCTCGTGGAGTTCTGTGTAGCGTTCGATGAAGGCGGGCGTTATCCATGTGCCCTTCTGCCCCGGCCGGCGGGCGAGAGCGCACTCTTCCATTACGTGGCGAAAGTCCTCGTCGATGGTGAACCGCAACCTAGAACGGCGGCGGGCACGGGCGAGGCTCGCCGGAATGTGAAGATCGGCAAAGTCGAGAATGGCACGCCGTGACGGACAACACCAGGGCAGCGGCACGCCGTCCATATGCCACGGAAATATGCCTTTCCCATAAGCCTCGCGGAGGCTCCGCACCGAAAGCTCAACGCCGAGCGCGACCACATCCGGGCCATAGTAAAGATAGTCGCCAAACGGCACCCAATCAGGGAAATCATGCTCGCCGGGGTCGGGGAAGATCACGGTTAGATTCTACCGCAAAGGGTGTGTGACGCGGAGATGGGGAGACGCGGAGACACGGAGAAGTAGAGCGACGGGACATATCTGTCCGATATGTCCCATCGGTCCCATTGTTCGATCAAACCACCTGCTGTTTCCACTTGCCCCGGCGGAAGACGAGGGCCGAAGCAACTGCAAGTGCCGAGAATGCGATCGTGATCGCCCAGAAGACGCCCTGCGGGCCCATATCAAAGCTATAGGCAAGCACGTAAGCCAGCGGTATCTCAAAAAGCCAAAAGATGACGAAGTTGAGATACGTCGGCGTGAGCGTGTCGCCCGCGCCATTGAACGAGCTTTCCATCACCATTCCGAGCCCATAAAAGGCATAGCCGTAACCGACGATGCGGAGGCAATCGGTAGCGTACCGCGAGACCTCGGGGTCGGTCGTAAAGATCGAAACGACCAACTCGGGAAAGACGATGAAAAATATCCCGGCGAGCCCAAGCAAGACGGCGTTAAGAATCGCAGCCGTCCAGACGGAGCGCTCGGCCCGTTCCGGCTGGCCCGCTCCGAGGTTTTGCCCGACGAGCGTAGCGGCCGCATTCGCAAGGCCGACCGCCGGCAGGATAACGAAAATGATCACTCGCAGACCGATCTGGTAACCCGCAATGGCGACCGTTCCAAAGCCTGCGACGACGCGGACGAGCCCGCTCCAGCTTAGAGTCGCGATCAGGAACTGCAGCACCGCCGTGCCCGAGAGCCGGACCAATGCGACGAGCAGCTTCGGATCAAAGCGCCAGTGTTCGGCACGGATCTCGAGCCTTCCGTTTCCGGGCCGGAGCAGCGTCCAGGCCGCAAAAGCGACACCGGCGGAGCGGCCGATGACGGTCGCGACCGCGGCACCCGTTACACCCCATTCCGGAAAGATCCAGACGCCGAAGATGAAGAGCGGATCGAGTACGATGTTGAGCCCGTTGGCGATGATCAGCACGCGAAGCGCTATCGCCGCGTCGCCCGCTCCGCGAAAGATGCCGTTAAGCAAAAATAGGAACAGGATGACGGCGTTCGTCCCGAACATGATCCGCATGAACGGCAGCCCGAGCTCGATGACGTCCGGCTCCGCACCGAGCAGGCCGTAGATCTGCCGGGCAAAGATGACGCCGGCGATGCCCATCGCGGCCGAGACAAGCAAGCCGAGATAGATGACGTGCGTCGCGGCCCGTGCCGCACCGTCCATGTCCTTTTCACCGACGCGGCGGGCGACCGTTGCCGTCGCGCCGATGCTGAGTCCGACGGCGACCGCATAGATGAGCGCAAGTACCGATTCCGTTAGCCCGACGACCGCGACCGAAGCAGCTCCGAGCTTTGCCACAAAGAAGGTATCGACGATGGCGAAGAGCGCCTCCATCGACATCTCAAGGATCATCGGGATCGCCAAAATGATAAGCGCGACCGGGATCGACCCGCGGGTGAAGTCGCGCTCGGTGCCGACAAAGGCCTCACGCAAAACGGAAAAGAAAGTGTTTTTTTCAGCCGCCAAAGACGCGCTTTCAGCATTGAAAGACATACAAACCTACCTAAAAAAATAAAGCAATACTTTCGGCACGGAGCGTGCCCGGAGCGGTCAGCGGGCGGCCGCGGGTTGCGGTGCCGGTGACCCGAAGGTGACGTGAGTTTTAGACAAGCGGCTTCAGCATGGTCTTATGAACCTACCACAATCGATCGAGCGAATGAAGTTCTACGCAGGTGAACTCGCAAAAGTTCAGAAAAATTTCAGCATAGTTCGCTCCTGTTAGCGAAGACGCAAACTCTCTCCGCTTGCGGACACAGCAACGCAAATGCGATTTTTGCCATCCGCTAATGTGAGATAAAATTCGAAAAGAACGTCTTCTGTTCATTATCGCGGGAAAACCGCGGAAAAAATATCAACCGCGTTAGAGATTTCATCGCCGGCCGCTTTCAAACGCCGCACTGCAAGAGCGATATTCGATGAGCGATTTCCGACAGATCACGCGACGAGAGATGCTTCGGGGCCTGGCCTCGCTTGGGCTGGCGGCGGCGCTTTCGGGCCGCGGGCGTGCATTCACCCGGCGGGATGAGATCGAGATGCTCGTGCTTGGCGATTCGCTGATTTGGGGACAGGGCCTTCGCGAGGAGGAGAAGTTTTACTATCTGACCAAGCGCTGGCTCGAGGACGATGTTTTCAAGGGCAACGGGCGGGTAAGGCTGACCGTTAAGGCTCACTCCGGCTCGACCATTAAGCTCGACCCCGATGAGAGCGAGGCACTCGAACGCGGAAATCGCTCGGCGTTTGAAGAGCTTCATCCCGAAGTCAACGTCTCTTTCCCGACCATCGAAAAGCAGCTGCGGACGGCACATTCCGAACATCGCGACCCGGCAGCGGTTGACCTGATAATGCTCAGCGGCGGCATTCCGGATGTCGGGGTCGCGAAAATAATCAACCCGCTCGAAAGCAACAAGAAGCTCCGCGAGCGTATCGACCTCTACTGCCGCCGGCACATGGGCGAGCTGGTCATCGAGGCGGCGGAGAAGTTCCCAAATTCGCTGATCATCCTCGTCGGGTATTATCCGATAATCACCCGCCACAGCCCGATGAAACGCATCGTTAACGACATAATGGAGCTTTACAGCGTTCCGGGCTGGGCAAAGCCGCCGATCAATAATCCGGCGACAAGGGCCATCTGGCGGCTCTGGCGAGGGAAGATGATCAAGCGTTCGCGTATCTGGCACGAGGGCTCGAATGCAGCGTTTGCCTCGGTCGTTGAGGGGCTTAACGCCTCCGCCGGCCGTGAGCGTGCCGTATTCGTGCCCTCGCCGATCGATGAACGACAAGCCTTTGGCGCAAAGAATTCGCTGCTTTTTACCGTCGGCCGCAAGGGCAGCCCGGCCGATGCGATCGGCGAGACCCGGCTCCGAGAGTGCCCGCCTGCACTTGAACAGCTTCGCCGAGAAACGCGTCTAAAATACAGCACCCGCTTTTGCGAGCTCGCGAGCGTCGGCCACCCGACGCCGGAAGGCTCCGCTGCCATAGCTGCTGCGATCCAAAACAGGCTCGATCCGCTACTTGCCCGTCGCTTTAACGGCCGCGTAGAGCCCGCTTCAAAATGAGAAAAGGACGCCGCACGTTTCCGCGCCGGCGTCCATCAAATGACCCTAAGGTCCAGTGGGCTGACCTAGCTTCCGATCACACCGCCATCATCCTTTGTGATAACCACCAGAGACGACCGCGGACGTCCACCCGAAGGCCCATCCGGCCATGAGCTATATCGCTTCGGGTTGGCTGGATCGTTGCGGCCCGACGGCGCCTCGCCCGGATGCTGGATGCCGACAAACATCGTCCGTTCATCAGGCGTAACGAAAACACCGGTGACCTCGCAAACATTCGGCCCTGTGAGGAATCTTCGCGTTTCGCGCGTTACCGGATCAGCACAAAGCATCTGGTTATTACCAAATCCTTTATATGAGTCGGCACGCTTTTCGGGGTTGATGCTGCCTCCGGAAACGTCCGTCTGGATCCAAAGGCGGCTGCTCGGCGCGACGTAAATGCCGTCGGGCGAGCCGTATTTATCACCTCTTATCGTCGAGCCATGGGCAGGGTTTTCCGGGTCGCCGCAAAGTGCAAAGAAATCCCATTCGAAAGTATCTTCGGTCCAGTCCTTGCGATGGAACCAGCGAACGATGTGGCCGTATGTGTTCGTGGCCCTTGGGTTGGCAGCGTCTGTTGCCGGATTTGAGTCGACGCCCCGACGCGAATTGTTCGTCAGCGTCACAATGCCGGTCAGTGAATCTGAGAATGTGTCGATCCACTCGGGGCGGTCCATCTTGGTCGCACCGGCGAGGTCGGCTGCCTTACGGGTATTAACAAGGATCTCGGCGAGCGTCCAATCTTTCAATGCCGGGTTCGCGGGCGAAAGATCAAGCCACTGGCCTTTTCCGTCGGCAGTAAACTTGGCGACGTGAAGCGTTCCATCCTCAAGCGGGTCAATTCCGCGTTGCCGAGACTGCCGCCACGGCAACCGCGAAACGTATCGGTATATATACTCGAATTGTTCGTCATCGCCGGAATAAACGACGACGCGGCCGTCGCGAGCCTCCTGGACCTTTGCTCCTTCGTGTTTGAATCGACCGAGCGAGGTGTGCTTGACCGGGATCGCTTTCGGTGCGAAGGGGTCGATCTCAACCACCCAGCCGAAGCGGTTCGCTTCGTTGGGTTCGACATCGGCGTCAAACCGCTTGTCGGTCGTATGCCAGAGATAGCCGGGAACAGATGTGATCCCATATCGCGTTTCGGATTCGGTCCGTTCGCCGGCCTTGCGGAAATAGTCGTCGAAATTCTCTTCGCAGGCGAGGTAGCTTCCCCAGGGCGTCACGCCCATCGCACAGTTATTGATCGTGCCGAGCACCTTTGTTCCCGACGGGTCGGCGGAGGTCTTAAGCGACGCATGTCCGGCTGCGGGGCCGGAGATCTTCATCGGCGTTTGCCCCGTTATGCGGCGGGCGAAACGCGACGGGCGGACGACGCTCCAATCTTTGCCATTCGCATTCTGCTTAATTTCTATTATCGAAACGCCATGTGCGTTCTGCGATTTGGCGGTCTTCTCTGCGGTCCAGTTCGCCATTCCGTCCGGAAAGAGAAGGACGTCGTCGGTGTATTCGTTGTTCTGGACTATCAGTCCGTGCCGCGAGCCATCGATCGGGAAATAGACGAGGCCATCGTTGTGCATTCCCCATTGAAGCGATTGATCGGCGGCCGAATTGCTCGCATCGGGCTTGAAAGCCGGGCCGTTCGACACGGGATCGCCCCATGAGATCAAGACCTTTGACGTATAGCCTTCCGGCACCACAACCCGATCAAGCTCCGAAGTCGGGATCGCCTTGAACCCGAGAAGCGAGCCATAGCGCTCAGCCGTCTGGGCCGATGCCGGGATCGTATTTACAAGCGAGCCGGCACCCGGAACAAGCGCGGCAGCACCGGTCGCGAGCGCAAGGCCGACAAACTTTCGCCGGGAAAAAAACTCCGCCGCGATATCTTCAAAAGACTCATTTGCAGACGGATTTACACCAATATCTTCACTCACTATCGATTGCTCCTCGAATGTTGACGGATGAAATTTACAGGTAGTGTGATTGTACTCTATCAACCTTACGATTATGTTAAGTCGGGTTAGGCTGCCGCAGGGCCACGAGCGCGTGGTGAAATCGTTTGAATTGTGGAGATCGAACTGTATCCTAGATAGAGATGAAGATAGCGGTGGCAATGAGCGGCGGTGTCGATAGTTCGGCGGCGGCTGCGTTATTAAAGGAGCAGGGGCACGACCTCGTTGGCTTTACGATGCAGCTGTGGAACCAGCGGCGGCATGTGAATGTTGATGAGAACGGCGACCCGTTGCCCTCACGATGCTGCTCGCTCGACGATGTTTACGACGCACGGCGGGTGGCTGACAAGCTCGGCTTTCCTTTCTATGTGCTCAACCTTGAGAAGGACTTTGACCGCGATGTGGTCGAGCCCTTTATCCAAAGCTATCTTTCGGGCGAGACGCCGATACCCTGCGTTGCCTGCAACTCGCGGCTCAAGTTCGCCTCGCTTGACCGCATGGCCGTCTCGCTTGGCTGCGACAAGGTCGCGACCGGGCATTATGCCCGCGTCGAATGTGACGAGGCCGCGGACCGCTATCGGCTTTTCCGCGGGCGGAACCACTGGAAAGACCAGACATATTTTCTCTGGGAGCTGACGCAGGACCAGCTCTCGCGGGCATACTTTCCGCTCGGCGAAATGCTCAAAAGCGAGGTCCGCGACATCGCCCGTGACGCGAAACTCAACACCGCCGAGAAGCAGGAATCGCAGGAGATCTGCTTTGTGCCGGACGGCAAGTATTCGGAGTTCATCGACCGTTTTCTTGAACACGAAGGCCGCGAGACCGAGATCCCCGAGGGCGGCGAGATCGTAAACGCAGCCGGTGAAAAGCTCGGCGAGCACTCAGGCATCCACCGCTACACTGTCGGCCAGCGGCGGGGGCTCGGAATTGCTCACGAGAAACCGCTCTATGTCGTCCAGATCGAACGCGCCCGCAACCAGATAATCGTCGGCGAGGCGGAAGATTTGGACACGATGGAGTTCACTGCAAAGGGCGTAAATTGGGTCGCGTTTGACGAACCCACCGAACCGGTACGAGCGCTTGTGAAAGTGCGATACCGCCACGACCCGGCGATCGCGACCATTCACGCACTTCCGGATGCCCACGCACGCATCGTCTTCGACGAGCCGCAGCGGGCCATAACCCCCGGCCAGGCGACCATCTTTTACGACACCGCCACCGGCGAAGAGGTCGTCGGCGGCGGCTGGATAATCAAAACTTAAAGCAATCCAAAATACCAATTTATGGCAAATACAAAAAAACGACCCAGCAAGGCGGCGAAGACCGCAAGGAAGATCGTTGAGGGCTCAAAGCTTTTGAATGAGAAATCCGAGCGCGATCAGCAGAGCGGTTCGGAGTTCAAGGAGTCGGTCGTTACGCCGCGCACCAACAAATCTGCAATGAAGCCGCGGCCGGACAAGAAGCGCGGGTAGCGAACCGATGAAGAAGGCCGAGCTTCGCAGGCTTTATCTTGATAAGCGGCGCGGCCTCGCGGCGGGCGAGGTCGCCCGCTTTAGTACGCAGATCGCTGAGCGGTTCTTCAATGAGGTCGATCTCGCGGCTGTTAAAACGCTCCACACCTTTATCCGCATCGCCAAGTTCAACGAGTTTGACACTTCGATGATCTACTATCGCATCTGGCACGAGCGGCGGGGCATCGCCACCTGTGCCCCGGTTACGGACCGCGAGACCGGCGAGCTTGAGGCCCGCTATTTTGACGATGCGGCCGTGCTTGCCGAAAACGATTGGGGCATCCGCGAGCCCGCGGGAACGGAAAAGGCCGACCCCGAAGAGATCGACCTCGTTATCGTGCCGCTGCTTTGTTTTGATGAAAGTGGACACCGCGTTGGCTACGGCAAAGGATACTACGACCGCTTTCTCGCCCGCTGCCGGCCGGATTGTCTAAAGCTTGGCGTCAGCCTTTTCCCGCCCGTCGCGGCGATAGATGACATCCACGACTTAGACGTCCCGCTCGACCTTTGCATCACACCCGACCGAACCTATCGCTTTAGCGAGCCCGATGGGCTCATCAATTGATGAAACTCACTTTGCCTTAAGAATATCCCGTATCTCCGTCAGCAGCGTTTCCTCTGCTGATGGTGCGGCTTCGGCTTCGAGGCCCTTGAAAAGGCCGATCGCGTATCGCGCGAGGAGGAACATCACGAATGCGACGATCAGAAACGTGATGATCTCGTTGATGAATTGGCCGTAAAGTATCAGCGGCTGTTTGGCTGCTTGTGCGGCGGCTATTTGTTCGGCGGTTGAGACCGGCATATCGCCGAGGTTGATGACCTTGCTTGAAAAATCAATGCCGCCCGTCAGCACACCGACGACCGGCATAATGATGCCGTCCGTAAAGCTTTTTACAACGGCACCGAAAGCCGCTCCGATAATAACGGCGATCGCGAGGTCGAGCACATTTCCGCGAGCGATAAATTTTTTGAAATCGCGAAGCATTGTTAATCTCCTTTATTGAAAAAAAGGCGGACAAATCGATGCCCGCCCTTGATCTTTATCCGCCACGCAATTCGGACGGCGTTAACCTTTTGCGGCCTCTACAAGTTCGTCGTCGTCTTCCGTTTCTTCAGATCCGATCTCGATCGAGTCCGGCTCGTTGTACATGCTTGCTTCGGCTTCGATCTCCCGGGCAGATTCTATCGCTTGCTGTTCGATGGCCTTGCGGGCACCCATCATCGAGCACATTCCTTCAAAGATGGCTCCGTCTTCGATGATCATCCGCGGCGTCTGGATGTTCCCGACGACGCGGGCCGTCCGGCCGAGCTGAACGCGTTCGGAAGCAATGATGTCGCCGTTAACGACGCCATTGACGACGGCTGCCGCGACCGAGACATTGGCATCGACCTGCCCGTTCGAGCCGACGATGAGCGTCCCGGTTTCTGAGCTAACGTTCCCGACGAGCTGGCCGTCAACGCGAAGCATTGCCTGAAAATTCGTCTCGCCGGAGAGCACCGTCCCGTGGCCGACGAAGCCGCTAAGGCGGCCTTCCTTGATGTCGCGGGCCATCGCCTCGCTGTCCGTAACGGCACGCGATGACGATGGCGATGCGGCCGGTTCGGCTGCGTACGGCGCCGTTTGCGTTGGCTGGCTGTAGCTGTTTGCCGGTTCCTGAGGTTCCGTTCTGGAACGTCCCATTCTGATCATAGAAAAACTCCTTAATTTAAGTATTTTGGAACGCTAGGCAAAGTAAACCGAGAGAAACTGCGGTTTGCGAAGTGCGCTTCGCTGGGGTGCTTTTCGTCGCCTCGTATGCCTGAAGGGAATGATAGTTCAGCTTTGCCGCGGTGTCTAGTAAACGGGCGACTATTGCTCATCGGGCAGCATCTATGTAAGTATTAAAGGTTTCGGAGGTCGCGGACCAATTTGTTTGCAGAGAGTAAATTAAAATCGAAGTTGTTAAAGAAGATGGGCCAAGCCATAGGCGATTTTGGAATGATCGCCGAGGGCGACAAGGTGATGGTCTGCCTTTCGGGCGGAAAGGACAGCTACACGATGCTCGACCTTTTGCTCGACGTTCGCCGGCGGGCACCGGTCAACTTTGAGATTCTCGCCGTTAATCTCGACCAAAAACAGCCCGGCTTTCCGGCCGAGGTGCTGCCGAATTATCTAGAAGAGGTCGGCGTTCCATATCGCGTTATCGAGGAAGACACTTACTCGGTCGTAATGAAACACGTGCCCGAGGGCAAGACCTTTTGCTCGCTTTGCTCCCGGCTTCGCCGCGGAATACTTTACACGGTCGCGGTCGAAGAGGGCTGCACAAAGATCGCGCTCGGCCACCACGCCGACGACATCATAAACACATTTTTACTCAATCTTTTCTTCGTCGGCCAGCTCAAGGCGATGCCGCCGATCCTTCGCAGCGACGACGGGCGAAACACGATCATCCGGCCGCTTGCTTATTGTCAGGAATCGGACGTTGCCGCCTATGCCGAGGAAAAGCAGTTTCCGATCATCCCGTGCAATCTCTGCGGTTCGCAGCCGAACCTGAAGCGGGCCCGCGTCAAGCAGATCGTCAGCGAACTTGCAAAGGAAGTCCCGTACCTTCGCAGCTCGATGCTGACGGCCCTTACGAACGTGACCGCCTCGCACCTGCTCGACCCCGAGCTTTACGACTTCCGCAACTTCGAGCCTCTGGTCAAGCAAATACCGGCCGGCCACGGTTCGGTAGAAAAAGAGCTCGATGCGGTCTTTGACCACAGCGAGCCCATGTTTACCCCGAACCTGATGGAAGCGGCCGGGATCCAATAGCGAAACCTTTAGAACTTCAGCTTCCGCGGCTTGAAGACCTTGTCGCTGACCTTGACGTCGTGCTTAACCTCCCGTATCTGCGATACAACGCGGCCGTTGCTCGGGCTGTTCTGCACAGTGCGGAACGGCATCATCAGGCCGTCAACGTTCCTGTAATCCTCAAAGGTCGTCGTGATCGCTATCTGCTGGCTGCTCGTGCTTGAAGGGATGACCGAATCACGCCTTACAAGCAGGTTCGTTTTCGTCGAATAGGTGTCGGTCGTCTTCGTTCCCTTTTCCGAATCGAATTCAACTACGTAACACTCCTCTTCGCCGCACTTGGTCTTGCGAAGCACCGTGGCCTTGTCGTAGTTCGTCTTCCTATTAAGCGGCGCGTAAAAGTCCGAATCGATCCGCCGGTTCTCAAGCGTCTTACCAGTAAACTTCGAGACCGGAGCGAAGGTGTAGGCTTCCTCGCCTCCCTTGCCGTCAAAAAAGTCGTAGCCCTTTGCAATGACCTTTCCGGCGGCCGTCATCGTAAACTCCGAAGCGGACATTCCAGGGGCTTTTGCCCATGACGTTCCGGCTGCGGTCACGCCCTGGTTCTCAAAGTTCACGGTCGAGGTCGTGACCCGCGTTTTGAACTTGCGGAGGTTCGTCTCGCCGCCGTAAGCTTCGATGACCTTTGCCATCAACTCATCTATCGAAGGCAGGTCTGCCGGAGCGGCATCGCCCTTGACGCGCGTAAAGGTAAAGCTGCCCTGCGGCTGGTCCAGTACGATCGCTTCGACCTGTTTCGCGGCGTCGCGTTTAACGGACATTGAGAATGAATCAGGCAGCGGCGTCATCGCAAACTTGCCGTCGGTTTTCGGTGCAAGTGCATAGGGCTGCTGGCCGGGAACGACGAGCGAGATCTTGCCCTCGACCTCTTTTATCTCGATGGTGCCTTCGCCATTTGGCGTCAGATACTTGCCGACAAGGTCCGCAGGAACGGCACCGCCCGCGGCGGGCTGATCCGGTTTCGCAACGTCTTTGCCACCCTCGGGCTTGCCGAGAATGTTTTCCCAAACGATCGGCATAAGTTCGCTGCCGAGCGAGGAGCCCGAGACGTTCGTCAGCATCACAAAACCGAGCTTCTTCTCCGGGATCATCGCCACGAGTGCGTTAAACCCATCGATGTTTCCGCCGTGCTCTACAACGGTCATCCCGTTCCAGTCGCGGACGAACCAGCCGAGTGCGTACTTGACCGAACCGTTCGGCGTAACGTTCATCTGCGGCTTCATCCACTCGGCAAAGCTCGCTTCCGAGACAAGCCGTTTGCCATTGTGCACGCCGCCGGCGAGGATGAACCGGAGCCACTCGGCCATCTCGTTTGCCGAGGAATTGATCGAACCCGCCGGTGCCACCTGCTTGATCTCGCGATAGGGAAGGCGGATGGTTTCTTTTGTGTCGAAGTTGTAGTTATACCCGAACGAGCGGTCGGCGACCTTCTCCATCTGTTCGATGGTCATAGTGCTCGTCTTCATCCCGAGCGGCTGCAAAATACGTTCGGGGATGAACTTTTCCCACTCCTGCCCTTGGGCAACGGCGACGACCTCGCCGGCCGCCGTGTACATCAGGTTCTGATAGCCGAAGCGCTCGCGGAGCTTTCCGATCGGTTTTGCTTCGCCGGCGACCTTGATCAACTCCTGCCGCGTCAACCGTCCGGTGATCATCGCGAGATCCGTACGGTTGAGCCCCGAGGAGTGCGTCAGCAGATCGCGGATGGTGATGTTCTTGTCGGTTTCGGGGTCGGCCATTTTGAAATAGGGCAGGACCGTTCGCGGCGAGGCATCGAGCGAGAGCTTGCCCTCATCGGCCGTCATCAGCACGGAAAGTGCGGTAAAAGCCTTGGTCGCCGAGCCGATCGCGAACTGCGTATTTGGCGTCACTGGGACCTTTTTCTCGAAGTCCTTGTAGCCCAGGCCCTTTGAATAAATGACCTTGTCGTCTTTGACGATGGCGAGCGACATTCCCGGAATGCCAAGCTCCTTGCGACGAGCCTCGAGCTTCTCCTCGATCGTGGCGAGTGCAGCTGTGTAGTCGGCTGCCGGTGCGGGGCCGTTCGCAAATACCGCACCGGGCATGGCCGTAACGACCATCACAAATGCGAGAACGAAGGCGTAGATAGAACGAGTGCGGGTATTTAGCTTCATAGATTTCCTCTTGTTTCTAGATGAGAATACGGCAAAAACCGCAATTTGGTTCACGCTTTTGCAACGCGGCCTGCCCTATTCGGTGCATACATTTTTGTTAACAAGCTCGGCCGCACCGAGAGCCGCCGCGAGGTAAAAGGCCATCGCGACCTCGCCATCGCCAAGATTATTGTGGACGATGCCCGCCGTGAAAAAGCCGGCGACCCCGCCGAGAACGCCGAGAACTATCGCATAGGGAACATCGGGCAAGTCGCCGCTCGCCCGAAGATATCGCCAGAGGCTGCGGGCAAAAGCTCCAAGAAAGAGCAGCCAGAACAGAAGTGCCGGGAGCCCGCGTTCGGCGGCGATCTGGATCGGCGTTGAGTGGAAATGCCCCATCGGCAGCCAGCCGCGGTCAAAAAGGCCCCATTCCTGCCAGCGTTCTTTGAGCGAATCCATCCCGACGCCGACGATCAGATGCCGCGGGCTCCCGGTCGCGAGCCGGACGCCGTCGCGCCACATCGTCTTTCGATATTCGTTCGTCTCGTCCTGCTGTCGCGTTTTTTGCATGACGTAATAACCGCCGGCCGCCGCCGGGATCAGAAGCACCAGCATCAAGGCGATCAGCCGTCGATTCCCAATGGCAAAGACCATCACAATGCCCGAAACAAGCAGACCAAGCTGCGATGCCCGCGTTCCCGAGAGCAGCAGAGCGACGCAGATCAGCGCGAGGCAAATGCCTGCGATCAAAGCCAGCCGAAGCCGCTGCGACCTGAAGAACTCGCCAAGCGAAGCACCGCGGCCGAAGGCGAGCCCGAGCACAAGGCCGAGAGCGAGCGACGCGATGATCTGCAGCACCTCGCCATAGGTCGTAAAATGGCCAAAAAAGCCTTGTGCCCGCCAGCGGTGGCTCTTTTTCCACGACGCGAAGCCAAGCCGCTCCTCGGGCGATTTGCCCGCGACGAGGTCCGAGCGGCGGAGCGTTAGGGTGCGATAAATGTCCGGCCGGTTGAACATCGCCCCGACCGTTTCATTTGCCTCCAGGGCGGTGATGATCTCATCCGGCGAAGAGATTCGCTTGCCGTTGATGCGAAGAATTGCGTCGCCATCGGCGAGCCCGGCCTTTGCCAAAGCTCCGTCGGGCCGGACCCCATGGACCTCAACGCCGCGGCCGATGATCCGCTCGGACGGCTGCCAGACGACGTTGACCATCGCCGAGCCGATCATCAGAAAAGCGATGGCGGCGATCGCGGATCGCGTTCGCAAATTGAGCCGCGCAAAAAAGAAAATGAGAAAAAGCCCGACGCCGCGGAGCTTATCGATCGAGATCGCCGGTTCGTAAGAAAGGGCGGCACTTAGGACGCTCCAACCGATAAAGGCGAGCAGGAATGCATCAAAAGCAAAAAAGCGAAACCGCGGCCGCGGCGTGATGAAAAGCCTCGCGGCCGAGAGCGCCATCCCGAGCAGCCAGGCGATCTGTGTCGCGGCGATCGAGTGCGGAACCGCCGCCGCCATCAGCAGAAGGCAGGCGAACGCACCGCGCTCAAGCCACGCAGCGAGCGTGCCTTCCGGCCCGATGCCGGCGAGCTGGTCTAGTTTGCTGATGGCAGCTTTCATCGCGGAGACGCTAAACCGCAAGAATAAGGCCCGCGGCTATGCCTTGTCTATCGGCGGGCGATTTGGTTGAATTGAGTTTTCTTATGAGCGAAGCGGAAATACAACGCGACCAATACATAACGGCTGAGATCAAGCTTTATTACGACCTCCTCTTGCCGCAGGACCTCGCCGAGCCGGCGCCGCTCCTGATCGCAGTCCACGGCTACGGAGCGCACAAGCGGTATATGATGCGCGAGGCTCGGCAGATCGCCCCCGAGGGCTTTGTCATCGCCTCGGTCGAGGCTCCACACCAGCACTTTCGCAAAACTGATGACGGCTACCGTGTCGGCTTCGGCTGGCTTACGGACCACCGGCCGGAGGAATCGGTCGCGCTCCATCATCGCTTTTTGCTCGACCTCATCGACCGCCTGAGCGAGGAAGGTGCCATAGATCCTTCCCGCGTATATCTTTACGGATTTTCGCAGGCGTGCGCTCTCAACTTTCGCTTTGCGTTGACCTATCCCGAGGCGGTACATGCCGTTATCGGCGTTTGCGGCGGCATTCCGGGCGACCTTGAGACGAGCCCGCTTTACAAGGAGTTCAACGGTCGCGTGCTTTACCTCTACGGCGACGATGACGAATGGTACACCAACGAGCAATTCGCCGACTTCGCCGAGCGGCTCACGAAACGCCTACCCAACACAACCACCCGCCAATACGACGCCGGCCACGAAATATCCGAAGAGATGCGCGCCGATCTAAGAGAATTCCTTGCCGCGAAACCTTAGCCCTCGAACGGCGATCTTGTTCTTGATAAAACTGTGCGGAACGGGTGTTAAGGGGGATTTGAAACACAGAGATCACAGAGAACACAGAGACAGGACACAGAGTTCTCTAAAGGAATCGATCGCAAACCGATTGCGGATTCAAGCTCGATACCTCTCCGCGAACTCTGCGTTCTCTGCGTTAAAGAAGCAGTAAACACCAGGTCCACACAGGCATTCATATCACCTATCTAAAGCGCCAGTTTTCTGATCTCGACCTTGCCTTCGAGGTTGCGCGGTAAGGTGAGTTTGAGCGATGTTTCGCCGTTTTCGCTGGTTTCAAGCGTTACGTTTAGGTCGCTGGGCTCGACCTGGAGCAGCGGCGACCTTGGGCCAAAGAGGACGACCGTTGCTCGCCGGCCGCTTTCATCTGCGATCGGCACGAGGAAGATGCGTTCCATCCGCTTTTCGCCGATGCGGATGGTGACGTCTACGTAGGGGTCGAGCAGGTTTATTTTGGCACTCGCCACATTAAGCCGGACCTGGCGGACGACGACATCCGTTTGGCTTCCGCCGATGTCGATCCGCTCGGTCGAAACGCTTTCAAGGCTCCGCACCGCGCTCTCCGGCCCGCGTACTCTTACCGATGCCGGCACCACCGCTCGCGAATATTCCTCAAACCCTTGGGCAAGCTCGCCGCGTGTTTCGATCGCAACGCTGACGGCCCGCTCCTGCACGGCCTCAAGCCGGACGGGAACATATGCCGGGCTTATCTCCTCGACCTTTACGCCGCTCGGCAGGTCGAGTGCATCGGCCTGCGGCAGAAGGTCAACGACGTGCTCGCCCGGCCCGAGCCCCGTAAGGTCAAGATAAAAGCGGAGTGCCGAGCGGTCGATCTGCCCGAGCCGGCGCTTATCGCCGCTGACGACGATGCTCGCCGTTTCAAGCGGAGTATTGCTGACGACAAAATCTTCGGCGGTGCGGAGCGTTATCGGAACGGCCGGGATCTGTTCGCGGGTCGGTGTGCTAAGGCCCGTTACGCCGACCCAAAGCGCGAGCGTCACGCCAAGCGCGACCAGCTTAATGAGCCAGTCCTCAAGAAACACCTTCCGCAGAATGTGTTTGATGAAGAGCCCGACGGAACCTGCCTCGGCAATTTTTTCCTTGATCAGGTCCATCTAGGTCGCGGCTTCGCTTTTCGCCTCCTTGATGTTCTTAAGGGCCTTTTTCTGTGCACTGGAGGTCGGAACGCCCATCGCCGTAAAGAGCAGTTTGCGGAGCTGTGCTGTATCAAGATTTCGGCGAACCCGGCCGCCCTCGACCCAGGTGACAAGCCCCGTTTCCTCTGAGACGACGATCGAAATGGCGTCTGTGCCTTCGGTGATGCCGATGGCGGCGCGGTGGCGCGTGCCGAGCTCGCGAGAGATCTCGGGGTTTTTCGTCAGCGGCAAAAAGACCGAGGCCGCGGCGATCCGCTCGTCCTTAATTACAACCGCGCCATCGTGGAGCGGCGTCGCCGGGTCAAAGATGGTGACCATCAGGTCGTAGCTGATGACGGCATCAAGCTGGACGCCGGAATCGATAAAGTTTCTGAGGCCGACGTTGCGCTCGATGACGATCAGAGCACCCGTTTTTTCAGATGAAAGCGTCGTTACGGCAAGCACTATCTCGTCAAAAACACTGCCGCCAAATTGGCCCCGCTGCCGATTAACGATCGGGAACCGCAGCCGATTGGCAAAGTAGATAAGCGCCTGCCTGATCTCGCTCTGAAACAGGACGATGATCGCAAACGGCAGCAGCACGACCGCCCAGCGGAGCACGAACTCGAGTGTTGCGAGGTCCTGCGCGACAGAGAGCCAATAAAGCAACGCGATGAGCACGATGCCGACCATCGTCGGGACGGCCCGAGTGCCGCGGAGCAGCTTGAGCACGACATACACAATGATGAAAACGAGCGTAATATCTAGCAGATTACGCAGCGTGATCAGCGAAGGCATGTAGTCCGTCATTTCCATTTTCGGCGGTTCGAAGCTTGGCTTCGAAGGTTGTTAAACACTTAGAATATCACAGCTTTTCGCCCGGTGTGTCGGCTAACTTCTAGCCGCGAAAAACGCCGACCAGTTTTCCCTCGGCGTTGACGACACAGACGGCGCCGATGCCGTTTCTCCTTACGGCCTCGCGGGCTTCGATCAATGTTGTATCAAGATCGACGAAGTGCTCGGCCGCGATTGGCCGCATAACGTCGCTGACCTTGGTCGCGTGCCAGGCCTTCGGGTCGAGCTCGCGTATCTCGGCAAGCAGGAGCATTCCAAATAACTTCTTCTCGCGGGCGACCGGGAATACCGGTTGGCGGTTCATCGGCAGAATATTTTCCACGACCTCGTGTATCGTCCGCTCGGGTTCGATGGCAACGGCGAGCTTCATCACATCCTGCACCCGCACCTGCGAGGCCGAGTTCATCTCGCGGATGATCGAGCCTGCCGCGTCAAAAAGAAAAATGCCGACGATAACGGCCCAGAGCCCGGTGAAAAGATCTTGCCGGGCAATGACGATCAGAATGCCGAAAGCGATAAGCGCCGCCGCGATCCATTGGCCGCTCCGGCCGGTTAGGATGGTCGCTTCGGTAAGGTTTCGCCCCGTCCGCCAGAGATATGCCCGCAAAACGCGGCCGCCATCAAGCGGATAACCGGGAAACATATTGAAAGCCGCGACCAGAAGATTGCCGATCGCAAGCGTCAGCATCAGCCGCGAGAGCACATTGAGCTCCGCCGCATCCGCCGCGGCCGCCGCCGCACCAAAAACGACCGCCAGCACAAAGCTCGCCGCCGGCCCGGCGATCGCCACCCGAAACTCCGCCCGCGGTGAATCGGGCTCGCTCGCAAACCGCGTCAGCCCGCCGAAGGGATGCAAGACGATCTCGACCACGCGAAGCCCTTCCATCCGGGCGACCGCCGCGTGTGAAAATTCATGAAGAAAGATCGAGACAAAAAAAACGAGCGTCGCCGAAAGCCCAAGCACAAAGCTTAAGCCAAGGCTGCCCGTTATCGGCTGAATGCCGCCGGCGATAACGCCCGAAATGACCAAAAGCACCGCTAGCCAGCGGACATCCGCACGCACCGGAATGCCCGAGACGTGCAAAAGGACGAACTTGTGGCTAAGGCGGCCGAGAAGCTCCATCAAAAACGTTTGATGCCGAAAGCATACCAAACGCGCGACAGAACCTGAACGCGACCGATCAAAACGCTGTGAGTTTGGAAATGTTTGAAGCGCTGACAACAAAAACACGCTGGAAGAATCATTGAGTTATCTTCCCAAGAACACCTCAATTCGGGAATTCAGACTTCCTATTTGAAGATCGACCTTCCTACTATCTTTCTATCCGCCTTGCATATCGTATAAAGTACGTCCCTGGCGATCTCACTTTCACCGCTTCCATCCTGAGGATAGTGTCCGCGATCAATAGGACTCAAAAGAGCAAAAACAAAATGCTCCGTTTCGCGAATCTGGAGAGAATAACTTGAGGGATTCCTTTGTAAGGTCTTCAAATTTGGATCAATGGCCAATTCCGACTCGGCAATTCTGATGAATTGATCAAATTGTTGCTCTGGGGAATTAACAACTGGAAGCCCGAGGATATCCAACGACCCTAGACCTTCTCTTTGACACAAACTCTGTTCGTTATTCTGCTTTGTCGTGGTCTCAGGCAGATTTTTCGACGTTTGTGGTTCCAGATCTGACACGTTCGACGTCCCTTGTGACGCACAGCCCCACACGGTTAGGCCTACGAAACAGATACAAACGAAGTAAATTTTCGTCGGTTTTTGCATTACCCTATTAAAGTGGCTTCAGCGTTAGTATTCTTCCAAGCCGTTCGGCCCTCGCTACTAATTCACCCTTATGACGCAGGTCTGTAACTCTCGAAATAAGGTCCCACTTTCCTCTTTATTGATCTCCATAAACTAAAAGACAAAAGCGGCTGGCCTGCGATTATGCGAATAACTGGAACGTCTTATCATCAGGAAAGAACGTGTCCATACAGTTAGGCCATCCCGGGCAATTCGTGAAGCTCAACTTCGCCAATGATCAGGCTGATCAATTCCTGCAGGTTCTCAGGAAAGCTCTTCAAGTGTGATTCATAGCCCAAAGCTATTCTGCTTTTATCGAGGTAGATGTAATAAATAAAATCGTCGTCCGAGACAGATGTATCATTTAAATAAATTGTCTTTTCGTCTTGAATTAGCCGTGCGAGTCGTTCAACCTTATCGGCCGGAATTTTACGACTTTGGGGCGCATATTTTTTGTCTACGCTAATAAGTGCTGGGTCGAAAGTCTTAGGTTGATGGTTCTCCGAGTGAGTTTCATCGAATGTTGTCAAAGTGTATGCTGCAACGGAATATTGCAGATCTCCGGCCTTATCAATCGAAATAAAATGCCCATAACAGCAACCGCCCCGTCCAATAAAAATCACCATTTCCTTGGGGAGTATTTGCTGCTCCTTCGCAGAAAACGTGTTGCTAATCTCGCGTTTATCGAGACCATTATCCACTGACTGCGGTGGTGTACACCCAACCGCCACGATAATGAAAACAACCAGCAAAGATAATTTCGCTTTTACCATAATAAAAGGGTAAGGCCTGAGATTCTGCAATTCTCTGGGAAATTCGTGATGCGTTTCGTTTTGTCGGGCGTTCGCAATTGCATGATTCTAACCATCAAAGATGCTCCGCGCCCGGAGGTGGTTGGCTTATTGGGTCGATTGTAACAGGGGTGTCAAGGGAAACTTGGAATTCCAGATTCCAGATTCCAGATTCCGCATTGGATGAAACGCCCTTACTTACGTGCAGGCTTCTGCAAAAAAAGCAGCCCGCGGAGGCTGCTTTGATGGGGTTGAAAGTATTGAACGGGCTATGCGACGGTTATGTCTTTGCAGAGGTAAACGTCCTGGATGGCGTTGAGGAGTTCGACGCCTTCGGCCATTGGGCGTTGGAACGCTTTGCGGCCGGAGATGAGGCCGGTTCCGCCGCCGCGTTTGTTGACGACCGCGGTGCGGACGGCATCGGCAAGGTCGCCGGAGCCCTTTGATTCGCCGCCGGAGTTGATCAGCCCGGAGCGGCCCATATAGCAATTGGCCACCTGATAGCGGACGAGGTCGATCGGGTTGTCGGTCGTCAGCTCCGAATAGATCTTCGGGTTGGTTTTGCCGTAGCTGCTCTCGGTATTGAGGACGTTGTAGCCGCCGTTCCGCTCGGGCAGCTTCTGCTTGATGATGTCTGCCTGGATGGTGACGCCGAGGTGGTTCGCCTGTCCCGTAAGGTCGGCCGCCGTATGCATATCACCCTCGGCCGTTTTGAACTTCGAATTCCGGAGATAGCACCAGAGGATGGTCGCCATCCCGAGATCGTGGGCGTAGGCAAATGCCTCGGCGACCTCGGTGATCTGCCGCGTCGCATTGTCCGAGCCGAAGTAGATCGTCGCCCCGACCGCGACCGCGCCCATGTTGCGTGCCTGCTCGATGGTGCCGAACATCACCTGATCAAAGGCGTTCGGATAAGTGAGCAGCTCGTTGTGGTTGATCTTTACGATGAACGGGATCTTGTGTGCATACTTCCGTGCGACCGAGCCGAGCACGCCGAAGGTCGAGGCGACGCCATTGCAGCCGCCTTCAATAGCGAGCTCTACGATATTTGAGGGGTCGAAATACTGCGGGTTCGGTGCAAAGCTCGCACCGGCCGAGTGCTCAATGCCCTGATCGACCGGCAGTATCGAAAGATAGCCCGTACCGGCGAGCCGGCCCGTGCCAAAAAGCGTCTGCATCGACCGCATCACCATCGGGTTGCGGTCCGATTGCGAAACGACCCGGTCAACAAAATCCCCGCCCGGCAAATGCAGATGGTCCTTAGAAATTGTCTTCGATTCATGCGAGAGCAGCGTCTCCGCCTCGCTCCCAAGCAGTTCCTGTATCTTAGCGATGTCAAGTGCCATTATCTTGCTCCTGAAAGTTGTTTATTATGTATGAGTTACTGATAAAACGCGGATTATACCACAACCCTTCCGCCGTCTCTATGCCGGTGCGTTGCTCTCCGCCCAGCCGCCTCGCGGATGGCCCGCTTTGTCTTATTTCGGCCGATTGTAAAAAAAAGTTATTGATTTCTTGGGCAAACTCGCCTAAAATTTTCAGAACCCGAAACGATACAGTTTCCCAAATTGGTTTTCCCGCGAATCATGGCTTAGCCCTCTAAGCCCGCGGCCCCTCATAAGAAAAAAGAAATGATGTTTTTGAAACACTTCTCCTGCGAAAGGCGTCTTTCGCTTCCGCTTGCCTTTTTGTTCGTCCTCGTCCCTTCCTTTGTGGTTTTCGGCCAAGAGTGGCGGCCCGTTTCTCCGGCTGAACTCGCGATGAAAGAACCGAAAGTCGATAAGGAAGCAGACGCCGAGGCCCTTTTCTGGGAAACGCGGCTGGACGATAAAAAGCTTTCGCGGCTGACCATTTCGCACTACGTGCGGCTAAAGATCTTTACCGAACGTGGTCGTGAAAAGTTCAGTAAATTGGATATACCGTTTACCAAGGGCAAGAAGATCGAGGATGTTGCAGCGAGGGTGATCAAGCCGGACGGGACGATCGTAAACCTCGCCCCGACAGACATTTTTGAGCGGGAGGTGGCCAAGGTCGGAAAGGCCCGATTTATGGCTAAGTCATTCGCCGTTCCTGCGATCGAGCCGGGCGTTATTGTTGAGTACCAGTATGTGGAAACGATCAAAGGCGATTCGGTCGGCGGTGAGCGGCTTATCTTCCAGCGCGATATACCAATGCAGAAGGTGACCTATCTGATCCGGCCGTTCGGTAAATCAACGCTTAAGTACAACTGGTACAACATTCCCGAGGCTCGGTTCCGCGATGACCCGGCGAACAAGGGGTATCAGGTCGCGACGCTCTATGATGTCCCTGCATATAAGGACGAACCATATATGCCGCCAGACGATGAGGTCCGGCAATGGGCGTATGTTTCGTACAACTCGCTCGGGGCTATATTGGTATGGCCGCAAGTGGCCCGTGTCTGGGATCTCGCTTTCAAGGAACTTACTAAGCCAAAGAAAGAGGTCAAGGCTCTTGCAACTCAATTGACCGCCGGTGCAACGACCGAGGACGAGAAACTGCGGCGTCTATATGACTATTGTAAGAACGAGATCAAGAACATTACCTATGACAGATCGCTTACGGATGAACAGCGAGAGGATCTGAAGATCAAGGATGCGGACGACGTGCTTAAGCGAAAGATGGGCAGCACGGCATTCATCGATCTTCTATTTGCCTCGCTCGCCAGATCGCTCGATTACGAGGTCGTGATCGCCTTGATGTCAGACCGCAGCGAGAACTTCTTTAATCCGGAGAAATATCCTTTCAATAATTTTGTCGAGCCCGCAGGAATCGGAGTAAAGATCGGCGGAAAATGGAAGGTTTATAGCCCCGGGACGCCTTATCTTGGCTTTGGCGAGACCCCCTGGTACCGGGAGAACGTACGCTCGATGTTCATCGGAGATGGTGGTTATTTGTGGATCACGACCGCATCGTCCGAGCCGGAGCTCTCCAAGGCGATAAGAAAGGCAAAGTTGAACCTAGGCGCTGATGGTATGCTCAAGGGCTCGGTTTCGATAGCCTATACCGGACATCAAGCGATCAGCCGCCGACGGGATCAGTACCGCGATTCCGAATCGAAGCGGATCGAGAATCTAAAGGATGAGATAAAGAGCAGGATCAGCACCGCCGAAGTAAGCAACGTTGTGGTCGAGAACTTTGATGACAGCTCGAAACCGCTTGTTTACGCGTTCGATATCTCGATTCCCGGTTATGCGGCAAAGGCCGGTCGGAGGTTGATGGTTCAGCCGGGCTTCTTTGAATACGGATCGAAGCCGGTATTTTCTTCCGATACGCGGCAATACGGTGTTTACTTCCCCTACGGCTGGTCAGAGGAGGATGAGATCGAGATCAAGCTTCCCCCAGGCCATCAACTCGAAGAAGCAAACGCACCTGGCGACGCCGGGGATCCTGCAAACATCAGCTCGCATTCCGTCAAAATGCAGATAAACGCGGCGGAAGGTATTTTGATATACAGACGGAAGTTCCATTTTGGCGGTGGGGGAAATGTTTACTTCAAAGCCGAAACCTACCCGGCGATCAAGCAGCTCTTCGATATCTTTCACAAGAACGATATGCATTCAGTGCTCGTTCGCCCGACACAATAAACTAAGCCCGGCCCGGAACCTGCAGGTACCGGGCCGATGATTTCCCAGGAGCCTCAACATGAAAGTACTCGTTCGCACAATAACCTTGGCTTTTTTTCTGGTTACGGCCGGCGGAGCCCTCGCTCAGGTTCCCGGTTGGGTTCGGGAGGCAATGTCGGCTCCGGTTCCATCGTATCCCAGCGATGTTTCGGCCGTCGTGCTCCTGAACGAACAGTCAGTGACACTTAATTCGAACGGAAAGCTGATAACAACGGAAAGGTACGCCGTTAAGCTCTTAACGAATGAGGGTCGCGACCATGCTGTAGGGCAGGCGCATTACCTTGTAAGCTCCGGCAAGGTCAATGAAATGGCGGCATGGCTTATCCGCGGCGGAGCGGTTGCGAAGGAGTTCGATAGAAAGTCGATCGTTGATGTAATTGCTGACCCGGACGATATCTATAACGAGGGGCGGGTCAAGGTCGCCAACGCAAGTCGTGACGCTCTTCCTGGAGATGTGTTCGCCTATTCGGTCGAAAGTGAGGATTCTCCGCTTTTCTATCAGGACATCTTTATTTTTCAGGGGCGTTTGCCTGTGCTCAGGTCGCGTTATCAGCTCACTCTTCCCGATGGCTGGAAGGCAACGTCTCGAACCTTCAATCATACAGAGTTAAGTCCGTCACGTGCCTCAACCACCTACACTTGGCTGTTGAACAGTCTTCCGCCGATCAAAAGTGAGCCGCAGAGCCCGTCGTTGGTCCATCTTGCTCCGCGGATCGCCGTCAATTACGAGCCTGAAGCCAGCAGCAATGCGGTCAACAAGGCGTTTGCGGACTGGCTGGATGTTTCTCGCTGGGCAACGTCACTGTACGAACCGCAAGTCATTATCGATGCAGGTATTGAGGCAAAGGCCCGGGAACTTACTTCAGGAGCGAAGACGGAGCTCGAAAAGATCCAAGCCATTGGTACATTCGTTCAGAACCTGCAGTATATCTCGATCGACATCGGCGTCGGACATGGGAACGGATACAAGCCGAGACCCTCGAACCTGGTCCTGAACCGTGGATACGGCGACTGCAAAGATAAGGCAAACCTGATGAGGGCGTTGCTAAAGGTTGTCGGCATCGATGCCTACCCGATCGCGATCTATTCCGGTGATCCGGAGTACGTTCGTGCAGAATGGGCATCGCCGCGGCAATTCAACCATTGTATTATTGCAGTAAGGGTTGGGGAGGAAACAAAAGCCGCAACCGTAATGACACACGCGACGCTCGGAAGGCTGCTGATATTTGATGCGACCGATCCGTTCACGCCGGTTGGCGACCTGCCGGACTACTTGCAGGGCAGCAAGGGACTTATCATCGCGGGCGAGAAAGGCGGGTTGTCCGAGATGCCCGTGACGCCGCCAATTACGGATCTTTTGCAGCGCCGCATCGAGGCAAAGCTTGACGGGCAGGGCGGATTGACGGGGACCATTCTCGAAATGGCCAATGGCCAAAGCTCGAGCGTTTTCCGACGAGAAGTACGCGAGCTTTCTGCCGGCGACTACAAGCAGGCGATCGAGGGTTGGCTGACCCGCGGAGCAACCGGCGCCAAACTTATTGACCTAAAAGCCGAAGATAGGCACGCCGATGCCGCGTTTGACCTAAAGGTCAACTTCTCGGCCCCCTCTTACGGACAAGTGATGCAGGGCCGTCTTTTGATCTTCCGCCCGGTTGTTGTCGGACGGCGCCAGTCGTTTTCCTTTTCAAACCCGAGCCGGAAAAATCCGATCAGGTTGGAACCGCTTCTGATGAAGGAATCGACCGTCTTTTCCCTGCCGGAAGGGTACGCCGTCGACGAACTCCCGGAGGCTGTCGACCTTAGATCCGATTTCGGCTCCTACAAGGGAACGTTCGAGGTTCTTGACGACAAGCTCCAATTCACGCGTTCGATCGAGATAAAGCGAAGTCTAATGGGCACCGAGAGATACGATGAGGTCCGTGGGTTCTTTAAGAAGATACTTGATGCCGAACAGTCGTCGGTAGTGCTGATCCGAAAATAATCACTTCCTCAAAAACGCAAAAGGGCCGGGAGCATTGCTCGCGGCCCTTTCTTATTTTCGTCGTTTCGATCTAGGCTGATGTCTTAGGCGCTTCGATCTTGGCTGCGGCCGCGATCTTTTCACGCTTTGAAACGACGACACCGCCGGGCTTCTCGATCGTAATTGCGAAAAGTGCCGGGTTCTTCGCCTTGAGCTTCGCACTTATCGGAACGATGACCTCGCCGTTCGCATTCACATCAAACACGCCACCATCGATCGGGGTCTTATCACCCTGGTTCTCTTCAAAGATCCAGAGCTGATAGGTCTCTTTGTTCGGGTCGTTTGCCGGGAGGCCCTTAAAGGTCATATAACCGGCCTGCTTCTCATCGCTCCAAACTACCTCACCGCCGATCTGAACTATCTCTTTCACATTGCCCGGTGCCCACGTGGCCTTGATGACATCGCGTGCCGAGGCGAGCAATTGATCACGTTCCTGTGCCGGGGTCAGCTTTTGTTCGACCTGCGGCGTCGGCTGCTGGACTAAAGTCGGTGTCGGATTGTCGGTCGCCACATTCACTGCAAGAGCAACGCTCGCCGCGGCCGCGATACCCCAGGGCAGCCAATTCCAAACCGACCAGCCTTGGGTATTCTCATCTGCCGTCGGACGTTTCTCAGCAGCCGATGAAGCGGCCGCAACCGGGGAACTCTGCTCTGCAAAGAAGCGGTCCGCATCCAAAAGGATCCGGGCCTCAACGTGCTGCGGCATCGGTTCAAATTTGTCCAGCGAGGCAATGCTCAAGGCCGCCGCCGCAAGCTCGAAAGCCGGGCCGTCTATACTGCCGATGCCTTGTGTATCTAATTGCTTCAACTCTCTCGACTCTTCCTCGGTCAAACCGACGGTAGCCTGTTTTACCAGGAGGTCGAGCAAAGCCTCTTCGCGCTCTATGCTCATACTGCTACCTCCTTCTTCGAATCCGCCGAACCGACCCCAAGGTGCTGTCGCGCCTGGATCAGCCCTCGCCGGGCGTGTGTTTTCACCGTTCCCAGCGGCATCCCCGTTGCATCCGCTATCTCCTGATGCGAAAGCCCGTGGATGATGGACATCTGAAGGACTTGTTTCTGCTCCGGACGCAGGACGTCTAAAGCTTTGAACGCCTCGCGAGCTTCAACCACGGTCTGAACGTTCTGGGCTGAGCGGTCGGCCGGTTCGGCCAGAATATCGTCGAGTGAGTCAGCGGAGATACGACGCTGGTTGAATCTCAACCTGTCGATCAACCGCCGGCGGGCGATCATTGCTACGAACGTGGTTTCTGACGATTGTGAGGCGTCAAACCTTCCTGCGTTCTTCCAAATATCAAGAAAAATTTCCTGAACCGCATCTTCCGCATCTTCTTGATTACGGAGCATACGCTTCGCCAAAGACCAGACAAGACCTCCATAGGTCTTGAGTGCGGCCTGAACCGCATCCTGATCACCTTCTGCAATTCTTTGTAAGATAGCTTCTGCCACTGCTAAGTTAATATATAAACTATAAAGCTACCCTATTTCAAAGTGTCTTGCCAACTGGAAAATGCCTTCCGGGCGGCATCTCCCCTTCACAGTAGATTTCGTTTGGAGCGGGAAAGCAGTTTCAACTATTCGAAGGATGTTTTTTCGCGGGTAAGGGCCGCGGCGATAAAGATACCGAACAGCGTTAGTGAGGTCCCCGCCGATATAAGACAGAACTGGCAAAATGCCCCGATGACGAAAGCCTGCAGATAGATCAGCCAAAGCGAAAAGCCGGCCATCAGTGTCGCAAGCCCACCGAAGAGCTTCCACATCCGCTCGTCGCCATAGGCCGCGAGAACGGCGAATGCAAACGCCGCGAAATACGCAAGAGCACCTGCCGCCGCGATCGGAACTCCGGCGACCTCGGCATAGGGGCTCGTCAGCACTTTTTCACAGCCTTCGACCAGGCTGCACGGCACAGGCTCGGCGGTGAAGTGCTTGACCGAAAGATAGACGGAATCTGCCAGCCCGACGAGGGCGACGATGCCCGCAGCTAGCGGAAGCTTCCGCAGCCCGGGCATCTCTCTCTCTGTTACTTCCTCTTCGGCCACTTTTATTGATTCGAGCTTGCGGCTGCAGGAGCGGAGTTCGCTGAGTTCGACTGCTGTGCGGCGGCGACGGCTGCGATCTCGGCATCAACTATCCGCCGAAGCGACGCGATGTTGTTCAGCTCCGAGAAAGGCACGGCCTTGCCGTTGACGAAAACGGTCGGGGTCGAGCTTACACCCAAGGCCCGGCCGCGTTGGATGTCGGCATCAACGCGGTTCTTGGTCTGAATACCTGCGAGGTCCGCCTGAAATCGCTGAACATCCATTCCGAGGTTCGTTGCATATTCCGACCAGATCTGGCGGTAATTCGGGTTTGCCGTCCAGGCTGCCTGATTGCGGAAAAGCTGGTCCTGCATCTGCCAAAATTTGCCCTGCAGCCCGGCGGCTTCGGTCGCCGCTGATGCCTCATACGACTTGTCGTGGGCCGGGATGGCAAGCGGATAATGGCGATAAATGAAACGGAAATTGCGGTTGCCGGCATATGCCGAAGCAAGTTCCTTCATCACCGGATGCACTGCTGCACAGCCGCCGCATTGATAATCGGCAAATTCCTCTACCGTTACGGCCGCCGTCTGCGAACCGAGCATATTCACGCCGATCGGCGCACCTGCCGGAGCGTTGGCCATGTTCGGCGTCGGCCGGGCCGCGGTCGAATTGCTAGAAGCGGTCGTCGCCGGCGAACTCGTCCCCGAGTTATAAATATAGATGGCACCGATAACGGCGGCCACAAAGACGAGGCCGATGATGAGGAGCGGCATTCCGCTCTTTGGTTTTTCTTGTTTCTTCATTGCTGAAAGTTAGATCTAATGATTATTTCACCGCCCGAAGCCGCGTCCGCAAGTTCTTCTTTGACGCGGGCAACTCAGTAAGCGTTTTCGTCGCCATTTCGCGGATGCCGTCAGCGTCGAGGCCATATTTTGCGAGCAGGAGCTTTGCATCGCCGTGGGTAACGATCCGGTCCGGCACGCCCATTCTTACGACCCGAAGGCCTTCGAGCAGATTCTTGTGCTCGTAAAACTCGAGCACCGCTGAGCCGAATCCGCCGGCGAGATACGCTTCTTCGACCGTGATAACAAGCCGGTGCGTTTCGGCGATCTCGGTCAAGAGAGCTTCATCGAGCGGCTTTACGAAACGCGCGTTGACGACCGTCGCATTAATGCCGTCGGCCTCTAGCGACCTTGCCGCGTCGAGCGACGGCATGACCATCGAGCCGTAAGCGACGATCGCGACGTCCTCGCCCTCGCGGACGATCTCGCCCTTGCCGATCTCTATTAGCTGCGGCTCGCCCGAAATATCCACGCCGATGCCGTTGCCCCGCGGATAGCGGATGGCCGCCGGGCCCGGATGCTCGATCGCCGTGTGCATCATATCCCGAAGCTCGCCTTCATCCTTCGGCGCCATCAGCACGATATTCGGATAGCCGCGAAGATACGCGATGTCGAGCAGGCCGTGGTGTGTCGGGCCGTCCGCACCGACGATGCCGGCACGGTCCATTCCGAATGTAACGTTGAGGTCCTGCAAACAAACGTCATGGATAAGCTGGTCAAAGCCGCGCTGGAGAAACGTCGAGTAGATCGCCGCGACCGGCTTCATTCCCTCGCAAGCCATTCCGGCCGCGAAGGTGACAGCGTGCTGCTCAGCGATTCCGACGTCAAATGAGCGTTCCGGGTGGCGTTCGAGCGCGATGTCGATGCCCGTGCCGTCCGGCATTGCGGCCGTGATAGCGACGATCTTGTCGTCCGCGTCCATCAGGTCCGAAAGCGTATCGCCAAAGACCTTCGTATAGGTCGGAGCCGGTGCCGCCGAGGTCTTGACGGCCTTGCCGGTCTTTGGGTCAAAGGGCCCGGTCGCGTGGTATGCGTAATAGTTTCTTTCCGGATTCGGAAAGCCCTTGCCCTTGGTCGTCAGCGCGTGGACGATCACCGGGCCGTCGTCGATCTTCTTCGCTTCCTCAAGCGCACGGACGAGCATCGGAACATTGTGGCCGTCAACATAGCCGATGTATTTGAAGCCAAGTTCGTTGACCAATGCACCCGGCAGAACTGCGGCGGCGATCGCATCCTTAACGTGCTTGGCCGCACGGCGGAGGCTATGGCCAAAGCCGGGAACGCTTTCGAGCGCGTCGCCGATCTCTTCTTTCAAATGCTGGTAGCTCTGTGCCTCTTTGATGCGGTTGAGATATCTGTTCAGAGCACCGACGGCCGGAGCGATCGACATCTCGTTGTCATTTAAGAGGACGATCAGCCGCGACTTCAAATGCCCGGCCTGGTTTATCGCCTCCATCGCCATGCCGCCCGCGAGCGACGAATCGCCGATCAAAGCGCAGACGTGGTGATCCTCGCCGAGCTTGTCGCGAGCGATGGCCATTCCGAGCGCCGCCGAGATCGAGGTCGAGGCGTGGCCCGCTCCGAAGGTGTCGTATTCCGATTCGTCCCGCCGGAGAAAGCCCGAGAGCCCGCCGTATTGCTTAATGGTGTGAAAGCTCTCGCGGCGGCCGGTCAATATCTTATGCGCGTATGCCTGATGGCCGACGTCCCAGACGAGCCGGTCGTTCGGCGTATCGAACACATAGTGCATCGCAACGGCAAGCTCGACCGCCCCGAGCGAGGCCCCGGTGTGGCCGCCGATGCGGGCACATGTGTCGATTATGAACTGGCGCACCTCGTCGGCGACCTCTTGCAGGTCTTCTACCTTTAATTGCCGCAGGTCGGCCGGTGAATTGATCTCAGACAAAAAACGCATTTAGCTCCGTGGTTCTGCAATATTTCCGTGAACTCCGCATTTTAGCCTTTTATATCGGCATTGTTCAATTCGCCTGTTTAGCCCGGGCGGTTTTCGCTCGGGCGAGTTTACACATCTTTACAGGTATTTTTCGGCTAAAGGGCGAGGTCTATCGTCTAAGGTGGTGTCGTAAGAAAAACGATAAGGAAATCATCCGAATTCTTCTGAAGAGGTAAAATTATGAGATTGAGAAGCAAATTGATGTCGCTGGCAGCCGGCGCCGTGCTCGTTACGGGTTTTGCCGGAGCGGTCACGGCCCAAACGACCGATGACAGTGGCAAGAAAGAAGGCCGCAGTTATGAACGCCGCGGCGGTAAGGACGGCCTTGGAAAGGGTATGCGCGGCGGCCACGGAAAGGGCGGCATGCGCGGAATGCGTGGCGGCCCGATGATGGGGCTCCGCGGCATCGACCTGACCGATGCCCAGAAAGAGCAGATTCGCGGAATAATGCAGGCCAACCGGCCTGATGAAACCGTTCGCGAAGAGATGCGGACGATCATGCAGGCACGACGCGACGGCACCATCACCGAAGACCAAAAGCAGCGTGCCGAGCAGCTCCGAACGCAGGCCCGCCAGCGTGCAGAACTCGTCAAGACTCAGGTCGAATCCGTTCTGACGCCTGAGCAGAAGCAGCAGATCGAACAGAACCGGCTTGAACGACAACAGCGTCGCGAAGAACGCCGCCAGCGATGGCAGCAGCGTCGCGAAGAGTTCCTCAAGCAAAAAGAAGCCGGCGAAACCAAGCCCGCAAACTAGCCCACACTTTACCTGCAAAAGGTGCCCTCCAACACCTAAAAAAACGGCCGAGAGGTTCAACCCTCCCGGCCGTTTTTTCTTTTGCGCGATGCCCCGCTCGTGTCAGTAGCCCGACCGTAAGCGAGGGCTCGCCTTTGTGGCGAGTGACGAGTGGCGAATCTGGCATCTGGATTTCACTCTCCGAACTCTGCAACTCGGTAACTCACAACTCGCACCTTTCATATCATCCATATCTTCCATATCTCACGGATCGCCGTTCACTTTCGCCGAACGGTTAATGAAAATGGACAGCTGGAGAAAGTGAGCGGTAAGCAGTGAGCGGTAAGCCGTGTTCGAACAGACCGAAGTCCTTCATTCTCGCCAATTAATGATTAGTAATTAAGCGGAATGCCAAGATCGAGTGTAGAAAAGCAAAAACCAAAGGCCCAAGACCCAAGACCCAAGCCCAAAGCCCAATTTTCAACCAATTAACGATGGTCCAATTAACAATTGACAATGCGAACGAATACCAAAGATCCAAGACCCAAGCCCGGCCACGTGTTCCAGATGTCCCAGGCGTCCCATGTGTCCCAAACGTTCGCGTTGTTCACGATGTTTTCGCGAACGCGCATTGCCCACAGAAAAACAGAACACCAAGAAATGCGGAATTCGGAAGTCGGAAGTCGGAATGTCGTGTCGGAGGCCCGCGCGTCAGCAAGGGCTCATCTTCGAATTCGGAATCCGGAATTTGGAATCCGGAATTCGACAAAGCCGGGGCTCAAAACTCCACGGCGTTTCACTTGTTTCACGATTTCACCTTGTTTCAGTGTTTCACTCTGTTTCATGAAACGTGCGGTCTCATTAAGAAATGAAACAAAATGGGCCGGCACCCGGGGCCTTTGGACAAGTTTCGATCTGTCATTTTTCCAGTTGACACACTATATGCGTATATGGCAATATAGCGATGATGAAAGAGAAACCTCTATCAGACGAATTAATGGTTTTGATCGCAGAGCGGTTCAAGGTGCTCGGCGAGCCGGTTCGGTTGCGGATACTGCACTTCATCGGCGAAGGCGAGAAAACGGTGAACGAGATCGCGGCCGGCACGGGAACGAGCCAGCCGAACGTCTCAAAGCACCTCAAGGTGATGCAGGAATCGGGCTTGCTCAAGCGGCGGCAGGAGAAGAATTTCAATTTTTACTCCGTAGCCGATTCGAGCATCTTCGAGATGTGCGACACGGTCTGCAACTCACTCCGCGACCGCGCGGAAACTCAATCAAGACTTTTGGCACTAGTTTAAGGACAAAGGAGAAATAAGGAACAAAGCAATGAGCGAATGTACTGTAGTGGGACTTAAGGAACAGTTGGAGAACGGCGAGATACACCTCGTCGATGTCCGCGAGCAGGTAGAGTTTGCGGGCGGAAGGGTCTCGGGGGCGAGCCTTCTGCCGCTTGGCGAACTCGAGGAACGGCATCAGGAGCTTGACCACTCAAAGCCGATCTATGTGATGTGCCGGACGGGCAGGCGGTCTTCGGAAGCGCAAGCCAGGCTAAAGGCGATGGGGTTCACCAACGTCGTCAACGTGGTCGGCGGCCTCGAGGCCTGGAAGAAAGAAGATCTGCCGATCGAACGCGATGAGCACGCTCCGTGGTCGATCGAGCGCCAGGTGCGGTTTGCCGCGGGGCTTCTGGTCTTCACCGGCGTGGTGCTGACCTTGTTAGTGCATCCATGGTTCATTGCACTTGCTGGCTTCGTAGGGTTTGGGTTGGCCTTTACGGCGGTGATCGACTGGTGCGGCATGGGCTTGCTGATCGCAAGGATGCCGTGGAACAAACGAGTAGCTTAAGGAAGAAATGAGAGAGGAGAAGGAAATGAAATTCAAGCAGTTTTACTTGGGATGTTTGGCACACGCTTCGTACTACATCGGCTCGGGCGAGGAAGCCGCGATCATCGATCCGCAGCGTGACGTCCAGCAGTATATCGACGAGGCAGAGGCCAACGGACAAAAGATAAAGTACGTGATCGAAACGCACTCACACGCCGACTTCGTCAGCGGCCATCTGGAGCTTGCGGCCAAGACCGGAGCTGAGATCATCTACGGCCAGCGGGCAAACACAGAGTTCCCAACCCTCAAGGTAAAGGACGGCGACACGCTGAACGTTGGAGCGATCGAGCTCAAGTTTCTTGAAACACCCGGCCACACGCCCGAGGGAATTACGATACTTGCAAAGAACTCGGAAAATGCCGAGGCACCAGTAAAGATGTTTACCGGGGATACTCTCTTTATCGGCGACGTTGGCCGGCCGGACCTGATCGGCTCAAAGGGCTTCACCGCCGAACAGATGGGCGCGATGCTCTACGATTCGCTCCACGAAAAGATCCTTCCGCTGCCCGATGAGACCGAGGTCTATCCGGCCCACGGAGCGGGCTCGCTCTGCGGCAAATCGCTCTCAAAGGAAACGTGGTCAACGCTCGGCGAGCAGCGAAAGTTTAACTACGCCCTCAAGCCGATGACCAAGGAAGAATTCATCAAGGTGGTCGCATCCGACCAGCCCGAGGTGCCGGCATATTTCCCGGTCAGCGCTTCGCAGAATCTAAAAGGTTCCGCATCGCTCGACGACCTGCCAAAACCGGCGGCTCTCTCGACCAACGAGATCATCGATTTCGACGGCATTGTTGTTGATGTACGGCAGAACACCGAATTCGGTGCGGGCCATGTGCCAAATTCGATCAACATCGGGCTCGGTGGCCAGTTCGCCTCGTGGGCAGGAACGCTGATCCCGATCGGAACGCCGGTCGCGATCGTCGCCGAAACGCAAGAACAAGTGGACGAGGCATTTATGCGGCTGGCTCGCGTCGGTATCGAGACGACGAAAGGCTTTATTCTCATCAGCGATTTCACCGCAGAGAAGAAAACGGTCGAACAGATCCCGGTAGATAAGGTCAAGGAAGCGGTCGCCACCGACGATGTTCAGTTCGTCGATGTCCGCAGGCCGGCGGAGCACGCCAACGGCCACGCCGCGGGCACGCTCAATCTTCCGCTTGATCGGCTGGCACGTGAGATCGACATGCTCAATCCCGATCTTCCGACCTACGTTATTTGCCAGAGCGGCTACCGCTCGAGCCTCGGGACCAGCATCCTGGAGAACGCCGGATTCAAGGAGATCTATAACGTAACGGGCGGAACGAAAGCTTGGATGGAGGCTGAATTTCCGACCGATGTTCTGGCAACAGCCTGTGCGAATTCATAAAAGACACATTGACGAGCGGCCGCCGAGAAATTCGCGGCCGCCGCTCTTTAGGAGTAAAGAAATGAGAGTGATATTAACAACGGGCCTATTCGCCCTATTCATGTTCGCAACCGCCGCTTGCGGCACGGCGATCTCGAACAACGCCGCAGCTGCCTCGCCGGAGCCAATAGCAGCAGCGACCCAAAACGAGGTGCAGAAAGAACAACCAACGGAATGCAAGATCTGTGACTTTGATTTTGCTGCTTACAAAGGCGATTTGAAGAAGGCCGAGATCGAGAGACTCTTGCTTGCGTTGAACGACGAATACATGGCAATTGCCATCTATCAACAGGTCAACCGCGAGTTCAACGACCCGCGGCCGTTCGTCAACATCGTCCGGGCCGAGATGAGGCATGCCGATATGCTAAAGGCACTATTCACGAAATACGGTATGGAGATACCGGAGAACCCGTGGCCGGGCAATGTGCCGACCTACAAGTCGGTAGCCGAGGCATGCAAAGCGGGCGTTGAAGCCGAGATCTTGAACCGTGAT